>JANOCP010000360.1:0-5149 GCA_031412235.1 Polaromonas sp.
GACCCCAGGCAAAGCCCTGGGTTACAAAGACGCTCTTGACGACTATTCTTCTCAAGTCGTCATTAAACTGGCGGCATCATTGATCAACTCACGGGGATAGCAACATGGCAACTGGACTTTGGACAAAAGAACAAGTCAAACTTGCTTTTCATTTGTACTGTCAGTTGCCGTATGGTCGAATTCATGGGCGCAATCCAGAAATCATCGCGCTGTCAAAAATAATCGGGCGAACTTCAGACGCCTTGGCTATGAAGATGTTGAACATCGCAAGCAATGATCCAGTCGTCAAGAGCGCTGGCAAGGCCGCGCTTGGAAATGCCTCTGCACTTGACCGTCTTGTGTGGGACGAATTCCACGCGAATTGGGAGCGACTTGCGTTGGAATGCCATCAGCTGATATTGCAGTACAGCGCAGAAAACCAACAACAAGTGCCAGACGAACCGCAACAGGAAGATGACACGTTGTTCCCTGAAGACTTCACAGGAGAGACCAGACAAGTCTTAACCGCTCAAAGAATTAAGCAGCACTTTTTTCGCCGTGCCGTACTGAGCACTTACCGTGGCCGCTGCTGCATGACTGGTTTGTCTGAGCCGCGACTGCTGATCGCAAGTCACATCGTGCCATGGAGTCGAGACAAAACGAATCGGCTTAATCCAAGCAACGGACTTTGCTTGTCTGCGATACACGACAGGGCCTTTGACAAAGGATTGATTACATTGACCGATGATTTTCGCGTTGTGTTGTCAACTGAGCTGGTCACTAGGGAGGAAACTTTTATCAAAGCAACATTTCTGCCGCTGCAAGGTCATCAAATTGAAGTACCTGATCGTTTTCGACCTGAACCTGCATTTTTGGCACGGCATAGGGCAGAAGTATTTCTGGGCGCTGATTCCGTTTAGGCAAAACAAGTGGCCAAGTTCAGCGTGTTTAGCTATCTGCACAGGGACGCGTCAAATTACAAAGCGTATGGGCAGCTATTGCTTAAAGGCTCGGTCTCAGTAGCCGATGTTGAAGTTATGCGACAACGCTTTGACTCGGGCGAGTTTTTCATTGCAGAACAACTTGGCATTCCCGCGCTTTATGCAGAGCTGTGGGCGTTCAGCAGTGGCCCCACTGCAGACGACCACGTGTGGCACACGTTTGAAGAATCAAGAGCCGCGACTGCTGCCGACTTGATTTTGCCGATTTTTGGTACGGTTAAAAGCCTGACTAAAAAGATCAAAAGCGTTGAAGTTTGGAACGAGAAGCTGTCACCGCATTGGGAGGTCTAAATGATGTCACCGACTACTTTTCACGAAGACGTTTTCTACGAACACTTTCGTCCGTTTCGGCATGACAAGTCGGAGTTCGATATCTGGGGTGGCCTCGGCTTAGAGACCTACGGCCACGAGTTACAGCTAGTTAGAGATTTTCCGGTTAAGTACGTCTGGACAGTTCTTGATGGATGCTGCGGTCCAGACCAATGGATCGTGCCCGGCATTCATTTTGTGAACCGCGTGTGCTACTTGCTGACTGAGGTGCCGCACGATTGGGCTGACGTGCAATTCCAAGTTCATCACAACTTCGCTTCTTTAACGGATAGGGGTCTCAAGCGTCGCCTCGGCATGCTTCGCAAGATTTTGCTTGTGGCACAACAATCGCACAGTGCTGATGGACAAAATCACAGCATTGATTCAAAAGAACGGCTGGAAACAGCTTGAAGCCGCAAAGCATTGCAGCGTCACCCAGCCTAGCGTCAATGAGCTGCTGCGGGGGCGCATCTCCCGCTTTTCGCTCGATGCGTTGGTCAACATCGCCGCGCACCTGGGTCAACGGGTGCATGTGGAGTTTCAAGCGGGTTGAGGGGCATAAAAAAACTGTTTTGGCTTGTCGCCCAATAGATTCTTGTGCAAGCGACTACTAAATAAATAGCACTCTCAAACCAATAAAGTCATACCCGCAGCGCACATTGCAGCCTTGTCGAAAGTCACGGTGCCCGTACAACCTTCGCTCTCCGCAATCGCCGCGATCAGCGCGTCGGCCAGTCCGGCCTTGCGGGTCGGGTTGGTTTTGAGTCTGGCTATCGCCGCCCGCACGGCTTCACGCCGCTCTACCTGAAACTGTGGCGTATTCAGCAGGTCTTGCACCGTGGCAACCAGTTCTTCAGTCGTGGCACTGTAAATGCTGCTCAAGACCCAGCACAGCTCTGACAAAACCACCAGGCTTATAAAACCCTGCCTGCTGGCGGTCAGTTCCTTTTCAATCAGGCGCGTTGCCGCAGCGGCCTGTTTGACATCGTCCTGCGCCAGATAGCGCACCAGCACATTGGTGTCGAGGCCAATCATGCGGGCTTTTTGTTGCGGCTTGCAGCGCCCAGCGCGATGGCTTTGTCCATGGCCTCAATGCTTGCGGGCTTTTTAACCCGCCCGGCAAAACGGCCCTTCAAGACGCCGACTTCGCAACGCACCGGTACCAGAACAAAACCCGTACCCTGCATCACAAAATCTACCTGGTTTCCGGCCTCAAGACCCAGGGCTGTGCGAACTGCCATGGGCAATGTGATTTGACCCTTGCTGGTGAGTGTGGCGATGGGCATGATATTCCTTACGAGTAGTAAGGAATTATAGGCCAGCCAAAGCATGGCAACGGGTAGCCGCCAGTCGCAGTACCTTACAAACCCGCCACACCCCACGGATTGATCACTTCCAGCCCCGCATAGTCAAAGTCACGGATGTTGCGCGTCACCAGCCGCAGGTCATGGTGCAGCGCCGTGGCGGCAAGCAGACTGTCTATGGCGGGTACAGGGCGGCCGGCCTGTGCGAGCAACCGGCCCCAGTGGTCGGCCACGTCGGGGCCTATCGGCAAAATGCGCGGGCCAAACCAGTCGCGCAAATCGTGCTCAAGCCACAGGCGCAGTCTTTCGCGGCGAGCCGTGTCTTCGGGGCTCGCCAGTTTCTCCACGCCTTTACGGATTTCACCAAGCGTTAACACGCTTAAAAAGAGTGCTTCGTCAGGGATATTGGCAAACCAGTCGAGTACTGCGGCGTCGGGCTTTGCGCGGACCAGCTCAGAGATGACGTTGGTATCAATCAGATAGCTCACAGGGCAATCTCACGCGTCAGGTCTGTCTGCCTGCTGGTGTCAAGCTCGACACCCATCAGCGGGGAGCGCTGCATGAACTCAACAAACCGGGGCTTGGGTTGCGCCAGGCGCGCGTAGTCTGCGCGTGAGACCAGCACGGCCACGGGCTCGCCACGCACCGTGATGCCTTGCGGCCCCTCACTCTGGGCACGCTTCACCACGTCACTGAATTTGCTTTTTGCTTCCTGCAGTTGCCAGATGGACATAAGATCTTTCTATCTAGTCGGACTAGTCATATTATAAGTCAGCCAAGGCGAAAAGTGCCTTAGACCTCAAGACCTCCGCTAAAGCCTACGCCCAAACCCAAAGTCAGGCCCCGGCCGCTTGCGTATGTCTCGCCATCAGCGCCCCCACTGCCGGCTTGGCGCAGCGCTGCAACGCCATCAGCAAGGCGTGGTCTGCCCTGGCTATGCGGTGTCGGGTGCGCAAATCGTGCTGGATCTGCCCGAGCAGCGATGCCGCCATTTCAGCATCAGCCATAGCCCGGTGAGCACGCCCGGCTTTGGGCAGGTGGTGGTAATCAACAAGCACGCCGAGCTTGTGGCTGGGTGCCTGCGGGTACAGCCGCCTGGCGACCAGCATGGTGCAAGCGAATGGCTGGGTTGCCATATGCCCTACGCGCGCCAACTCGGCCTGCCAGAACTTGCGGTCAAACGAGGCGTTGTGCGCCACCATGGGGGCATTGGCTACAAATCGGCTGGCATCGCCCATCACGCTTGCCGCAGATGGCGCTCTTGCAATCATGGCGTTGCTGATGCCGGTGAAGGCTTCAATAAAAGACGGAATCCGCTGCCCGGCGTTCATGAGGCTTTGAAAGCGGTCAACCACCTGGCCGTTTTCAAGCAGCACGATGGCTACTTCGGTGGCGCGGTCACCCATGGCGGGCGACAGGCCGGTGGTTTCAAAGTCAATAACGGCGATGCGGCTCATGCAGGGATCACCCGGTCAACATGGCCCAAAGCGGCACAGCCTCAACCCGGTCAGCGAGTTTGTAGCGGTGCAGGCCCGGGTAAACCACATAAAGTGCGTCCAGCTTCAAATCGCTCATGGCAATGCGCATGCTGGTAGTGACTCGGGGAGCGTCTGCGCGCTTGAACTCGACACCGACTCGTTGACCACCCTTCAACATCAGCAGGTCGAGCTCAGCACCCTGGTGAGTGGCCCAAAAGTAAGCCTGATCCGGCTGCGCGATGCGTAAAACCTGCTCCAGCGCGAAGCCTTCCCAGCTAGCACCGCCTTGCGGATGTGCAAGTAGCTGCGACAGCGTGTTGATACCCATCAGTGAATGCAGCAACCCGGTATCGCGAAAATAGATTTTAGGCGCCTTGACCTGCCGCTTGCCAAGGTTCTCATGCCAAGGTTGAAGCTGGCGAATCATCAGCGTTTGAGTCAAGGTATCAAGATAACGGCGGATGGTGGGTTCAGATACGCCCATAGACTGTGCCGACGGTGCAGCTGACCAGATCTGCCCATGGTAATGGGCAAGCATGGTCCAAAACCGTAGCAGGGCTGGCGCCGCGATATTTATACCGAACTGGGGAATATCCACGCGTACGTGATCCGAAACCGCATGACCTCGCCACACCATACTGTCTTCATCGGAAGCTGCCAGGTATGCCCGGGGAAAACCGCCGCGAAGCCACAAACGATCAGCGGCCTCGTCAGAATAATGACCCTCGTAATCGTAAATTTCCTGCAGGTCAAAGCCACCAACATCTATAGTTTCTACCCGCCCAAGCAAAGACTCCCCCGCTTGCCTGAGCAAAGCGGGCGAAGCACTACCCAACAAAAGAAACTGCCCCGGCGAATCGGTACGATCCATAAGCACCCTAAGCAACGGAAACAGACCCGGCTTAAGCTGGACTTCATCAATGACGATTAACCCATGCAAAGCCTCAAGCATCTGAACGGGCTGCTCCAGCCGCAAGGCATGCGGTGGATATTCCAGATCGAAATAATTTGGAGACTGGCGGCTAAGGAACTTCTGGGCCAAGGTGCTTTTGCCGGATTGCCGGGGGCCACTAAGCAC
>JANOCP010000361.1:0-6711 GCA_031412235.1 Polaromonas sp.
ATAATCTGCCGAGTCATGACCCGTTTGCCTTTTGAATTGCAAGCCGTATTATGACATTTCACATTGCGCGGCAAATGGCAAACCTGCCGCTCGGTTAAGTAGCTCGGGCCGCGATGCGATAATTTTAAGTCGGGATACCTAATAATTACAGCGCTGGACAAAACCGGATACCCATACCGTTGGCAACTGAACAAGAACTCTCTGACTTCCTGAAAAGCGTTGAAAAACGGGCTTTCAAGAGGAGTGTCTACCACGTGCGGGATGACGAAGCTGCCCTTGATATTGTTCAGGACAGCATGATGAAGCTGGCGCACAGCTACGGCGACAAGCCTTTGGCAGAGTTGCCGATGTTGTTTCAGCGAATTTTATCCAACACCACACTTGACTGGTTTCGCCGCCGCAAAACCAGAAATGCCCTTTTCTCCAATATGAGCGACTTCGAATCCGCCGGCGAGGAAGGAGATTTTGATATTCTGGAAACTTTAGAGGCGTTGAATGACTCAGAAGGCACTGAAAGCGCCCAGGATGCGACCGAACGGGCCCAGATATTGCACCAGATAGAAGTAGAGGTTAAACAGTTGCCAGGCCGTCAACGAGAAGCGTTTCTGATGCGTTACTGGGAGGAGCTGGACGTGGCTGAAACGGCTGCAGCCATGGGTTGCTCCGAGGGCAGTGTCAAAACTCATTGTTCCCGCGCGGTTCTAGCTCTCAGCAAAGCGCTGACTGCCAAAGGTATAAAAATATGACTAATTCACTACAAAACCGATCCGATATCCTGCAAGACCGCTTCGCATTGAAAGCCGCGTCTTATCTGTCTGCCGGCACATCGGACCTTCCGTACGACATCTCCGAGCGCCTTCGCGCAGCGCGTGTACAAGCCGTATCAAAACGTAAAGTTGCCAAAACCCGGACTGCCAGTAGCGTAGTCAGCAGTGGTCACAGCGCATCCCTCATCTGGGGCAGCGAGGACGGTATGAACCTGTGGTCGCGAATCGGCTCGGTAATACCCCTGATCGCACTGGTAGTGGGCTTGCTGGCCATCAACTCAATTCAAAATGACAACCGAGCCCAGGAAGTGGCCGAAGTTGATGCAGCGCTGCTGACGGACGAGCTGCCACCCTCCGCTTTTTCGGACCCTGGATTCGTGCAGTTTCTCAAGGTCACGCGCTAAGCCCTTACTGCCCAATGATCGGGAAAGCAGTTGTGTTACCTGCCCTCGCGCCCGTTCGGTGTCAGGCTTCAACAATGATGGCGCGGCATGCGGCGGCATTGCGGCTGCAACTTATGCCCTATGGCCTCGTATTGCTGGTTCTCATCACACTGATGGTTTTTGTCAGCCCAGGATTTGCTCAAACAGCTAAACCAGCTTCGTCGGCAAGTGCTGCTGCATCTTCCAGGCCATCGGTAGCAGCGCCACCGATCAAGGATTCGATTTCCAGGCCGACATGGGCAGAGCTTACGACCATGCAGCAGCAAACCCTGAAGCCCCTGGCTGCGAGCTGGAACACCATTAGCGAAGCGCAAAAGCGCAAATGGCTGGAAATATCAAAAAGCTACCCGTCCCTGCCACCCGAGGGCCAGGCCACCATGCATAGCCGCATGAACGAGTGGGTTGCGCTGAGTCCCCGGCAGCGCGCCGAGGCTCGGCTTAACTTCGCAAAAACCAAAGAGTTGTCCAAACAGTTGACACCTGAAGAAAAAAAGGCAAAGTGGCAAACCTACCAGGCTCTGAGCCCCGAAGAAAAGCAAAAGCTTGCCGCTGATGCCACACCGCGACCCGTGGGCGCAGCTCTGGCGGTCAAGCCGGTTGCACCGCAGAAGCTGGCGACCGTCCCTCCGCACAGCACCAAGTCAGCCCCCAACCCTTTGAACCCATCGAACCCGGTACGTGACACTGTGCCTGCGGCTGTCGGCATCACTACCGGCGCAACAGCCTCACCTTAAAAGCCAGGTATCCGGCAACCCGCAGTTTGTATATTTTAATGCGCATTCCCGTCTACGCCCATGACTGGCGGGCATCACCAGCTACAAAATTCATAGTGACTATAACGACAACTCCCACACCTCAAACGCCATCCATTCCGAGACGTATGGCCTGCTGGGGCTATGAGGGCCTCTTAATGTTTGGCGTGGTGTTTATTTCTGGTTATCTGTTCAGCACCCTGAGCCAGACCCGCAATGCGCTGGACAACCGCAACGCTTTACAAGCCTTTGTGTTTGTCGTTTTTGGCATTTACTTTGTCTGGTTCTGGGCCAGGGGTCAGACGCTGGCCATGAAAACCTGGAACATACGCGTGGTTGATATACACGGTGCACGGATTAGCCAAAAACGTGCCCTTGTGCGTTACCTGCTGAGCTGGCTTTGGTTTTTACCGCCGCTTGCAGTGAGCTGGCTGTTCAGTTTGCCGGGTGCTGAAGGTGCCGTACTGACGGTCGGTTGGGTGGCAGTTTGGGCAGTATCGGCGCGCTTTCATCCACAAAAACAGTTTTGGCATGACGCATGGGCAGGAACCCGTCTGGTGACCTGGATTGCGCCAGAGAGCCCCAAACGTGCGGCCAAAGTTGCCGCCGAGAAACCTTGAGGCGACTGACTGCCCTGACTGCCATAAAACGGCACGACAATAGCGACCATGTCTGAACAAGTACCGGTCCGCGCGACCTCCCAAGCCAAGCCCGACCCCTCCCAAATATCCGACGAGCCGGTTAATGCCCAAAAATACCGAAAGGGCCTGAATCGCGTCTGGCACGCCTTCGGCTATTCGCTTGCCGGCCTGCGTGCTGGCTGGTTTGAAACCGCTTTTCGCCAGGAGGCAATTGCCTCTGTCGTGCTGATACCGGCTGCCTTCTGGCTGGGTCGCAGCTGGGTTGAAACCGTTTTGCTGGCCGGTACCGTAGTTCTGGTGATGATTGTAGAGTTGCTCAACACTGGTATTGAAACCGCCATTGACCGCATCGGGCCCGAGTGGCATGACCTCTCAAAGCGCGCCAAAGACATGGGCAGCGCCGCCGTACTGCTTAGCTTGCTGCTCTGCGCCGGGACATGGAGCATGGCCTTGTTTCAAAGGTTTTTGGCATGAAGGCTGATTCACTTATGCCTAACTCCGCGCCTGCAACCGCCCCGGCTTTTTCAATCTGTGTTTATTGCGGCTCGCGCCCAGGTAATGACCCCGAATTTGCTGCCCTGGCGCGTGAAGTGGGTACCTGGATAGGCGAGCATGGCGGACAGCTCGTCTATGGCGGTGGCAGCAATGGGCTGATGGGCATTCTGGCCGATGCCACGCTGGCGGCCGGCGGCAGGGTGGTGGGCGTCATCCCCACGGCACTGGTTGAAAAGGAATGGGCGCACAAGGGTTGCACTGAGCTGCATGTTGTTGACACCATGCACGACCGCAAACGCATCATGGCCGAGCGTGCCGATGCATTTTTGGCCTTGCCGGGCGGCATTGGCACGCTGGAAGAGTTTTTTGAAGTCTGGACCTGGCGCCAGCTGGGATACCACAACAAGCCGGTCGGCTTGCTCAACACCGGCGGCTATTACGACAGCCTGCTGACTTTTTTTAAAGCATCAGTCAAGGCCGGTTTCATGAACGACTGGCTGATGGACCTGATCAGTACCGATAGCCAGGCTCAGCCCCTGCTGGAGGCACTCATACAGGCAGCAGGCATGGCCCCTGTGGCAACCCGCCTGGACCAAATCTAGCGTCGATTCAGACCGCCTGGTCGTCCTCTTCTCCGGTGCGAATGCGCACCACTCGCACGATGTCAGTGATGAAAATCTTGCCGTCACCAATTTTGCCGGTACGCGCTGCCCTCACGATGGCGTCAACGCAGCGATCCACGTCTTCATCTTTCACGGCGACTTCAACCTTTACCTTGGGTAAAAAGTCGACCACGTACTCCGCACCGCGGTACAACTCAGTATGGCCTTTTTGACGGCCAAAACCCTTGACTTCGGTAACCGTAAGACCGGTTACGCCGCAGTCAGCGAGCGCCTCGCGGACTTCTTCGAGTTTGAAGGGTTTGAGGATGGCGGTCATTTGTTTCACTGAATATCTCCGTTGGTTTTAAAAATAAAGCCCTCCCCGAGGGGCGCTGCGCCTGCGGCCCGGCAAAGCTGGTTCCGAGGCCCCAGCTGGTTAGGAAGGGGGCATCCCGTGCGTTTTTACTGCCGAAACTTGTTGGTTATAGGGTAGCGCCAATCCTTGCCAAAACTCCTGTGAGTTACCCGGATGCCCACTGGTGCCTGACGCCGCTTGTATTCGTTTATCTTGATGAGCCGCGTGACCCGCTCGACCACTGCGGGCTCAAACCCGGCGGCGACGATGCTGTCTATGCTTTGGTCGTTCTCCATATAACGGCTCAATATGGCGTCCAGTACCTCATAGGGCGGCAGGCTGTCCTGGTCGGTCTGGTCGGCGCGCAGCTCGGCGCTGGGCGGGCGCGTGATGATGCGCTCGGGTATCGGCTGGCTGCCGGTGCTGTAAGGGTCGTTCTCGTTGCGCCAGCGCGCCAGCCGGAAGACTGTGGTTTTGAGCAAATCCTTGATGACCGCAAAGCCGCCCGCCATGTCTCCGTACAGCGTACAGTAGCCGGTGGCCAGTTCGCTCTTGTTGCCCGTGGTCAGCACGATGGAGCCAAACTTGTTGGACAGCGCCATCAAAAATACGCCGCGAATGCGCGCCTGGATGTTTTCTTCAGTCGTGTCTTCTGCCCTGCCCTTGAACTCATCTGCCAGCGATAAGTTGAAGGCCTCAAACTCGGGAATGATTGAAATCTCGTCATATCGAACCTTCATGCGCGCGGCCATGTCACGAGCATCAATCCATGAAATATCGGCCGTATAGGGTGACGGCATCATCACGGTACGTATCTTGTTAGCACCCAGTGCATCGACCGCAATGGCCAGCACCAGCGCAGAGTCAATGCCGCCAGACAAACCCAGCAAAGCACCCGGAAAACCGTTTTTACCAAGATAGTCGCGTACGCCGAGTACCAGCGCGTCCCACAGGTCGGCATCATCGCTGCGCTCAGGCTCAGTATTTGCTATTATTTTAATAGCTGATGATGCCCGTATTACTTGGGCAGAGAACATATTTTCTTTAAAACTGGGGGCCCGACCGGCCAATGTGCCGTCAGACTGCAACGCAAACGACCGGCCTTCAAAAACGATCTCGTCCTGCCCACCCACCAAATGCGCGTAAATCAGCGGCAGGCCGGTCGCCAGCACGCGGCTGCGCATCATCTGTTCGCGCTCATTGCCCTTGCCGACGTGAAAAGGCGATGCATTGATGACCACCAGCAGTTCGGCACCCGCCTGCCTGGCAAGCCGCGCGGGCTCCTCAAACCAGGCGTCTTCGCAAATCAGCAATCCGATGCTGATGTATTCGCCGTCGTCGGCCTCGACCTTGAAAACGCATGTGCCGTCGCCCGGTGTGAAGTAACGGCGCTCGTCAAACACCTGGTAATTGGGCAATTCGCGCTTGGCATAGGTCTCAATCACGCGGCCTTCACGCAATACCTTGGCGGCGTTGTGGCGCTGCTGCACGGCCATGCTTTTGGTGCGCAAGCCGCCTTCAGCTTCATCTCCCTGTCCGGTATTGCCGCGCGTGGGCGTGCCCACCACCACACTCAGTCCTTTTAACCCGGCAAGCTCGCGGGCCACCAGATTCACGGCATCATCGCAGGCTTGAATAAACGAGCTGCGCAAAAAAAGGTCTTCAGCCGCGTAGCCGCAAATAGCCAGTTCCGGGGTCAGCAGCAGCCTGGCACCGTCGGCATAGGCGGTTTTGGCGGCATCAATAATTTTTTGCGCGTTGCCAGGCATGTCGCCCACGCAGTAGTTCAATTGGGCAACGCAGATTTTGAGTGACAACGGATACTCCGACAACGTGAAATGAATGTGACCAAAGCTTCAGAAGATTATGTCATCCGCGTGCTGAATTCGCCGCTCGATGTCAATGGCGGCGACTGGAATGCATTGCTCGCGGCGCAGAGCCCGGACGGCATGCTGAACCCCTTCATGCGCCACGAATACCTGGCCGCCATGCACCAGAGCGGCAGCGCCACGCCTAAAACCGGCTGGACGCCGCGCTTTGTCACGCTGTGGCAGGGAAAAACGCTGGCTGCGGCTTGCGCGCTGTACCTTAAAGTGCATTCCTACGGCGAATACGTGTTTGACCATGCCTGGGCCAATGCCTACCAGCAGCACGGACTGGACTACTACCCCAAGGCGCTGATTGCCGCGCCTTTCACGCCGGTGCCCGGTGCACGCTTGCTGGCGCGCAACGCTGCAGAGCGCAGCCTGCTGGTCAAAGCCCTGATCGCCTGGTGTGAGGACGAAAAGTTGTCGTCGCTGCATTTGCTGTTTGCGGACGATGAGGATGTAAAAGCCTGCGAAAAAGCCGGAATGATGCTTCGTCACACGGTCCAATTTCATTGGTCAAACGAACAATACAAAAGCTTCGACGATTTCCTGGCGTCTTTAAGCCAGGAAAAGCGCAAAAAAATCCGTCAGGAGCGTCGCAAGGTCGCCGATGCCGGCATCACCTTCCGCTGGTCGCTCGGCAAGGACATCAGCAGTGCCGACTGGGACTTTTTTTACCGTTGTTACGAGCGTACCTACTACGAGCACGGCAATGCACCCTACCTGAGCCGTGACTTTTTCCAGCGCATGCAGGACACCATGCCTGAAAACTGGCTGCTGTTTGTGGC
>JANOCP010000362.1:0-2212 GCA_031412235.1 Polaromonas sp.
CGCCAGCACAGCCACAGCGCAGGTAGAACTGGATTTAAACAAGCGCAAGCTGCTGGATGCAACCGCGCTGACGCAGGACTTGGATCGCCGCGTGAAGGCGGGCGAAAACGCCCGGGTCGATGGCCTGCAAGCCCAGCTGCTGGTGCAGCAAGCGCAAACCGCACTGGCCCAAGCCGAAAGCCAGTTGACGCGCCTGCAAAACCAGTGGCGCAGCCTGACTGGCCTGACTACCGTTGCGCCGCTGGAGGAAACGCTGGCAAACAGCGCTGCAAATGAAGCCATCGCCGCGCCCATCTCGCCTGACCACCCCGCCCTGCGCCAGGCGCAAGCACAAGTTGGCAGTGCACAGGCCAGGCTGGCGCTAGCGGCTTCTGACAAGCGTGACCCGATGGCTGTAGGTGTGGGCATTGCCCGCGAACGGGGAAGTTTTGGCGCTGCCAGTGAGACCACGCTGCGTATTGCCCTGCGTATTCCACTGGGTGGCGACAACCGCAACGAACCAAGGCGAGCCGCCGCCCGAGCCGAGCTGGATACGGCGCAGGCCGAGCTGGATGCGATGCAGCGGCAACTGCCCACCGAAGTAGCGGCTGCCACAGCCGAGCTGCGTGCCGCCCGATTCGCGCAAACCGCCGCGACTGAGCGCGCTCGCCTCAGCACAGAAGTGCAAGCGCTGATCACCAAATCATGGCGGCTGGGCGACAGCGACTTGCCTGCCCGCCTGCGCGCCGACAACGAACAATTTGAGGCCAGCTTGTCGCTGGCTCGCGCGGCCCTTGATGTGCAGCGCGCCATCGCCAACCTGAACCAAGCCCACGGAGTGTTTCCATGAACGCCCAAAACGTTATTTCTAGCCCTTTTTATGCATTGAATCGGCCTCCAGCGCAATCACTGCTTGCGCAAGCAGCTATTTTTTTGATAGCAGTATTTTTCACTCTTGCAGTTTTGGTCAACCCGGTTTGGGCGAGCCCGGGACACGATCACGGCGACGCGCCCGCCGCCGCAACC
The DNA here is from genome assembly GCA_031412235.1 of Polaromonas sp. GTDB lineage: Bacteria > Pseudomonadota > Gammaproteobacteria > Burkholderiales > Burkholderiaceae_C > Polaromonas. The sequence continues at coordinate 1,006 of JANOCP010000362.1, forward strand.
GGCACAGCCGCACCGCGCGTGACCAGTCACTCAGACCTGTTTGAAGTGGTCGGCATGGTTGAAGGCAATGAGATGAAAATTTACCTGGACCGCTACGCCACCAACGAGCCTGTGACGGACGCAAAAATTGAAGTCGAAGTCGGCAACATCAAGGGTATTGCTGCGGCGCAAGCTGATGGCAGCTACAGCTTTAAAAACGATGTGTTCACCAAGCCGGGCGACTTGGCCGTCAGCTTTACCGTGGTCGCCGGCAAAGACGCAGACCTGCTGGGGGGCGACTTGAAAATTGGCAGCCCGGTTGATGACCACGCGCATGATGGGGCCGCCAAACCGTGGCTGCGCTGGGCAACCTATTCAGGCGGTGTGCTGCTGCTTGCAGCCATCGCTTTTGTGGCATTTCGCAGGCGCAAGCGCGCTGCCACCTTTGCCTCAAACGCTACGTTTTTAATAGCTGTTTGCGCCCTTTTAATAAGCGCTACAGCCTCTTTTGATGCAAAAGCCGGGCCTGGGCATGACCATGGCGAAGTTTCAGCACCCGCAGCTAGCGGCAACGCCCCCAAGCGCCAGCCAGATGGCAGCGTGTTTTTACCCAAGGTGTCGCAGCGCCAGCTGGGTATACGCACAGTCGCAGTCGAAGAAGCCTCTTTGCCCAGAGCCGTTGAACTGACGGGTCGTGTGGTGCTTGATGCCAATGCAGGCGGCAAAGTGCAGCCCACCCAAGCAGGGCGCATTGAAGCAGGCCCACGCGGCTTGCCCACGCTGGGCCAAGCCGTGCGCAAAGGGGAAGTGCTGGCTGTGGTGCGCGCATCAACGAGTGCGATTGAGCGTGCCAACCAGCAGTCGCAAAGCACGGAGCTGAAAAGCAACCTGGAACTGGCTAAAAAGCGCCTGGCCCGGCTGGAGCAGCTTGAAGGCACGGTACCTGCCAAAGACATAGAGGCCGCGCGGCTTGAAGTCAGCAGCCTGCAACAGCGCTCCGCAGCCATAGGCGCAAGTGTGGTGGCACTCGAAGCTCTGGTAGCGCCGGTATCGGGCGTGATTGCCTCTAGCAACGTGGTGGCCGGGCAAGTCGTGGATACCCGCGAAGTGTTGTTTGAAATTGTTGACCCCAGCCGCCTGAGCATTGAGGCCAGTGCGTTTGATGCGTCTTTGATTGGCAATATCGCATCAGCGTCAATCGCCAGTGGCCAAGGTAGCGTCGCGCTAC
>JANOCP010000363.1:0-3398 GCA_031412235.1 Polaromonas sp.
GTGAGCGCGATGGCCTTGATCGGCAGGCAGGCGCGTTGAGGCTCCACCGCCTCCATGGGTAACACCCCCACACCCAGGCCCGCTGCCACCATGCGGCAGACGGCATCAAAGCCGCGCATTCGCATGCGTATGCGCACTGAATTGCCAGCTTCTGCAGCAGCGGCAAGCAAACGATTCGACAGAGCGGTGCCGCCCGTGAGGGTGATGAAGTCCTCGTCCAGCGCGTCTTTCAGGGCAATAGCGACGCCCGCACCGCTGGCCGCCAGATGATGCTGCGCGGGAACAATCAGCACCAGTGTGTCGGTAAAAAAGTCCTGCAGGGTCAGCCCTGGTGGTGCGTGCGCCATGTCAACAATGCCGAGGTCAGCACGGCCTTCGAGCAGCGCCAGCGGAATGTCGGGGCTGCTTTGCTCCTCAAGGTCGATACGAATCAGGGGGTGGCTGTGCATAAACGCTGCCAGCAGGCCGGGCAGAACTTCAAGCATGGCAGAGGTATTGGCCAGCACCCGGACATGGCCCTGAAGCCCCTGGCTGTAGTCGTGCAGGTCCAGCGACAGGCGGTCAGCTGAGCTTAAAAACTCACGCGCGCGCTGCACCAGCATGCGTCCGGCAGCGGTTAGCTGTACGCCCCGCGACGAGCGCTCAAATATCCGTAGAGACAGTGACTCTTCCAGTGCCGAAATACGTGTGCTGGCCGCAGCAACTGCCAGATTCAGCCGGTCACTTGCCGCGCTGATAGATCCGAGGTCAGCAGCGGTAACGATCACACGCAAGGTCGTCAGGTCTATGTTTTCATGCATGGCGGTTTCGGGTGGGTTTACCGTGTTGCCATGGTACGCAAGCCTGCACCACGCACCTCAAGCCGGATTTCGTCCAGCACTTTGCCATTGGGGCCGGCAAGCTGCACCACATGCTTGCCCGGCCACGGCAGCCACTGGGCTTGCGAGCCGCGTGCAAACTCCTTGCCGTCCATCAGCCATCGCAGGTTCTGCCCGTCGGCGTGAAAGCTCAGGCGCTGGCTTTTGGGGGGGATATCAGGGTCCAGCGCAACGATGGTGCCGGAGGCGGGTGCAGTGATGCGCGGCGGGGTTTGCGCCTCAATATGCGTCGTTTTCAAGCGTTTTATGCCCGTAGCCCAATCATTACGGCTATCAACAGCTATTGAATCAATAGCAAACAGATTTTGCTCGGTGCCCTGAATAAACCACTCATTGCGGGCCGCCTCAAGCTGGCTACCAAACTGCGTGCGTACTTGCACCAGTCCGGCAGGCGCTACCGGCGCGCGGCTGGGCTCGGCGCTGTGCAGAAAGCGCATCAGTGCCGCCCAGATGGGCGCCGCGCCGCTGGTGCCGCTGACGTCCCACATTGGCGCGCCGCTGGCATTGCCTACCCACACGCCGACCGTGTAGCGCTGTGATAAGCCCACCGCCCAGTTGTCGCGCATGTCTTTGCTGGTGCCGGTTTTGACGGCCGTCCAGAAGCGCGTGGCCAGAACGCTGTCGGTGCCAAAGGTGCGTGCGCGCGCCAGCGGGTCGGCCATGATGTCGGTGACTATAAAGGCGGCGCGTGCGTCAAGCGCGGGCTTCAATTCTGTTTTTGGCTGCCGTGTCAGCGACGTTGTGCTGTACCTGCCGCCATTGCCCAAGGTGCGATAGGCATTGGTCAGCGCCAGCAGCGACACCTCGCTGCTGCCCAGCGCCAGGCTGTAGCCGTAGTAGTCGCCAGTCTCCTTCAGCGGCAAGCCCACGGCTTTAAGCTGCTTGTGAAAAGCGTCTGGCGACACCAGTACCAAAGTGCGTACAGCCGGCACGTTGAGCGAAGCGCCCAGCGCCGTGCGGGCAGACACCAGGCCCTTGAACTGGCGGTCGTAGTTTTGCGGAATATAAAGCCCGCCAGCGGTCTGGATATTGGCAGGCGAATCGTCAAGCAGAGACGCTGCCGTGATGCGCCGCTCGGCAATGGCTTCGGCGTATAAAAACGGTTTGAGGGTTGAGCCCGGCTGGCGCAGCGCTGTGACGCCATCAACTTCTGCCGCAGCACTCAACTCGCCCGATGATCCAACCCATGCCAGCACCTCGCCACTGGCGTTGTCCAGAACCACAATGGCGCCGTCTTCAACGTGGCGACCTCGCAGTTCACGCAGTTGCTGGTTCAGGGTTTGGACGGCAAAGCGCTGGAGTGGCGCGCGCAGGGTGGACTGGATGCGCTGCCCCTTTGTTTGCGCTGCAAGCCGCCGTGCCAGGTGCGGCGCACTGCCTTCACTCGCATCAAAGGCCTTGCGTTGCAATGCACCCGCTGCAAACATGTCCAGGCCCTCACAGTCTGCCTTTACCTGCATCAGCTTCAGCACGCCACAAGCGCGCTGCACAAGCTGCGCCGCTTTGGCGTTGGGTGCGCGCACCAGTGCGGCAGCAATCGCCGCCTCACGTTCATCCAGCCCGTTCGCGGCCTTGCCAAACAGCGTGCGGCTCAGCGCGTCAATGCCGACAATCTCACCGCGAAAAGGCACCAGGTTCAGGTAGGCCTCCAGAATCTGGTCTTTGCGCCAGCGCTGTTCCAGCACCTGGCTTGAAACCGTCTGCCCAATTTTTTGCACGAGGCTGCGGCCACCCGCGCCGGGCCTCAGGTCATCATCAAGCAAACCCGCCAGCTGCATGCTGATAGTCGATGCACCGCGGGTTTTGGTGTTCCACAAATTGCCCCAGGCCGCACTGGATGCAGCGCGCCAGTCCACACCGCTGTGCTCGTAAAAACGCTTGTCTTCACTCAGCACCAGCGCCGTGCGCAGGGCAGGCGATACATCAGCCAGCGCAACCCACTGGCCGCGCCGCACAGTGGCATCGGTACGCACCCGCTGGATGATTTCGCCGTCCCGGGCAAGAATCAGGGTGTCAGACGGCCTGAAATCACGTTTTATGTCATCAAATGTGCCCGCTGCCCAGCTAGTACGGCTATAAGTAGCTATCAAAATAATAGCAATTGAAAAGTGAGCGAGAGCCTTGAGTGCGCGCATGTCAGGCGGCCTCACCATGCTGCAAATAGCTGTTCCACAGGGCCAGTACAACTTCAGCCTGCAATTTGTCTTTAGGGCGTTTGAGGGGGTCACGCTGCAGGTCGGACGAAAGGGCAGTCTTGATGCGCACGAAGTCCAGCGGATGAATAGTTTGCATCATGGCCATCTGACCAGAGGCTGCCACGACCAGTTGCTGGAATCTGCGGCCAGCGACCATTTTTTCGCCAGAGCTGACCTGCACTGCCCACAGGTCATCCTCACTGGAGCTCATGCGCAGCGGATGCGGGTCGCCGTCTTTTGCGGTGCGACGGATGATGTCGATTTCGTAGCCGTCGTCGTTGACTGCCGTCTGCAACTGGTTGCGCAACACGCGAAAACTCGGGTC
>JANOCP010000364.1:0-7356 GCA_031412235.1 Polaromonas sp.
AATACGTTGAAGCCTGCGCCCACGAGACCATGCGCCTGAAGCCGGTAGCGCCGATGCTGGCTGGACAGGCCCTGCGTGAAGTGACGGTGGGTGACGTGCGCGTGCCGAAGGGGGTGGTGGTTATGGCGGTGATGCGGCGAGACAGCGTCAGCGACGCCCATATACCCAACGCCGCAGCCTTTAAACCCGAGCGCTGGCTGGCTGACGGCGATACGGTTACGTCCGCTGCTACCACCGCCAATTCAGCCAAGCGCATCTCCATGCCCTTCGGCGCTGGCCCGCGCATTTGTCCTGGCCGCTACCTGGCGCTGCTGGAAATGAAGCTGGCCATAGCCACCTTACTGCGCGACTTTGACATCACCAGCGTAGACACCGGGGACGGCGGCCCCGCACAAGAATTGATGAAGTTTGCAATGGCCCCGGTGGGCTTGACCATGCGCTTGCGGGCTAAGGCCCGTGATGTCGAACGCGATGCTGAACGGGATATCGAACGCGTTGCATAAAGCCTGGCCGGTTTAAAGGCTGAAGATGCGTCAATATTGCATCAAATATGCTCTTTGCCCAATGAATACGGCTGTAGTTTGCTATGGTATTTATGGCAATATGATCTTGGTATAGCCCCGACTTTCCGGCACCAGCCGCTCAGTCAATGTTGTCCACGGTATCCGGGTCAGGCACATCGCCTACTGCCTGCCGGGTGAGTGTTGCCTGCACTTTCAGCCACTCACAAAAGGCGCTTACCTCTGGACGGGCTGCGTTGCGTGGCCCGGCGATTAACCAGTAAGCCAGGGGCGAGTCAATGCGCATGTCTGGCAGGGGCTCTACCAGGTCACCCGACGCCAGGCTGTCCGCCACCAGCGGCATACGGGCCAGTGCAACACCCTGCCCGGTCAGGGCGGCCTGGGCAATCTGGTGGGCGTAGTTGAAGTACAGCCAGCGCTTGGGTGAAAAATTAGTCAGATGCTGGGCCTCAAACCAGCGCTGCCAGGTTAGCCATTCCATGTGCTGGCTGCGATGTGCATCACCAGCTTCTACCAGCGCAAACTGAGCCAGGTCTTGCGGCTTGCGTATGGGGGAGCCGGTTTTAAGCAACCATGGGCTGATAACTGGTGTGAGCTGCTCGCCAAACAGCCGTGTTGCGTGGCCCGGCACATGGCTTGGTGCGCTGTAGCGCAAGGCCAGGTCAACGTCGGTGGTTTCCAGGTCAACCGCTGTGTCGGTGGCATCAATCCGGATGTCAATGTCGGGGTACTCACGCTGGAAGATTTCCAGCCTTGGAATCAGCCACATCGACGCAAATGAGGCCCAGGTGCTGATGGCCACACTTTTACGCCCTGCGCTTTGGCGAATGATGCGTACCGCGCTGTCAATACGCTCCAGCGACGGCACCACCGCGCGCAGCAGCTGCGCGCCCGCACTGGTGAGTTCTACCGCCCGCGTATGCCGCAAGAACAAGGAGACGCCAACATCTTCTTCAAGGCCCTGAATCTGTCGGCTGACCGCTGACTGGGTCAGGGCCAGCTCTTCAGACGCCGCCCTAAAGTTCAGGTGCCGCGCCACCGCGTCAAAAGCACGCAGCTGGCCAGCTGAAATGGGTCGTGAACGCAGGTGGGTTTGTGAATGCAGCATGACAGCAGAATATTAATTAATGCGATTATGGAATGAATAGCGTAGCGCGATTTCATTGGACTGTGAAGCCCGGGCGCGAGAAGATGACATGTCTTTCGTTGAAATCAGGTCACTTCTGGAGAACACCATGGACCACATTGCCCGCACATCAGACTCTGGCGCCCTTGCAGCTTCGTCATCAAATGCTTTAGCCGCCCCGCGCCAGCTGAAGGCCGGCTGCGCCATCACGCTGCGAGCCAAACAGCTTAGCGTGTTGCGAATTGCGCATGGCCGTGTGTGGGCAACCCTGACAGCTGTGGGCCCCTACAGCCGCGTGCCGGGTGGTGACCATTTCCTAAGCCGCGGTGAAAGCCTGACGCTTTTGCCCGGGCAGGCGCTGGTGATGGAATCGTTTGGTATTGGCCACAATGCAAGCGCGCTGTTTAATTGGGAAGACGCTTGCGCAGCCGCTATTACCGTTGCAGCGCTTGACGCGCCCGCACAGGCGGATGCAAGTGGCGTCGTTCAGCCACTGCGCGATTTGCGTCACGCCCTGGGCCTGGTCGTCGGGGCTTCGGGTCGCCTGGTCAATGGTCTGGCCCATGGTGCGCTGGCAGCAATTGGAATGATAGCAACCAATTTCGCTATGATTTTTGTAGCTACTCGTGCCCATAAAGTATCGGGTGAGAGCACTTTTGATGCTAAAAAGTCGTGTAAGCAGGCTCGGTTGGCTGACTGCCGTCCGTTGTAGGCCCAGGCCATGCCTGCAACGCCAGGCGCGGGTCTTTAGAGGCTAAAAACCTGAGCATGGTCATAATTTGGTCATGTCCAAGCCACATGACCGCATTGCCAACACCCGCCCGGCCATTCAGCTGGTGGTCATGGGCGTGGCCGGTTGCGGCAAGTCTGCCCTTGGCCGTCTGATTGCCGGGCAACTGGCTTTGCCGCTGATTGAGGGTGACGACTTTCACCCCGCCAGCAACATCTGCAAAATGCAGGGCGGAATCGCACTGACTGACGACGACCGCACCGAATGGCTTGCCACACTTGGCGTGCAGATTTGCAGCCACCCCGGCGGTGCCGTGCTGACCTGCTCGGCGCTGAAGCTGGCTTACCGTGACACCCTGCGCCGCGCTGCGGCTAACCTCAGATTTTTGCATATTGCGATTTCGCAGGCCGAATCCCTCAAGCGGGTGGGCCAGCGACCCGGGCATTTTTACCCGCCGCACCTGGTGGCCAGCCAGTTTGAGGCCCTGCAAGACCCCACTGGCGAGGCGGGTGTGCTGACACTTTGCGGGGACGAGTCGCTGGAGTCACTGGCAGTGCAGGCGGTGGGCTGGTTGAGGAGTGGTTAGTGGATAGTGGATAGCGGGGAGTAAAAGAATTTAACTATTCGTAATGCGTTACGTTTAAGTAAAATCGGGCTGCTTGCGCAAAGCGCGTTTTAATTCATCCACAAAACCATCCCGCCCCATGTCAAAAGCCTTTGCATCCCAGTCCGATCTGCAGGACAAAAACATTACTTTTGAGCAGCTCAGCGCGCATTGCTGGGCCTATACCGCTGAGGGTGACCCCAATTCGGGCGTGATTATTGGCGACAAGTTCATCATGGTGAGCGACGCCACCGCCACACCCGCCATGGCGCAAGACCTGATAGCGCGCATCCGCAAGATCAGCGACAAGCCCATCAAATATGTGCTGCTGACCCATTACCACGCCGTTCGGGTACTCGGAGCCAGCGCCTATATTGCCGAGGGGGCTACTGAAGTCATTGCAAGCCAGGGCACTTACGAGTTGATCGTCGAGCGCGGCGCACAGGACATGCAAAGCGAGATGGAGCGCTTTCCGCGCCTTTTTCGCAATGCCGAGAGTGTGCCTGGGCTGACCTGGCCGACCCTGATCATTTCAGGCGGTGACCCTGTCAGGGGAGAAGTCCCTGGCAAGCTGACGCTGGACCTGGGTGGTGTCAAGGTAGAAGTCTGGCACCCAGGCCCGGGCCACACGCGCGGCGACACGATTGCCTGGGTTGAGCAAGAAAAAGTACTCTTTTCTGGTGACCTGGTCGAATATGAAGCCGGTGTCTACACCGGTGACGCGCAGCTTGAAGAATGGCCCGCCACGCTTGAAGCCCTGCGCGCCCTGAACGCCGAGGCCATCGTGCCCGGCCGCGGTGAAGCCATGAAGGGCGCAACCAACGTCAACAAGGCGCTTGACTACACCCAGCGCTGGGTGCAAACGCTATACCAGGCAGGCAAAGAGGCGGCGGCGGCGGGTATGGACCTGAAAGCCGCCATGGACCACACCCGCAAAACTATGGACCCTATTTTTGGCCACGTGTTTATCTATGAGCACTGCCTGCCGTTTGATGTCAGCCGTGCATTTGACGAGGCCAGCGGTATCAAAAACCCGCGCATCTGGACGGCTGAGCGTGACAAGGAAATGTGGGCTGCGCTTCAGGGCTGAATTCAGGGCTGAATTCACCCCTGAAGCGCGTCAGTCGTCCATGTCCAGTGTTGCGACGAGTTCAGTAAACGCGGCAATGCCTGCCTGACCGTCAAGCTGGGCAATGCGGCTCAGTACATCCGCATCGTCTACGTTGGTAAACGCCAGCGCAAAAGACCTGAACCGGCGTTCATCCAGCGGGCCATGGTGAATGATCTCGACATCGGTGTGGCGCGGGTCGTGGCGAATGCGCTCAACCAGTGACAACACCTCTTTTTGCCGACCTTCAAGCTGCTGGCAAAAACGCAGGCCATCGAAAATCAGCAGACCGGTGATGTCACGCCCGGCGTTGAAGGTGCGCGCTTTGCCAGCAATGTCTGCCACTGCGCTGATCGGGGCATCGGGTGCCATGGTGCTGACGTAAAGGGCTTCATACAAATTGCTTGCGGTTTTCATGATTGGTGGCGACTATAGGGGGCTATTTGCACGCCAACAATGTCAAAAGACACAGCGTTGCTCTGTAACATCTGACCACTATGCCTGCCTCCATGTCGCCTGATTGTCCGCCTGCCTGCACAAACTGCCGCCTGCGCCAGACAGGAGCTTTTACCGCCGTCAAACCCGATGAAATGGCCTTTGTTGAATCCTTTCGCAGTGGCACTTCGCAAATTGCGGCGGGCGGCACCGTCATTCATGAGCAAAAGCCCAATGGCAAACTCTTTACGCTCTACAGCGGCTGGGCGTTTCGTTACAAAACCCTCAGCGATGGCCGACGCCAGATACTGAATTTTCTGTTGCCTGGCGACTTTATCGGCCTGCAGCAGGAGTTTGCAGACGGTGCCATGCACGGTATTGAAGCCGTCACTGATGTGGCGCTGTGCGTGTTTCCGCGTGACGGGCTGTGGGAGCTGTTTCGCAAACACCCCAGCCTGGGTTATGACGTCACATGGCTTTCAGCGCGTGAAGAAGGTTTTGTCGATGACATTTTGCTCACAGCCGGCAGACGCAATGCTACCGAGCGGGTGGCCATGCTGCTCATGCACCTGTACCGAAGGCTGGCGCGCATTGGGTTTGATAAAAAAGACGCTGACGGTAAAACCGCCTGGGTTGATTTCCCCATTAACCAGCAGCACATCGCCGACAACCTGGGTTTGTCGCTGGTACACACCAATAAAACCTTGCGCCGCCTGCAGCGCCTGGGCCTGCACGAGATCAGGGACGGACGGCTGCGTTTGCTCAATACCAGGGCTTTGGAGCGCATTGCCGAGTACTACGACACGCCGCCTAAAAAAGTACCTTTGCTGTAATGCAAACTTAAGCTCTACGCTAATTGTTACCTTGGGCCACCAGTGCTTTCAGGCCTTGTTCGTAGCTGTTAAGCGTCTCAACTGCCTTTTTGCGCTGCAAGGCGCTGGTGCTGTTGTGCAGGTCTGCAAACGCCTTGCAGGTGTCGCCGGTGGTCTTTTCCTGGTGGTCACGGTAGGTCTCATCCGGCGAATTGACCGAGCGATCAAGCAGCGCCCGCATGGCGGTGCGGGTTTTCTCCGCACCAAAAGCCGTCGGCGTGGGGCCACGGCTGCTGTGTACGGCGCGCAGGGTTTGCAGGGTATCTTGCTGGCGGCGCAGTCTTTCGGCGTAAGCGCGTGCGGCGTCAAAACGTGACCGGGCGATGGTCTGCTCAATCACTGCAAGCTGCCGGTCATCAAGCGGCCCGTAAAGCATCTCGGCCCGGTTTACGGCCAGCTTGTAGCGTTTGGTACGCCTGGCTTTGGGCGTACCGTCAACAAATTCCTCGCGGTATTCAGCATTGCCTTTGGCAAACTTGCGCTCCATCAACGCGATCTGTTGGGGTGCCATCGACCCTGCCAGTATCACCATGGCGGGTTCAGCCTCGGTTACCACCGCCAAAAGCTTTTGGCGCACGTCACTGTAGACGCTGCAAGCCTGCGCGGCGCTGAAGTCCAGTGGCATTTGTTGCTGCAGTTTTTGCAGGCTGTCGATATAGCCTGGCAACTGGGTCTGTCGGTGCCAGGCTTGCAGCTTTGTCAGCTCCGCCTTCACTTGCAGGCTTTGCGCATCACTAAAGTCAACATACCCGTCAAGGTACCAGTAAGCCAGATCAGGCCCCTGGTTATAGGCAATTTTTACAGCGCTGCAGGCGGGCAGCAGCAGGGCGGCGAATAAAGCCGTTGCGAGCAGGCTGATAATTCGTTTGCAGCGGTGCAGGCTTGGCCAGGCCCGCTGAAAAGTCAAATCCGAAGAATTCACAGGAAAACGCATGAACAGCATGGAAAACCCAATCGATGTGGTCATCATGGCCGCGGGCAAAGGCACGCGGATGAAAAGTACGCTGCCCAAAGTGTTGCACCGATTGGGCGGGCGTGCATTGCTAGGTCATGTGATTGACTGCGCAGCCCAACTATCGGCCCGCAAAGCGGTGGTAATTGTGGGCCATGGTGCCGTTCAGGTAGAGGCCGCCTGCGCGACCCTGACCGATCATTCCAGCATCTTTGCACTGGAATTCGCGACTCAGGAGCCGCAACTTGGCACCGGTCATGCCGTACAGCAGGCCCTGCCTTTGCTGGCTGACGATGGCGTCACGCTGGTGCTGTCGGGCGATGTGCCTTTGACACAAGCGGCCACCCTGCAGGCCCTGCTTGACCAGTCGGGCGGCCAGCGCCTGGCCCTGCTCACCCTTAGCATGGCTGACCCCACAGGTTACGGGCGCATCGTTCGCGCCGGCCCGCAGGTATCAAGCCAGGTGCGGGCCATCGTTGAGCACAAAGATGCGACTGACGAGCAACGCAAGATAAGCGAAATCTACAGCGGCATCATGGCCGTGCCTACGCGCTTGCTGCGCAGCTGGCTGGCCCGGCTGGACAATAAAAACGCTCAAAGCGAGTACTACCTGACCGACATCGTGAAGTTTGCCGTGGCTGATGGTGTGGCCGTGGTCGCGCACCAGATCACGGATGCAGCGCAGGTGGCAGGCATCAACAGCCCCGTGCAGCTGGCGGAGCTTGAGCGGGTTTACCAGCAGCGGCGCGCCGTGGCCCTGATGGAGCAGGGCGTACGGCTGGCCGACCCGGCGCGCTTCGATGTTCGCGGTGTTTTAACGTGCGGACGTGATGTTGAGGTCGACGTGAATTGTGTGTTTGAAGGAAAAGTCAGCCTGGGCGACGGCGTGCGCATAGGCGCCAACTGCGTGATTGCCAACTGCACGATTGCCGCTGGCGCAGTGATTCACCCCTTTACCCATATTGACGGCGAAAAGCTGGGTGTGCAGGTGGGTGAGGGTTCGCTGAT
>JANOCP010000365.1:0-20269 GCA_031412235.1 Polaromonas sp.
GTATGGAGTCAATGACCGACGAAGCTTCAGAATCGGCGTGCAGATAGGGGTGATAGCTGTAGGCGGATTTGGCAAAACCCAAATAGTCGGTAGCCACCACGGCATAGCCCTGGGCCGCGTACATGGCGGCAAGCAAAAAGGTTTCCGAGTCAGCAGGATTGGCCAGGGTACGCGGCTTCTTCACATCAGTGCCCTTGGCATAAGCCACCAGCCCGGCCGCTGCCGTGCATGCTGCAGCGGTACCTGACGGAATCAGCATCACACCCGAAGAATTGGTTTTTTCGCCATTGACACCCACAGTGTTGTAGTTAAGCGGGACAACCTTCACGTCGCACTTGGCAGTTCCCGTCAGCCCTATCAGGCCACTTGCCGTGCCGCCGCCGTCAATCTGAGCGGCTGTCAGGGTTGTCAATACGGCTGCGGCATCAATCAGCGAGCCGCGGTCAAGCGCGGCGGAGAGCGACACGCCCGACACGGCACCCAGGCGAAGGTCGGCAAACGTCTTGCCCGCGGCAGCAAGTTTGGCCGCCAGGTTGTCCAGCACCTTGTCGTCAGCATCACCTACCTTGAAGGTGCCGGTGAGCGGGTCGCCCGACGGTGCGCCACCGGTCAGGGCAGTGACCTCAGCCTTGACATAGGCCTTGGCGGCGACGAGTCCAAGGCGAATGGCCGTGCCTTTGGTGCTGTCAAAGCTTGCAAATGCAGCGGAGGCGTCGGAGCCGAGGGCCTTGCTGATGACCAGGTCACTTAGCGGCGTGATGTTGATACGTCCGGTGGTGTCGGCAAAGCCGTGCAAGAAGCCGGAACCGTTGGCGACCTGCACCATGCAGGGGGCGGTCTGGCCACCGGCCAGATCAAGGGTAAAGGTGCCGTCTGCGGCGGTCTTGCCGGTAACCGCTGCACCGCTGGCGCATTTGGCTATCAGGTTGGCGTTGACGATTGCCGCGCCTGTGGCGGCAAGCCCGGTAATGCTGCCGCCAGCGGCCGGGGTTGTCGTTGACACCGAGCTGCTACCGCCGCCGCAGGCAACCAGAATGGAGGCAGCGCCCAGCGCCGCCAGTTTGAACCTGATTTGTTTCATTTTTTGTCTCCGGGTTATAAAAAAGAACGACCGTTCTTTTCTCTGGAAACGATGTTACGTCAGACCAGCTACTTTTGGTTACGGGGTAAGTACCAAGCGTTGTCGGGTACGCGTCAGCAGGGTGGACGAGGTTGGCTAAAGCCAAAGACGCTTGATCCGGAACCCTAAAAGCGATAACTCAAGCCGACTGCCAGGCTCTTTCTGGTGTAGAAGGACGGCCGGTCTTCATACGACAGGTCGGCGCGCAGGGACCAGCTATCGTTGAGCAGATAGGTGGAGCCAAGTACGTAGACCTTGAATGCTGCGGGCGCCTGAGGTGGCAGGGCCTCGTTACCACTGAAGTAAGCCAGATACGGCGTCCAGCGATCACCGGCGTCAAGATTCAGGCGTGCCTGACTGACCTTTGTTGTTGAGCCATCCAGGTTGGCAGTGATGGCATAGCGCAACTCGAGGTTACCGCTTCCTGGAAAAATCAGTCGCACCCCAGGAGTAATGGTCTTAACCGATCCGCTTCCAGAAACCGCACCAGGCAAAATCGCCGCTGACGTACCCGCATAGTTGGCATGGCGATAAGTCAGCAACGGCTGTACGTAGCTTCCTGCCAATAGCTCCATTCCAGCGGTAAATTGGGACTCAGGCCTGAAATTGGCATCCGGCGTGTACCCGGTCTCACCGAAAAGCAGCAACTCGGGCGCTACCAGCCAGTATGCGCCTGCAAACAGGCTGCTGTCGTTGGTGCCGAACTGCCGCGCCAGCTCCTGACGGCCATAGACGTTCAGAGTTGAGCTCACTGCATATCCAAGCTGTGTGAAGCCACTGGACTCGCGGCCGCGCGGGTTGTCGTAGCGGTCAAATCCCAGACCGATATCAAAGCGCCAGCGTTTCGGCACCACGGCCCGGGAGATTTTTTTCTGCAGCTCGCTGCTGTCGCCACCGCTTTCCAAAGCGCTTTGGTAGGCGTTTCGCGCTGCCTCGGGCATTTGCTGGGCCAGCAAAATATCGCCTTTAAGAGTTAAGGCCTCTGCCGATCGGGGCTGGCGCGTCAGGACGTCGTCAAGGGTATTGATGGCCGCAGGCCATTGCTTTGACCAGTACTGAATTCTGGCAATTCCGATACGGGCATCATCACGCCGGGGTTCCAGCGCCAACAGACCTTGCCACGACGCGATGGAGTTGGGGTATCGACCCAGCCAGCCCTGAACGATTGCCAGTTGTTCCAGCGCTTTTGCGTCGCCTGGCGTCTGCCGAAGCACACCCTCAAACTCGGTGGCTGCAGCCTCCAGCTTATTGTCAGCCTTGAGCCGCAGGCCTTGCTGAAAATCAGCGGCCTGCAATGGCATCGCTGCCGCCAGCATGAAAAGGAAGACAAGACGTCTCATAGGGGCTCCCGGGGTTGATTTGAGGCAGGACTTTGAGGTGACCGCTGCGGCACCCAGTCGGTACGCCTGTTCAGGAAAGAGAGCCAGCCTGACAGGGCGCCGCTGTGCCTGAGCACCTGAAAACTGAAGGGCTCAGCGAAAGCCGCAGCTACGGCCAGCCACCAGGTGCGCGGTGCCACGCGCTGGCCCAGCCAACGGTTGTAAAGATACACAGACCACAGGTGAAACAGCACGTCAATCATCAGCTTTGCCAGAATCACCAAAAGTACCAGCTTGATAACGGGTTGCTGCAGGACCAGAAAATACACCAACAGTACAAACGCTGTGAGGCCAAAAATAGGCTGCAGGGTATCGACTGTTTTCAGCGGTAGCATCAAGCGGCCAACTGCTGCGTATTTTGGATTACCGACCATGTCCCGGTTGGCAAGAAGCGTTTCAAGAAAGCCCGCAAACCAGCGTTGACGCTGCCTGAGAAAGCTGGACAGGGTCGCCGGTGCATCGGTTTCAGCAAGAGCGCCGCTAACTACGCGGATATTCCAACCCATCGCGTGATCATGGCTATAGCGGTGCAGTCGGTGAATAAGTTCGTAATCTTCAACCCTGCTGTCAGCCTGATATCCACCTACCTGCAGCAGCACCTCGCGCCGGTATCCGGCAAATGCGCCGGACACCAGCAACAGGGCGTTAATGCGCATCCACGCTACGCGCGACAGGAAAGCCCTGAGGTATTCAAAGGTCTGGAACCATTCAAAAATACTGCCGCGCCAGCCGGGGGCACAACGTGGCCTTAGCAGACCGCACGCCGCCACGAGTTTAGGATCATGGGCAAACGCCCTGCGCATCGCGGCAATCGAGCCGGGTGCAAGTATGGTGTCGGCGTCTATCGTGACCACGACGTCGGTGTTGATGCGAAGCAGTCCATCATTAAGAGCGCGCGCCTTGCCTGCATTGGGTTTTTGATAAACACGGATGGGACTCGCGGGGGCAGGCATGGGCAGTTTTTCGTCGCTGGGTTCCAGCGGTCCAAACTCACGCTGCAGAACGGCAAGCGTGCCGTCAGTCGAGCCATCATCAATGACCAGAATTTCATCAGGTGCTTCGCTTTGAGCCAGCAAGGAGCGAAGGCATAAGGGCAACATCTGCTCCTCGTTACGGGCGGCGATCAATATCCCCAGTGTGACTGGATGCTTGCCGATCAGTGTCATTTCATCTTGCGACTCGATTAGTGCTGGCTCAAACGATGTTGGTCGCAGGTTGCGGGTATGCCATGCCACGTAAGCCAGTAACCACGTGTCATACATCACGTACAACAACCCCGCACTCCAGGCGAGAAGACCATCGAATAACCACCCACCAAGCAACGAAAAGATCCATGACCCGAATACGATGCCGAAAAGCAGGTGCGCGCGTAGGTGGCGTTTCATGTCGACAAGTGCGGGGGAGGTAAATGTGGGTGTGGGTGTACCGCGCTAAACGCGCAACCGGCGGAATTTACGCGACCAATATGACACCTTTATGGCTGTGCCAATGCCAGACAAATTAATACGGTATTACGGTGACGGGGCCGCTGTAATTTGTGGCGCAGCAGATGCCTGAGCCAGAAAGCGGCCAGTTTTTGCGTTGGCCAGGTCGATTACAAGGCTGGACAGCTGGGCCTTGCTGGCGAGGGCATGACAGACCGCTTTGGGAATTTGAGGCGGTCAGAGCAGCGGGGAACAAAAACGCTCAAGCCGCGCGCATCAAACCGTCAAGCCGCCCATCCCACGAGCTGCCGGGTAACACCGTAGCCAGTGCTGAATCAGGCAGGGCGAAGGTGCCGCGCAGCACTTGGGCCAACACGGCGCGGTAGTCGTGGTGGGCGGGCAGGTCGCGGGCTTCGTTCAGGTTGGCGCGGGCCAGACCCGTCCAGTCGCCGTGCCAGCGTCCGCCGTTTACCCGGTTGCCGATGAGCCACACGGCGTTGCCAAAGCCGTGATCGGTGCCGCGCGTACCGTTTTCTGCAGCGGTGCGGCCAAACTCGCTCATCACCACAATCACGTCACCGGGCTCTGAAAAATCCTGCCGCAGTTGCGCCAGACCGCGTGCCAGGTTGGCCAGATTGTTGGCGAGCTGGCCGGTGGCGTTGCCCTGGTTGGCGTGGGTGTCCCAGCCGCCAGCTGACAAAAAACCAAGCGCCAGATTGCGGTCGCTTCGCATGAGCGTTCCCAGGTGTTGGGCATCCAGCTGCAAACCTACCGGGTCGGCAGCGCCGTTGCTGGCCGCCAGCATTTGCGCGTTCTGGGCCTGTGTGTTAGCCGGTGTGCCGTCTTTGTCCAGGCTGCGGTCCATGCGGCGCGTGGTTTCACGGGCTGCCATTTCGCGCTGGCCATCCATGGCGACCTTTTCGGTCGTGAGCTCCTGCGCACTTTGCATGCGGCTGCCTGCTCCTTGCCTGAAGGCTTCGCTGATCTTGTCATTACCGGCGTACAAGTCCAGCAAGGCCTGGCGTGTCTTGTCGTTGGCCAGTACGCCCGTGCGCTGGGCGGCCTGTCCGCGGGGGATGAGCTTGACTCTTGCGGTACCCGCCAAAATGGCCGGGTTGGCCTCGCCCACACCCATGGCGGCAGTGCCATTGGCATCCATCGCAGCGAGCTTGTTGAGCCAGCCCGGCGCGGCGCTGGTCTTGCCACTTTGTGCAATTTCCATCTGGTACTGGGCATCAAAATGCGAACGGTTGGGCGCAGGCAGGCCGGCCGCGGGCACAAAACCCATCACCCCCTGTTGCCACAGCGGCAGCAGTGGCGAAAGCGCGGGGTGCAAAGCAAAAGTATTGTCAAGATTGAGCGCGGTTTGCGCGCTGCCGTCTGGCGCAGCAATCGCAATAGTGGGCCGCAGCCGGTAGTAATCAGCATCAGCGTAGGGCACAAAGGCAGACAGGCCGTCACAGGCGCCACGCAAAAAAACCACCACCAGCCGGCCCTGGCCCAATCGCCTGGCACCTTGCGGTGCAGCCTGCGCCCAGACGGTGGGCATTGCGGCCGTACCGAGTGCAAGGCTGCCACCCAGAGCCTGCAGCAAATGTCGACGTGAAAAGCCGTGTGCGGGCAACGGCGCTTTGAATGATTTCATGATGAATTTCCTGCGGGCAAGAATACTGATAAAGATACGCCTACTTGCTCATGAAGTCAGGGCTCGCCAGCATCAGCCCGGTGCGTATGCCCGGTGCCTCCTGGGCGATACGGTCCCGGCTTGCCACGGTTAAAAACGGTTCAAGATACGTGGGCTCGCTCATGCGGGCACCCAGGGCCATGGCGTAGTCGGCGCGGCGCGTCAAGGCTTCGGGGGCCAGCCAGGTGGCGGCACTGGTGCTGTAGCCGTCCGGTGTTTGCCAGCCGTGGATGGGCTAACCCGCCTGCGCCAAAAAGCCCAGGGTGAGCTGAATCTCACGCCTGTCTTTCGCGCCACCACCAGCCGTTAGCGCCGAGCAGGCAAAGTCCATCGGTGTTTTGAACAGCGTGTTGTCGGCACGCCAGAACTCGGGTGACTCGACCAGCGCGTTCATGACGGCACGAATATCGCCCTGTGTTTGCGTAAAGGTGGCGGCAAGCTGGTCGACCAGCGCTTGCGGCGGGTTGTCTGTAACAAAGGTCGCAGCCAGCCGCCTGGCGATGCGTTGTGCTGTGGCCGGGTGGCGGGCCAGCATGCGAATGGCGTCTTCACCCTCGCGCATGCCGTCTGATTTGAAGGTACGGCCCAGCAACACCTTGTCGCCGGTGTCATGCAGGCGTGGCGCAAATACAAAGCCTTCGCCTTTGGGCAGGTTGACTGTCCAGCCAGTGAGGATGCGCGCCAGCTCACGTACATCGTTTTGGGTGTAGCCCGAGTTCACACCCAGCGTGTGGAGCTCCATCAGCTCACGGGCGTAGTTTTCGTTCAGGCCGCGTACATTGCTTTGCGCCTGGTCGAGGTAAAGCAGCATGGCAGGGTGGTGCGCGCTGGCCAGCAGCAGGTCTTCAAATTTGCCCAGCGCGTTGGCGCGAATGGCGTTGACGGCGTAATGCCCCACAAATGGGCGTACCGTGCCTTTGCCGACAAATACATTGAGGTGGTTAAACCAGAACTCGGTCATGCGCGCAAGCAGCGGGTTTTCAAGTGAGGCGTCACTGCATGCCATCACCCGCCAGGCAGCCGCAGTTTGCTGCATTTCACGGCTGAAGGTATTGGGGTCTGTAGCGTTGGCTGCGTTGCCTGCCAGCGGCATCATGCTGTTGACGTCAGGCGCCGCAACCGGCAAACGCGCTGTCCGGCGCGCCTCGCGCTCGGCCTGAAAATCACGGCTAATGTCATTCATCGGTGCGTTAAAGCGTGCAATGGCTGCCGGTATGTTGGGCGCGCTTTGGCTGGATGAATAAGCCGCATCAATTTGCTGCAGGGCCCAGCGTTTCGGGTCAGGCTGCGCGGCCAGGGCCATTGCGGCATTGGGCCCATAGCCCAGGCGTGACGTGACGCGCCATGCGTTAAACACAGAAGCGTTGACACTGCTGGCCGAGGGTGGGTTAGGCCTGGCAGCGCCTGTTTGCGCAAACGCATGGTTGGCAAAAGCCAGCACCAGGCTTAAAGCCATGGCTGTCGCTGCGCAGCTTGCGAGGCGCGTGTCGGGAATTTGAGAACAGGCTGCGCGCGGTTTGCAGGGTGCACCAAAAGAGTGGCAGGCGGGCATGGGGGTCTCCTTGATCAGCATATCTTGCCTCTGTCCAACGCCAAACGGGTGCATCAGGTTGGCACCTTTACACAGCTTTACGGCCTTGAGGCGGCCTTATGGCGCCAGACCTGAACTACAAGCCGCCAATCCCCCAAACTTTACTGATATTTGACCGATTTGCATGGTCATCTGGCCTACTTAATGCGTGTATAAACTGCAGCTTGCAACCCAGTACTGCAAAGGTGCTCATATGTCTATACAGATACCCCATCCCCATCCACTGGTTCCTGCCCCGCTCGGTGGAGAGTCTCTGAATTACCTCTCAAGCGGAATCATGGAGTGGTCGCAGCCTCAGGTGCTCGATGTACGTGACATATGGGCCGCCTTTCAGCGCCGCTCCCTGACAGACAAGGAGATGCTGCTGGCTTTGGCCAAACGTGTCGAAGACCTGAATGCTGCAACCGTGGCCAGAAAGTCAACGGTGGTCGTCACCACCATGCTTGCGCAATGCGCGTGTGTGACCAGGCATGAAACCGCCGACGCCATTGAGGCGTTTTTGAACTGGGCTGACTACCACGCCATCACGGTTGTCGACAGGGACGACTGATAGCTCTCATAACGCTGAAAAAGCGCGGCACAAGCACAACGAAAACCACAACGAAAAAAGCGACCTTGAAGGTCGCTTTTTTAATGGGCAGCTAAAGAGCCACGAAGCGGCAAGTTATGCAGCTTTGGCGGCGCGCTTCTGGCTGAACGCTGATGTGCGCTTGACGCTGGCGGTGCTGACGTCGTCACCGGCAATTTTGCTGGCCAGACCAGCCGATTTTTGCTCAATCTGTGCCGCCATTTTGCTGAGGGCAGCGACGCCGGGCATGGTGACCTGTGCGATGGTGTTGAGGGTGGTCACGCCGGTTTTTTCTTCAAACATGCTGGCATTGGCAGCGACGCGCTCCACACCGGCTTCAGCCAGCTTGACCAGCTGGCTCACCACTTGCTGGGCACCGTTGGTGGTCTGGTTCAGGCCTTTGGTGTAGTAGACGCTGAAAGCGAGTTGCGCGGCAGACGCGTTTTTGGCAACTTCAGCCGTGAGCTGGCTGCGCGACTGCTTCAGGGCTGCGTTCCAGCGCTGCTCCATCAGGCTGACCACGCGCTCGCCGCCAGCGCGGTAGGCGTCGATCACATTTTTGGCGGTGTTGCCATAAGCCTCGATCAGGTCGACGGCTACGGTAGAAAGATTTTTAGCGCTCATGGGGTTTCCTTTGACGATGGATTGACGGTGATTGGAGATGGGTGGATATTACGGGGTGTTAAGGGTTTGCCCTAGTGAGTGCGACCTAGCGGGCTAGAAGTTTGCGTCTAGCGCCCTCAGTGGACACCGCACTTCATCGCTTGTCAGGGGCCTATGCTGCCGGGTTCACTGACGCTACTATTTATATAGCAATAAATAGCCGTAATCATTGGGCGCAGAGCATATTTGGCCATAAAAATACCCCCACTTACCCAAACTCACAAGCCAGCCGCGCCATCGCCGGCTCTTTGCGGGCCCAAGCGCTAAACTGGTCGTTGACGCCTTTGCCTGGCATTTCAAATGAACGGCTGCCCGGCGGCAAGTCACGAAAGTCAAAAAGCACCCATGAGCCCCACCAGCGACGGCCCGTTTCGCCTGATGACAGACGCCATGCCGCATATGGTCTGGACGGCACAGGCGAATGGCTCAATTACCTACGTCAATCAGAAATGGCTGGACTACACCGGCCTGTCAGTCAGCGACAGCCTGGAAAGTCTGGCTAAGGGCTGGGCCAGCCTTGTACACCCCGACGACGGCCCGCGTGCCTCGGTGCTATGGCAGCAGGCGCTGGCAAGCGGCCAGGCCGTTGACATGGAATGCAGGCTGCTCGGCGCAGATGGCGGCTACCGCTGGATGCTGGTCCGCATCGTTGCGCAGCGCAACGAAACCGGCCAAATAAGCCAGTGGCTGGGCACCTTTACAGATATTGACGAGCTCAAGCAGGCCAGCGAGTTGCTTGAAAAAAACCTGTCCATGAACCGGATTGCCGGCCGCGTGGCGCTGCTGGGCGGCTGGACGATTGACCTGCCGCAGCGCACCCTGACCTGGTCTGACGAAAACTGCGCCATTCACGACGTGCCGCCGGGCTATCAGCCCACGCTGCAAGAAGGCATCAGCTACTTTTTGCCTGAACACCGGGCCGAGGTGATTCGCCACGTAGAGGCCTGCGCCGAACACGGCACGGCTTACGAGTTCATATTGCCAAAGCTCACCGCCAGGGGCCGAAAAATATGGGTTCGGTCGTTGGGTGAAGCGGTGCGTGGTGCCGATGGCAAAGTTGTACGCCTGCAGGGCGCTTTTCAGGACATCACCCAGCAACGCGCAGCGCAGGCGCATCTTCGGCTGCTTGAAACCGCCGTGTCACGCCTGAACGACATCGTGATCATTCTTGAAGCTGACGAGCCTGAGGCGGCCTCGCCACGCCTTGTGTTTGTCAACGATGCTTTTGAACGCCACACCGGCTATACCCGCCAAGAGCTGCATCAAAACGGTTGGGCTACTTTTCAGGTGCCGCAAGCCCACCGCACCTCTCTGCAACAGATTCGCGAAGACATGAAGGCGTGTAAAGCGGTACGCGCCGATATTGCGATTCATACCCGGCACGGCCACGAGTTGTGGCTTGAGATGGATATAGCGCCGATTGCCGACGAGTCGGGCAAATTCACCCATTGGGTAGCGGTGGGGCGCAACATCACCGAGCGCCGTCACCAGCAGCAGCAAATCCTGAGCCTTAACAGCGAGCTTGAACAGCGCGTGCTTGAGCGCACCGCCCAGCTGGCGGCGGCCAACCGCGAGCTGGAGTCGTTTGCCTATTCGGTATCGCACGATTTGCGCTCACCGCTGAACACGATTGACGCTTTCAGCCAGTTGCTGCTCAGGCTGGACGCAGAAAACATCAGCGACAAAGGCAAGCATTACCTTGACCGTATTGGCGTGAGCGTCAAACACATGGGTGAGTTGATTGAAGGCCTGCTGACGCTGACGCACCTTTCACGCGGGCAGATCAACTCAGAAGTGGTTGACCTGACGGCACTTGCCCTGCGGATTGAAAAAGATTGCCGCAGGCGTGATCCCCGGCACAAACCACGGGTCCATATTCAGGAAGGCCTGATTGCGCAAGGCGACACACGGCTGCTGGCGGCGGTGCTGCAAAACCTGATGGATAACGCCTGGAAGTTCAGCTCACGCCATGCGCTGGCGCAAATTGTTGTGGGTAGCGAGCCCGGTAGCAACGGTGAAACCGTGTTTTTTGTCAACGACAACGGAGCCGGTTTTGACATGGCGTTTGCAGGCAAGCTTTTTGGCACTTTTGAACGACTGCATTCGCCAGGCGACTTCCCCGGTACCGGCATCGGGCTGGCAACCGTCAAGCGCGTGATTGAACGCCACGGCGGCCGCGTTTGGGCCCAGGGCAAAGTAGGCGATGGTGCGACGTTTTACTTCACCGTTGGGCAGGTCACGGTGCCGCTGGCAGGATAAAACTGCGCGTTGGGGCCGATGAAGGCTGTGCGGCATGCGGCCCCGCCTTACAGCCTCCAAACACAACTGAAATCGGTAGATTTTTATAAAAAATGGGTCTGCGCCCATGTTTTACGGCTACTTGTTGCTATAAAAAGAATAGTCTCAAGACCTGAAAAATATTCATTACCTGCTCTAAAACGTATTTCGACACGACTTCAGTCGGGCGGTAAATACCGGGTAAATGTCACTTCGGCTTACAAGGCGTTCACAAACGCCTGCCAACAATGTTCTTACTGAGTCGCTACATCAGGCGAGGCAGAACCCACTCGAAGAACAGGAGATCAACATGAAATCGAAATTTCTCACGACCTCATTGCTGGCAACCGCGCTGCTGGCCAGCCTTGCTGGTGCACCGGCCATGGCACAGGGCACTTACACTCCCGGCATTGACCAGTCGCAGCAGGCTATAGGTGCACGCATTCAGCAGGGCATGCAGTCTGGCCACATCACACCGTCTGAGGCCCGCGACCTGTATGCCCGCGACCGCGACATCAGCAACCGCGAGTCGCGCTACAAGTCCGACGGTAATGTGACGCAGCAAGAGCGCCAGCAATTGCGCGCCGACATGAGTGGCCTGAGCGCCGAGGTTGAACGCATGATGGCCAACCGTGACGTGGTTAACCAGTCGGGCTCTACCCCTGGCATTGACAACCGCGAGTTCCAGATCAGCCAGCGGATTGACGAAGGCGTGCGAACCGGACGCATCAGCCAGCGCGAGGCCGCCAGGCTGCAAAGCCGCAGCCGTCAGATTGAGCGCCACGAGGCAGCCTTCAAGGCAGACGGCGTAGTGACCCAGCAGGAACGCCGCCAGTTGCGCAGTGAACTGACCGCACTGCGCGATCAGGTTGAGCGCATGATGCACAACGGCCGCCGCGGCTGATAAACGTTATGCCGGTTCGGCCCCGGCGGCCGGTCTTCAGATGCCCGTCATTCTGCTGAATTGCGGGCATCGGCTTGCTATCTCCGCAAGCCTGCTTCGAGGGCACTTTTCTGTTTTTGCTGCAGTTCCGAAATCCTCACAGAAGCCGTGTTCTGCGCCGTCGAGTTGCGCACCAGGTCGGCCATCAGTCGCTGGTACTCTTGCGCCTGCGACGGGCTCTGGAAAACCAGCTCACCGGCCCCAACGGCCGTTTTGCCCAGCTCCCGCTGGGCAAAATTCAAGATCGCAATCGCTGACTTGGCTGTCAGGTTTTCCAGGCCCTGAAGTTCGTCGTGCAGCTTGAGGGATTGTTCTCTGCTGGTTTTGAACAAGGCAAGCTGGGTCTCGACGGTGGACTGGCTTAAACCCGAGCTTCTGATGGCCGACTCAAGTTCTGCGAAATACGCATTCCTTGTCTCTTCAGACCGTCGCTGCAGGTCCTGCAAACGTTCTATTTTTTGAAATGATTCAGATAACTGTTTGCTCGATACCAGCGCTTCTGGCGCAAACGCTGTTTCGAGGTGAAGGTCAATGACTCTTTGATCGCTTGCGTTTGAAAACGCAGTCCATCGCAGCGCGGCATTTCCCAGGGCGTCCAGCAATGCCGCTTTTTTCTCGGGCTCTGCTATGGCTGCGGTGGCTTGCGGGTTCAGACCAGATGCAGGGTAAGGTGACGTCGCAGCCGGGCCAGGCGCTGCAATGCTTGCCTTGCCTGAATAAATACCGTCTGTTGCAGCCCACCCCGGACCTTTGCCAAAGTAGGCCAGAAAGGCAGCCAAACCCGTGAGCAGCACGGCAGTCGCCACCACCAGCAGCCTGACAGGCGTGGCTGTAGGGTTGCCGCCTTTGCGAGACGCCAGATCAGTCATGTCATGGCATCATCGCTGCAGCCGCCTTGATGGCCTCGCGGATGCGGCCATAGGTACCGCAGCGGCAGACGTTTTCAATCGCGTCAATGTCAGCATCGCTCGGGTTTTTGGTCCGGCTCAGCAGGTCAACAGCAGCCATGATCTGGCCTGGCTGGCAAAAGCCGCACTGCGGAACATCGCGGTCCAGCCAAGCCTGCTGAACTGGGTGCAGCACGTCGCCACTGGCAAGACCTTCAATGGTGGTCACATTCTTGCCTGCCACTGATGAAATCCGGGTGACACAGGTGGTGACGGCCTTTCCGTTGATGAGGCAGGTACAGGCCTTGCAGACATCGGTACCGCAGCCGTACTTGGGGCCGGTGATGCCGAGCTTGTCGCGCAGCACCCACAGCAAGGCCAGGTCGGCTGGCGCCTCGACATCGACTGATTTTCCGTTGACGTTAAAAGTGTAGTTAGGCATGGTGTGACTCCTTAGCGAACAAATACTGGGTCGGGAAGCTTGCCGGGCGCAGTGGGTATGAAACCGGGCTGCGCGTTAAGCGGGAATTTGCGTGGTTTCTGGCCTGTAGCACGGGCCCAGGCGTTGGCGATGGCGCCAGAGTTGGCCGACATGCCTACCTCACCCAGTCCGGCAATCGCATCGCCCACGCTTGGCATGATGATGACCTGCACGTCCTTGGGGAAGTCGCGCATCTTGGCGAAGCGGAAGTTGGCATAGCTCGACTCGAGCGGCAGGCCATCCTGAAAATTCAATCCCGCGTTCAGAATCAGCGAAATCGAATCCGAAAGCCCGCCCATCATCTGCGCCTCGATGCCCGATGGATTGATCGGCCTGCCCACGTCAATCACGATGGTCGCCTTGACGACCCTGGCATTGAGCGGGTCGCGTGCGTCGATTTCAATCACGGAGGCCGTGAAGGCACGTGTCTCCTGGTGCACGGCAACCCCTTGTGCAAAGCCGGGTGGCATGGCCTTGCCCCAGTTGGCCGCGCTGACTGCGCGTTGCAGCACAGCGCGCGCACGGGGCAGCCGCAGGTACTGAAGGCGGAAAGCGACCGGGTCCATGTTGAGCTTTTTGGCCACCTCGTCAACGATGATCTCCTCAGTGGCCCGCGCTGGCTGGATGTGTACTGACCGGAAAGAGCAGGTGTTCAGGTCCAGCGCCGTGGGCAGCAGCTCTTTGGAATGCACACCCCAGTTATAGGGCGATGCGACCATGGTTTTAAACAGCGACTCTTCAACAGCCAGGTTGCCAATGCTTTGCTGTACGGCCTGCGGGGCAGTCGCGGCTGCCGCGGTCAACAGCTCGCCAAAACCGTGGCGTGTGTCAACGTTGGGCGATGCAGCGCGCTGCTGGTAACTGATGACCTGCCCAAGCAGCAGCGTGGCCCGGATCTTCTGGTACTGGTGCGGGCGCATGCGGCCATGGCGAACGTCATCGGTACGGTGGTACATCAGCTTGCAGATCCTGCCGGTGGCTTGCGAAATATAGGCTGCGCTTTGCACCGGGTCCCAGAACAGCCGGCGCCCGAAAGAGCCCCCGGTGGATATGCAGTGCACCTTCAATGCGGTTACCGGCAGGCCGAGGTCAATGGCAATGGCCTCCTGCGTAATGATGGGTGACTGCAGTCCGGCCCAAATCTCGGCACGGTCGGCGCGAACGTCAACGATGGCGCAATCAACCTCAAGTGGCGCATGCGAGACCGGTGCCATTTCAAACTCACCGTCAACCGTCAACGAACCCAGTGATGGAATGGCAAACGGCAGGATGGACTTTTTGAGCATGGCCTGAATCGTCTGGTTGGTCTGGCCCTTGAGTGGGCCATCGCCCCAGGTGATGTCAAGTGCGTTGGCAGCTGCCCAGGCCTGGCCAAAGGTTTCTGCCATGACAGCAACGCCGACCTGGCGCGGTGTGATGGCTCCACCAGGTGGAATCACCACGATTTCAAGTACGCCGGCCATGGCACGCACCGCGCCCATGTTGTTGACGCTTACCACCGTGCCGCGCACCTGTGAAGGCATGCGCATCATGGTGGGCTTGGCGTTGGGAACGTCGATGTCCATGGTGAACTTCTTCTTGCCCGTGATGATGTCGCGCGCATCAATTTTGACGGCAGCCTTGCCAATCACGTTGTACTGGGATGGCAGTTTGCGCAGCACATTGACGGGTAGTGGCAGCGACGCTGCGGCTGCGGTGAGCGAGCCATAACTGGCGCTCAGGCCGCTTGAGGTGTAGACCACGCCCGCGCTGACCGTCAGGCTGGAAGGCGACACGCCAAACTGCACCGCTGCCGCATTGAGCAGACGCGCCCTGGCCGCAGCCGCCATCAAAGGAAGACCCAGATCCAGCGACCTGACAGAAGACGAGCCGCCGGTAAGCTGGTTAAACACCAGCTCTGGCCTGGCGTCTGACAGCGGCACATCGACCATATTTAGCGGCACGTCAAGCTCTTCTGCCACCATCATTGCCGCAGCGGTTGAAATGCCCTGGCCCGATTCACAGCGAGGCAGTTCAAGCGTGACCCGGCCATTGACGCCGATAGACAGCTTTACCAGCGGCATGGTGGGCAGCGATGTCTGGGCAATGGCGTCGCCAATGTCGTAGTAGTCGACGGTGTCGGGCGGCGTCAACGGCAGGGGAATGGCCGCCTGCGCGCTGTTGGGCGGGGCCGCCAGATTAACGCCAAAGCCCGCAGCAATGGTCAGTACTGGTGCAGATACGGCATACGCCAGCAGGCTTCTGCGACTGACCGCATGCGCTTGCGCCTCGGGCATGGTGCTACCCACGTTGTCTAGAGTTGGATCTGTCATGTCTTTGTCTCCGTTTATAGGGAAACCCATCGTATTTCCGGGTGGCTGTTGGAGTTGTCGTTGCAACGACAACTCCACCCCGAGAAAACCCCTGAATCCAGTCGGCACATAAGATACGTACCTGAATGTGGAGACAAAAAATGAGCAGTGTGCAAGAAACAATTCGACACAGTCTCTGGGCTGAGGCGCTGACACCCAGAGAGCTGGCGCAGGTGTGCGCAGAGTCTTATGAGCTCCGCGTCAATGCGGGCGCGCACCTGGCGCAGTCGGGTGACCCTGCCAATGGCTGGTATGGCGTGATTGACGGCGTACTCATCATGACGGTGTGCTCGCCTGATGGCAAGGAGTCAACCTTTACCGGCGTGCGCAGTGGCGCCTGGTTTGGCGAAGGCACCTTGTTGAAAGAAGGCCCCTGGCGATACAACTCAATGGCCATACGTGAGTCCCGCCTGGTCTGCGTGCCGCGCTCGACCTTTCAGCGTCTGGTTGAAACCAGTTTGCCGTTCAACCACTTTCTGCTGTCGCACCTGAATGCGCGGCTGGGCCTGTTTATCAGTTTGGTTGAATACGACCGGCTGCTTGGGCCTGATGCCCGCGTTGCGCGTTGCCTGGCCGCACTTTTTAACACCGACCTGTACCCGCAGGCGGGGCGCTTCGTCGAGCTTAGCCAGGAAGAAATTGGTCACCTGTCGGCTCTGTCGCGCCAGCGCGCCAACGAGGCCCTGCACGAGCTTGAGCGCGCCGGCTTGCTGCGTGTTGAATTTGGAGGCGTGACCGTGATCGACCTTCCCGGCCTGCGTAACTACAGCGGTGCGCAAGCGTCCCCACGCAAGGCTGGACTCAAGGGCGAACTCAAGCGTTTGCCCCAGTCTCCAGGACCACTGATTCCCCATGCAAACCTGGAGAAGATCTTGCGCGGGCAACCTCGCTAGAGAGCGGCGGGATGTTGTGGCCCGCTGACCTTTTTATTGCGGTGGGACGACCACAATAGTGTTGCCCGTACTACCGGTGGTTCCGGTACGGCCAGTGGCACCCGTGTTGCCGGTGTCACCCGTCGCACCCGTCGCACCGGTATAGCCAGTGCTGCCGGTAGCGCCCGTGGCACCTGTGTAGCCGGTGTTACCCGTGTTGCCCTGTGGTCCCATCGGGCCCGTACAAGCGCCCAGGCCCAGCAAGGAGGCCAAAATGAGTGAGGTGGTTGTAATTTTCATATCGATTCCTGTTGTGGTGTATCGGCTACCCAAGATTGAGACAACGCCGATTCACTCATAAAAGCATCTTCACAAGACGGTGCACGTGGTAGGTTGACGCGGATCACGGTAGGACAGGGGGACGGCTCCGGCGTGCTTCGGCTGGCGTCCCAGCCCGTCAGGGGGCCACTTTTTTCGGTGTCAGCTTGACCAGCTTGATGTCGCCCTTGCGCACATAGTCATCAAACTGGGTTCGCGGTATGGCGGTCAGGCCTGCCACGCCTTCACCGGCTTCCCAGCTCAGGGTGGCACTGTCTGGTGCCAGCGCAACCTCTACTGGCCCGCGGGGGATGTCGATCATTGCGCCGTCGCCTGGCCGGTAACTGACAGACCCTGTGATGGTCGCCAGCTGCGGAATGTTGGGTGCTGCCGTGTGGTCTGTCGTAGGGGCGACGGTTTGCCTGAGGGTCGGTGAGGTGTTGTCGGTCATGGCAAGCTCCTGAAGGTTACGAGGGTTCAAGCGGCGGTCTGCTGACCGTTGAGCCGCTATTTGGCGGCTTCCTTTGGCAAATAGCTGTCAGGCAATGACGCGATATCGGCAAGCCAGCGACGTTTTTACGCGCTTTGGTCGACCGCGATACATCGAAACAATTAATCCATGCACCTGCAGGTGCGGGCCCATGCCGGTCTGGTCAAAGACATCAGGCAGGGCCGCGAGGGGATAAAAGGGTTGGTGGGCCGAGGGTACCAGTGCTACTGAATCGATAGCTGCCAGTAGCCGTGCTAATTGGGCAGCAACCTGATTTGGCTATAAATCTGGCGAAATTTAGTTGTTTGCTGCCGTTTGGCCGCCCTGGTCGCCAGCCCGGGCCCAGACCAGCATCAGGTTGTTGGCTGGCATGGCGTGCCGGGCGGCTAGCGTCAAGCCTGCTCGCGCCGCCTGTTGCGCTACGTCTTCGCGCTGGCGAATGCCCCAGGCTGCGTCGCGTGCGCGCAGGCTCTGGTCAAAAGCCAGGTTGCCCTCTGATGTGACTACCTCACGTTCAAGGTACGGGCCATAGGTCACCAGTCGGCCGCCGGGTGCCAGGTGGCGGGCGCTGCCTTGCATCAGTGCCGCGCAGGCGGCCCACGGCGCAATGTGCAGCATGTTGGCGCAATAGATCAGGTCAAACGCTTTGGCATGCCCGGGTTCAACAGATTGATGCTGCAGCCAGTCGCCCTGCATCACGTCCAGCTGCAGGGCAGGGCGCACGTTGCTCAAACCCAGCTGGGCAATGGTTGCCGCCACCGAGTCCAGCGCTTCGGGCTGCGGGTCGGTGGGTTGCCATGTCCATTGCGGCAGATGGGCGGCAAACCAGGCCACATGCTGGCCGGTGCCAGAGGCGATCTCCAGCGCGTGGCCAGCGGCGGGAATCACCCGGCGCAGCGTGGCCAATATGTCGTGCTTGTTGCGCTCGGCCGCAGCACTGAACAGCGCCGGGCCCTGGTTTAAGCTGCCACTTGGACCGCCGGTTGCGGTGCTCACGGCAGGATCACAATGGCGCCCGTGGTCTGGCGTGACTCTGCTGCGCGGTGCGCCTCGGGCAGCTGGTCTAGCGTGTAGCGTGCGCCTATGGTGGCGCGTATGGCGCCGCTGGCCATGGCGGCAAATACATCGGCAGCATTGGCCCTGAAGGTGGCTGCATCTGCGTTGTGCGGAAACACCGATGGCCGCGTCAAAAACAGGCAGCCTTTTTTGTTCAGCAGTTCAGGCTCAATGGCCGGGGCCGGGCCAGACGCCGCGCCGTACAGCACCACCAGGCCAAACGGCGCTGTGCAGTCGAGCGAACCCATAAAGGTGTGCTGCGCTACCGAGTCATACACCACGCGCGCCTTGCGGCCACCGCTGGCGGCTACCACTTGCGCCACCCAGTCGGGCTGCGTGTAGTCAATGCACACGTCGGCACCCGCAGCCACGGCCAGGGCGCATTTGGCGGCAGAACCTGCCGTGCCAATCACCGTTGCGCCCAGTGCCTTGGCCCAGCTGCACAAGATCAGGCCCACACCACCGGCAGCGGCATGCACCAGCACCACATCGCCCGGCTGAACCGCGTGGGTTTTTTTAACCAGGTACTGCGCCGTCATGGCCTTGAAGAAAATCGCCGCAGCGTCTTCGTCACTGATGCCTGCCGGAATCTTGACCAGCTTTGCCGCAGGCACGTTGCGCCTGTCGGCATAGGCACCCACGCCCGCATTCATGTAAACCACATGGTCACCCGGCTTGAGATCAGTCACGCCTTCACCCAGCGCCTCAACCACGCCAGCCGCCTCATGCCCCAACCCGGTGGGCGTGGGCAGCGGGTATTTGCCTGCGCGCTGGTAAATGTCGATGTAGTTAAAACCGACTGCCGTCTGGCGCAACTGCACCTCGCCAGCGGCAGGGGCGGGCAGGTCAAGCATGGCAAGGCGCATGACGTCGGGTGCGCCAAATTCGGTGAGCTGGATGGAACGGGCTTGGGTCATGTGAGGTGTCTCAGTGAGTGATGTTGTGCAGAGGCCCTATTTTCGCCTTGGCTGGCCGACAGCGCAGCTGATGCGCGAATAAGCTGTTTGCTAGTTGTTTAATAGCAAACATAAGCCGTTTTCATTGGGCTACGGGGTGATTTGGCTGTAAATCAGGGCAAATTTACCTTCTGGCGCGCAGGTACAGCTTGCCGCACAAGACGCCCGCCACATAATTGCCTGTCTTAATTCAAGCTGCTCTAACCGGGCAAACTATTCATGAGCGATCAGCACTTTTACCCCATAGGCACCACTGGCCAGGCCTGGGGCGCGGCAGAAGTCGCCCAGTGGCGAGCGCGCCAGGTGCGCCAGCGCAGCTATGCCGACGATGTGCTCAGCCGCATTGAGCTGCTGCGCGAGCGCTTTGACGTGTCTGGCTATGGCGAAGTGGTTTATGCCGATGAGCGCTTCCCCCTGTTGGCCATCCGCAGCCGCGATTGGCAACCCGGCTTGCCCTGCGTACTGGTAACCGGCGGCGTGCACGGCTATGAAACCAGCGGCGTGCACGGTGCGCTGCGTTTTGTGGATACGCACGCTGAAGGCTACGCGGGCTGGGTGAATCTGCTGGTGGTGCCCTGCGTCAGCCCGTGGGGGTATGAACGCATTCAACGCTGGAACTTTGACGCCCTTGACCCCAACCGCAACTTTCGCGTAGGCAGCCCCGCACAAGAGTCCGCAGCCCTGATGCGCCTGGTAGCGCCTTTACAAGGCCAGTTTGCAGCCCACATAGACCTGCACGAAACCACCAATACCGATGAGTCTGAATATCGCCCGGCAGTAGCCGCACGCGACGGCAAGCCGTTTGTGTCCGGCAGCATTCCAGACGGGTTTTACGCGGTAGACGACACTGAAAACCCGCAGCCGGAGTTTCAGCAAGCCATCATCAAGGCGGTAGAGCGCGTAACGCACATTGCGCCAGCCGACGACAAAAACGAAATCATCGGCTCAGCCGTGGTTTCACATGGCGTGATTCGCTATGAACTGACCAAGCTTGGCCTGTGCGGCAGCATCACTGGTGCGCGCTACAAGACAACGACAGAGGTGTACCCCGACAGCTCCCGCGCCACGCCCGAGCAGTGTATTGAGGCGCAGGTGGCAGCTGTTTGTGCGGGGGTGGAGTTTGTGTTGGGGCAAGGCCAGGCGTGAGGCCGCGCTGATGGCGTATGACCACCATGCGCTAGCATCCCCGCATGAGTACCCATTACGAGA
>JANOCP010000366.1:0-2721 GCA_031412235.1 Polaromonas sp.
ATAACGGTATTTGATCGGCGCTGGCTGCGCCGCAAGCGGCAACGCTTTAACATCGGGTGAGCGCGCAACTACCCGCGTACGGATGCCCGGCACCCGGTCCATCGCCGACCACGCGCCCACGCGATACGGGTTGTTGTACCAGGTGGCGGCTGTGCCGATTGGATAGTTCAGCGCCTTCCCCAGCAGCTCTTCATCGGGCTCGGCGCGCACGGTAAAACTGCTCAATACACAGGCAGCGACAAGGCAGGATGCCAACAGGTTTTTCATAATTCTTTTAGCCGTGTGTCTGCGGTCATGCCATCAGGCGAAGCAACTCGACATGCGCCTGCGGCCAGTCGCCCAGGCCACTTTCAGAATTGATATGCCCACGCTCTCCAGCGTCCACAAATTCAGCACCCCACGCACCGGCAAACTGGCGCGCCCGGCTGGCGTCACAAAACGGGTCGTTGCTGCTGGCAAACACGATGGTTTTGAACGGCAAGCGCTGCAGTGGCACGGGCGACCAGCTCGGCAACATCTGCCGCATATCGTCGCGCCCGGTGTCGGGCGGCGCCACCAGCAAGGCGGCTTTCACCCGCCGGGTATTTTTTGAATGCGATACCCATGCTGCCGCATGAATGCAGCCCAGGCTGTGCGCCACCAGAACTGCAGGTTCGCTTGAAGGCAGCGACAGCAGTACGTCTTCAAGCCGCGCAATCCAGTCGCCACGCAAGGGGCGCATCCAGTCATGTTGCTCAACCCGGGTGTAGCCGTGCGCAGCTTCCCACAGGCTTTGCCAATGGTCAGGGCCGCTGTTTTGCCAGCCGGGAAGAATCAGGACACTGCTTGGGTTCATGCGTAGTAAATTATTTGCTATTATTTTTATAGCTGGATATAGCCGTAAATATTGGGCTAAGCTGGTATTAAGCTTAAAAACTGGGCTTTACATGGCCTTGATGCGGTCTACCATTTCCTGGGCAAAGGTCACAAAGGCCTGCGCGCCCTTGGACGAGGGGTCAAACACAACGCCAGGCAAACCATAGCTGGGCGCTTCAGCCAGCCGGACATTACGCGGAATCATGGTGTTGAAAACCTTGTCGCCAAAGTGCTCCTTGAGCTGGTCACTGACCTGCTGCTGCAGCGTGATGCGCGGGTCAAACATGACGCGCAGCAGGCCAATAATCTGCAGGTCCTTGTTCAGGTTGGCATGTACCTGCTTGATGGTGTTGACCAGATCGGTGAGGCCTTCAAGCGCAAAGTATTCGCACTGCATGGGCACGATCACACCGTGTGCGCAGCACAGGCCGTTCAGCGTCA
Source organism: Polaromonas sp. (assembly GCA_031412235.1). Taxonomy (GTDB): domain Bacteria; phylum Pseudomonadota; class Gammaproteobacteria; order Burkholderiales; family Burkholderiaceae_C; genus Polaromonas. The sequence continues at coordinate 1,297 of JANOCP010000366.1, forward strand.
GCATGCTGAGGGACGGCGGGCAGTCGATCAATACAAAGTCGTATTCGGCATCAACCTGCGCAAGCGCCAGCTTGAGCCGCTTTTCGCGGCGCTCAACTTCAACCAGCTCAATCTCTGCACCCGCCAACTCGCGGTTGGCGCCCAGAATGTCGTAGCCGCAACCGGCCTCCATCAGCTTGGGGCTTTGGGCACGCGCCTCGGTAATCGTTGCTGATTCAAGCAGTACGTCATACACCGTGAGCTCAAGTTTGCGCTTGTCTATGCCCGACCCCATGGTGGCATTGCCTTGCGGGTCCAGGTCAATCATCAGCACCCGCTGGCCGACCTTGGCCAGGCCAGCCGCAAGGTTAACGGTGGTGGTGGTTTTGCCTACGCCACCCTTTTGGTTGGCAACACAGAAGATTTTGGCCATCGGTTTGTAGTTCTTGTTATGGGTAGAAAACGGTTGTTTGGCAAAGGCTTACTTCGAGACGACCAGCTTCAAGCCGAAGCCGATAAGAAACACCCCGGCAGCCTTGTTCAGAAAAGCCGATATTTTCGGGTTGGCGCGAATCCGCTCGGCCAGAAAGTAGGTCAGCAGCACCGATGTCAGGCCGTAGAGAAATGTCAGCACGGCAATCGTTGCGGCCATCACGCTAAAAGTGGTCATGCCCTGATGGCTTGCGGGGTCAACAAACAGCGGGAAAAACGCCATGTAAAAAACGATAGCTTTGGGGTTAAGCAAGGTAATGAGCAAGGCCTGACGAAAGTAATGACGCGGCTTGATTTGCAAAATAGGCGCATCACCGGGCTGGGCCATGAGCATTTTGATGCCCAGCCAGGCCAGGTAAACCGCGCCAGCCCACTGAACAATATGAAAGGCTGTCGGGTACGCCGTCATGATGGCCGACACACCCGCCACTGCCGCCCATAAAAGTACCTGGTCACCCGCGATCACGCCGAAAGTGGCACCCAAACCACCGGCAATGCCGCCCTTGCTGGTAGACGTAATCAATGCCAGATTGCCCGGCCCGGGAATGAGCAGGAACACGATGATGGCAATGACAAATGAAGCGTAGTCAGCTATGCCAACAAATGAGCCAAGCATGTGGAACCCCGGGAGTTATGAGCGAGCTAAAGCGATTTCAGGGCCTGAGTTTACGACACAGGGCTATCAGCTATTTTTCTGTATCCAGACAATGCAGCGCTCGGCATCCAGCCCCGGCACCTGCAGTTGTTCCACGTGAAACACCTTGACCCCGTCAGGCAATGCAGCCAGCTCATCCGCCGGGTGCTTTCCCTTCATGGCCATCCACACGCCTTGCGGGGCAAGTGCGGCGACTGACCACTGGGTAAAGTCGGCGAGCGAGGCAAAGGCCCGCGAGCAAATCACGTCAAATGGCTGCGCAATCGCTTCTACCCGCGCATGCAAACCGGTAAGGTTGG
>JANOCP010000367.1:0-10344 GCA_031412235.1 Polaromonas sp.
GAGCCGCCTGAAATGGTTTCGTAGTACTGGTGGCGGTTGTTGCCGAAAGTGAAGTTGTTCATAGTGCATTGCCCCGCTGCCATCACGCCCAGCGCGCCGTACAGGGCGTTGGTAATACAGGTTGACGTTTCCACATTGCCCGCCACTACCGATGCCGGCGGGTTGGGGTTCAGCATGCTGCCCGCCGGGATGATCACCTTGAGCGGTTTGAGGCAGCCGGCGTTGAGCGGAATGTCGTCATCCACCAGCGTGCGGAACACATACAGCACGGCAGCCATGCAAACCGCCGTGGGCGCGTTGAAGTTGTTGGTCTGCTGGTCTGAGGTGCCGGTAAAGTCAATTTCGGCGCTGCGATTTTCCGTGTCAACCCGAATCGCCACCTTGATCTGCGCACCGTTGTCCAGCGGCAAGGTGAAGTCGCCGTTTTTGAGTTTGGTGATGACACGGCGCACCGATTCTTCAGCGTTGTCCTGCACATGGCGCATATAGGCCAGCACGACATCAAGGCTGAAGGTTTCCACCATCTTGCGTAATTCCTGCACGCCTTTTTCATTGGCGGCAATCTGGGCCTTCAAATCGGCCATATTCTGCTGCGGGTTGCGGCTGGGATATTCACCGCTTTTCAGCAGCGCCACCATTTCCGCTTCACGCAGTACGCCCCGTTCAACCAGCTTGACGTTGTTGATCTGCACGCCCTCTTCTTCAATGCGGGTTGAAAACGGCGGCATCGAGCCCGGTGTGGTGCCGCCAATGTCGGCGTGGTGGCCGCGACTGCCGACGTAAAACGTGGGTGTATCCGTTTGCACTGAGCTTGTCGAAGTGCCAGCAGCGGCTTCGACAGGCTCAGCCCGAACGGATTGATTCAAATACACCGGTGTGATGACCGTGATGTCAGGCAGGTGCGTACCGCCGTGGTAGGGGTCGTTAAGCACATACACATCGCCTGGCTGCATCTTGCCAGCGTTCTCACGAATCACCGTCTTGATACTTTCGCCCATGGAGCCGAGGTGAACCGGCATGTGCGGCGCGTTGGCAATCAGGTTGCCTGCGGTGTCAAACAGCGCGCAGCTAAAGTCAAGGCGCTCCTTGATATTGACCGAGTAGGCGGTGTTTTGCAGTTGCAGGCCCATCTGCTCGGCAATGTTCATGAAAAGGTTGTTGAACACCTCAAGCAGCACCGGGTCGACGGTAGTACCTGCAGCAAATTTGATAGCACGCTCAGCCCGCCGATCAAGCACAAGGTGGTCCAAAGCCGTTAAATTGGCCTCCCAGCCGGGCTCCACAACCGTGGTGGCGTTTTTCTCGGCGATGATGGCCGGGCCAGGGATGATGTCGCCCGGTTGCAGGTCTTCACGCACCACCAGCGCGGCATCGTGCCACTGGCCGCCTGAATACATGCGCACCGTTTCGCGGCGCACTTTGTCATCTATCTCGCGCGGCTCATGGGTGGTGTGGCGCGGTTCGGCTGGTGCGTCACCGGCAACCACGGCTTCAACGGATACAGCCTCTACCACCAGCCCCTTGCCCTGCATCAAAAACGCAAAACGCTGGCGGTAAGCGGCTTCAAAAGCTGATTCGATCTGGTCAAGCGTGCCAAATTTGACAATCAATGCCGAATCGCTGCCTTCATAACGCACATGCACGCGTTGGTGTGTGGTGACGGTGCCGGTATTGACCTGCTGGCGCTGCAGTTCGCCCTCGGCTGTCGCAGCCAGGGTACTCAGCGCCTCGGCAATTTCAGGCAAGGCGGCAGCAGTCAGTTTGACTTCAATGGCCTGCTCACGAATCACGTTCTGGTCAGCCAGGCCCATGCCGTAGGCACTCAGCACACCTGCCAGGGGATGGACAAACACTTTGGTCATGCCCAGGGCATCGGCCACCAGGCAGGCATGCTGGCCGCCTGCGCCGCCAAAACATTGCAGGGTGTAGCGTGTCACGTCATAACCACGGGCGACTGAAATCTTCTTGATGGCATTAGCCATCTGCTGCACGGCGATATTGATGAAACCTTCTGCAACCACCTCCGCGCTACGGCCAGTCTGTCCGGCCAAATCGTTGAACAAGACTTCAACCGCCTCGTAGCTCAACGGCTCATCAGCATTCGGGCCAAATACCTTGGGAAAATAACGCGGCTGCACCTTGCCGACCATCACGTTGGCATCCGTCACCGCCAGACGGCCACCGCGCCGGTAGCTGGCCGGGCCGGGGTTGGCGCCTGCGCTTTGCGGACCAACGCGAAAACGGTCACCATCAAACTTCAAAATCGAACCACCACCCGCCGCCACGGTATGAATGCTCATCATGGGCGCACGCATACGAACGCCAGCAACCTGCGTTTCAAACTCGCGCTCAAACTCGCCGGCGTAATGCGACACATCGGTCGAGGTACCGCCCATATCAAAACCAATCACCTTGGCGTGGCCGGCAATTGCCGCCGTGCGGGCCATGCCCACAATGCCGCCAGCCGGGCCGCTCAAGATCGCGTCCTTGCCCTGAAACACATGGGCATCTGTCAAACCGCCTGAAGACTGCATGAAAAACAGCTTCACGCCCGGCATCTCACTGGCCACCTGCTCAACATATCGACGCAGAATCGGTGACAGGTAAGCGTCAACTACCGTGGTGTCACCCCGGCTGACAAACTTCATCATCGGGCTGGTTTCATGCGAGGTGCTGATTTGTGTAAAACCCACTTCAGCTGCGATGCGCTTGGCTGCCTTTTCATGCGCTGTGTAACGGTAGCCATGCATGAACACGATGGCAACACTCCGTAGCCCTTGTTTGTACTGCGCTGCCAGCTCTGTTTTTAATAGCGTTTCATCCAGGCCCTGAATCACCTCACCCTGCGCGCCTACCCGCTCTTGCGCCTCGACAACCGCGCTGTAAAGCAGCTCGGGCAGCACAATATCACGGTCAAAAAGGCGCGGGCGGTTTTGATAGGCGATGCGCAAGGCGTCCCTGAAACCGCGTGTGGTAACCAGCAGCGTCGGCTCGCCCTTGCGCTCAAGCAGCGCGTTGGTGGCAACGGTGGTGCCCATCTTGACGCAGTCCACCACATCGCTGTTTATCGCTTCACCGGGTTTGAGGCCCAGCAGGTGGCGAATGCCCGCTACGGCGGCGTCGCGGTATTGCTCGGGGTTTTCGCTGAGCAGTTTGTGGGTCAGCAGCGAACCGTCGGGCTTTTTGGCCACGATGTCGGTAAATGTGCCGCCCCGGTCAATCCAGAATTGCCAGCGTGGGTCTGGAGCACTTTTCACGGTAGATGTTGAGACTTGGGTCATTTTTAGAATCAGAGAAGTAGTTTGTTTAGCGGAATCTCAACCTGGCATCCAACTGGCATCAGATTGGCATCAAATTTGGTTTTGGCAGCTGCAGTGCCAAACTGCATGAGCTTCGTTGTCGTTGTCACGGTGCAAGATAATGCATCGACCCGGGCCGCACCGCAATTTTTTGACTGATGGGTTTACTTTGCGACGCCCATCACCAGATCCGGCACGATGGTGACGATCTGCGGGAAAACGGTGACCAGGATGATGCACACCACCAGGCAAAAGAAAAACGGAATCGCTGCCCTGGCAATCGTGTTGCTGTCTTTGCCCGTCATGTTTTGCAGCACAAATAAATTGAAGCCCACCGGCGGCGTGACCTCTGCAATTTCAACCAGCAAAATCACAAAAATACCGAACCAGATCAGATCGAACCCGGCCTTCTGCACCATGGGCTTCACTACCGCCGCCGTCAGCACAATCATGCTGATACCGTCAAGCGCAGTACCCAATACAAGATAGACCACCACCAGGCAGGCAATCAGGCTGTAAGGCGACAAATTAAGGGAGTTAACCCATTCGGCCAGCTCACGTGGCACCCCGGTAAATGCCATGGTTTTGGTTAAAAAAGCAGCGCCCGCCAAGATAAACATGATCATGCAGCTGGTGCGGGTAGCGCCCATTAGCGCTTCGTTAAAGTTGGCCCAGGTCAATGCCCTGCTCCATGCGGCCAGTGCCAGGGCACCCACCACACCGTAGGCGGCACATTCAGTTGCGGTAGCCCACCCCGCTATCAGCGACCAGCAGATAAAAACTATCAGCAAGGCGCAGGGAATCAGGTTTTTCGACAAACGCAGTTTTTCCCTGAAACTGGTGGCGGGCTCTGGCGGTGGCATTTTGTCTTTGTTGCGAATCGACCACCAGGCGATATAGCCCGAGAACAAGGCCATCAGCAAAATACCAGGTAAAAACCCCGCCAGAAAGATGCGAATAATTGATGCATCAGCCGCCACCGCATACACCACCATGGTGATCGATGGCGGAATCAAAATACCCAGTGTGCCCGCCGTGGCCAACGAACCCAAAGCAATCTTTTCGTCATAGCCACGCTTTTTAAGTTCAGGCAATGACACCTTGGCAATCGTGGCGCAGGTGGCGGCAGATGAGCCCGACACCGAGCCAAAAATACCGCAACCAAGAATCGTGGTGTGAAACAGTCGCCCCGGCACACGGTTCAGCCAGGGGGCCAGGCCGGTAAACATTTCTTCACTGAGCTTGGTACGAAACAGAATTTCGCCCATCCATATAAACAATGGCAGGGCTGCAAGCTCCCAGCTCGCGTTGCTTTCCCAGAACGCTGAAAACAGGTTCAAGCCGGGTTGTGTAGACGTGAAAAACGCCTGGCCCACCCAGCCGCAAATTGCCAGGGTCATGGCAATCCACACGCCACCTGACAGCAACACCAGCATGAGGATGAGCAAAATGCCGCCAATGGACAAAATATCCATACGAGTCTTTCAGTTTTATTGTTGTCGTCAGATATCAAACTCAAAGGTCAGACGAAAAGTCGCCTTTGGCGTGGCGCTCTTCCACCAGCCGCACAAAGGTCGGCACACCGCCTCGCGCCACGATTACAAACTCGTCAAATACGGCCACCAGCAGCAGCAGCGACCCCAGGGCAAAGCTTGATTGCGGAATCCATATGGGCAGCGGCAACAGCCCTTGCGCCAGCTCTTTGAACTCATAGCTCTGGTAGGTAAAGCGGCACGCCCACCAGGCCAGGTAGGCCACGGCCACCAGTGCGATAAACAGGCTGACCAGTTCCAGGACGCGGCGGATGGGGGCGCTGACTGTTTCAAGCACCAGCGTAACCCGCACAAAGTCACCATGCTTGAAGGCATGCGCCATGGTGAAAAAAGCTGCTGCCGCGCAAAGCCATGACACGATGTCGTTGGTAGCGCCGGTATTGATGCCGAACTCACGCCCCAGCGACTGGAAAACCATCAGCACGCAAATCAGTGCCACACACACAGCTCCCAGCACTGCTGCAGCCATATAGAGAGCATCCAGCGCGGTGCGCAGCGCAGACGGCACTCGTGGTGGGGCAGTCGCAGTGACGGCAGTTGCAGGGAGGTCTTGTGTCATGGTTTGCTTTACTTTTTGTTGTACGCGTCAATGATGGCTTTTCCATCAGCGCCCGCGAGTTTGAGCCAGTCGGCCGTCATAGTGTCACCTATCGGTTTGAGCTCCTTTTTCAGGGACTCACCCACCACCGTATCAATTTTCATGCCTTTGGCGGCAAGTTCTTTCAGGTTGTCGCTGTTGTTCTTCTCGCTGGACTGCCATCCGCGCGCCTCGGCCACAGCTGCTTGCTGCAATACGGCGTCCTGGGTGGCCTTGTCGAGCGTATCAAACGCCTTCTGGTTCACCACCACCGCATTGCGCGGCAGCCAGGCATTGACGTCATAGAAAAACTTGACGCTTTCATACAGCTTGCTGTCAATACCGCTGGAGGTTGACGTCAAAAAATTGTCTGCGCCGCCCGTTGCCAGCGCTGCGGGCAGTTCTGCCAGCTGAATCGTCACCGGTTGCGCACCGACCGCAGTTGCAATAAACGAGGTAGCCGGGTTGTAGGCGCGCATTTTGGTGCTCTTGAGATCGGCCAGTTTGGTGACAGCCTTTTTGGAGTACAGGCTTTGCGGTGGCCACGGCACGGTGTACAGCAACTTGATGCCCTGGGCAGCCAGTGTTTTAACGAGCAGCTCGCGTGATGCCGCATCAAGCCGCTTTGCATCGGCATAGCTGGTCGCTAAAAAAGGAATCGAGTCCACGCCAAAAACCGGCGCCTCGTTCGATGCGCCCGACAAAATAAACTCCCCGGCCTGGGTCTGCCCCGACTGCACGGCGCGCTTGATTTCATTGGCTTTAAAAAGCGACGCATTAGGGTGCACCGTTATCTTGAGCTTGCCAGCGGTGGCTTTTTCTACGTCGCCTGCAAACTGCGTCAGGTTTTGAACCTGAAAAGTGTTGGCACCATAGCCCGAAGGCAGGTCCCATTTGGTTTGCGCAAAGCTCTGCCCGAAGGAGGCGAGTGCAGCAACAGCAGCAAGAGAAACAAGCAGTTTTTTCATGGGTAACTCCGTTTAAGAAACATACAGGACAAGAAAGAACAGAAAGCGCTAAATAGCCAGGTGTTGGTTAAGCAGATCGGTGATCAGCATGGCGCCCGGCGCGTGGGTGATGCAGAAACCGGGGCGCGCCTGCGTTATTGCGGCTTGCGGTGTCACGCCGCAGGCCCAGAACACCGGCAGCTCGTCTGGCATCACAGCCACCGCATCACCATAGTCAGGTGTCGAAATGTCTGCGATGCCGATCAATGCAGGATCGCCAATATGAACTGGCGCGCCATGCACATTGGGAAAGCGCGACGTAATCTGGATCGCGCGAATCGCGTCTGGGGCCCTCAATGGCCGCATGGACACCACCATTGGCCCCTTGAACACACCTGCCGGTGCCGTGGCAATGTTGCTGCGGTACATGGCCACGTTACGGTTTTGTGCAATGTGGCGTAGCGGTATGCCGGCTTCAAGCAGCGCTTCTTCAAATGAAAAAGAACAACCAATCACAAACGTCACGAGGTCACTGCGCCAAAGCGCGCTGATGTTGGTCGGCTGATCTGCCAGCACACCATCACGCCACACCCGGTAGCGCGGTACGTCGGTGCGTATGTCAATGTCAACGCCCAGGCCCGGCAGCAGTGCCTCGCCCGGCTCGCTGACCGCCAGCAGCGGGCATGGCTTGGGGTTACGCTGGCAGTAGCGTAAAAAGTCGTTGGCCAGCAGCTCGGGCAAGATGACGACATTGCCCTGTACGTGCCCTTCGGCCAGGCCGCTGGTGTGGCCCGTCCATTCACCGCTGCGTATGGCGGCTCTGGCCGTGACTGAGCTTTTAAATGTTGACGAAGCACTCACCAAAACTTCTCCATATCCGTTTAATTTTTTGTGTCATTTGCATGACGCTCTTGACTGATAGGCGGATTGTGGGAGCGCTGAAAGTCTTCCGCAAATTCAAAATATTTTGCTTGTAGCATCGATTTTTTCGATGCTATACGACTCCTCAGGGTTTACCTGTAGGCGCTTTTTGAGATGATTTTTTTGGTGCATTTGCAAGCCGGCTGCCGGTCTTTGTAAACGCCAGCGCTGACTGCACCACCACCTCCACGCTGTCTGATGTGGGGTCCATCCGGTAGCTTGCATGAATCGGCAGCGACTGCACTTTCGCATCCACTGCCAACGGCTTGAGCCGCGCAAAGCCACCCAGGCGCTCAACCGCGGCACGCGGCAGCAGCGCCACACCAAAGCCGCCCTGCACCAGTTGCACCATCGCCGAAATAGACGAAATGGCGTGCACCTTTTTGGGCTCCAGCCGCTGCTGTTTGAATAAATCCAGCAGGGTGACGTGCGGTTGAGAGCCTTTTTGAAAGGTTAAAAGTTCCATATCAGCGAGTTCTGCCAGCTTGTAATTTCTTTTTTTATGCAGCAGCGGGTGACCTACAAACGCCATGTCCATGGACGGCAAGGTGTGGTTTCTGACGCCCGTACCCGCTGCGGGCAGTACTGCAAAAACCAGGTCAAGCGTTCCCCGCTGCACCAGGTCCATCAAAATCGGCGTTGTCTCTACCGTCAATTCAAGCTCCAGGCCGGGGTGGTCTGCGCGCAGCTTTTCAAGCCACGGAATCAGCCATGAATGCAGCACAGACTCAATCGCCCCAATGCGCATGGACACGGCCATCTGCACCGTTGAGCCCATCTCTGCCTTGACCTCGCGTTGCAGCGCCAGCAGTTTGTCGGCGTACACCAGAAAGCGCACACCTGCCGCCGTGAGCTTGAACTGCTTGTCGCTACGGTCAAGCAGCAAGACACCCAGCTCTTCTTCAAGCGTGGAAATGCGGCTGGACATGGCAGATTGCGTGAGGAAAAGCTTTTCAGCTGCACGTGAAATGCTTTTAAGCGACGCCACCCAGTAAAAGGCTTCAACAAAGCGGAGGTTCATGGCGTTGGTCCAACACTGGGCTGGAAGTGGTTTTTGTGGGGTATACGCGAAGGCTCTGGCGCATTATTTGCATCTACCATCTTTGCACCTCTTCACAATATTGTCCCGGAGTTCTCATGACATTCAAATTCGCCCTGACAGCCATCGCCTGCGCCGCCAGCGCATCAGCCTTCGCCCAAACCAAATGGGACCTGCCTGCCGCCTACCCGGTCACCAACTTTCACACCGAAAACCTGCTGCAGTTTGCCGCCGACGTTGACAAGGCTACTGCCGGAAAATTGAAAATCACGGTGCATGCCAATGCGTCACTTTTCAAGGCCAATGAAATCAAGCGCGCCGTACAAGGCGGGCAGGCACAAATCGGTGAAGTTCTGCTGGTGAACTTCGAAAACGAAAACCCGATTTACGGCGCTGACGGCATTCCGTTTTTGGCCTCGTCGTATGCAGATTCCAAAAAGCTTTACGCCGCACAAAAGCCTGCACTTGAAAAGCTGCTCGGTGCCCAGGGCATGAAGCTGATGTACACCGTGGCCTGGCCACCGCAGGGGATTTACAGCAAAAAGCCACTCGCGTCGGTGGCTGATTTGCGCGGTATCAAGTGGCGCGCCTACAGCCCGGCGACGGCAAAAATTGCAGAGCTGATTGGTGCGCAGCCCGTCACGATTCAAGCTGCCGAGTTGAGCCAGGCGCTGGCTACCGGTGTGGTTGAAAGCTATATGAGTTCAGGCTCTACCGGCTATGACTCCAAGACCTACGAGAGCATCAAATACTGGTACGACACCCAGGCCTGGCTGCCCAAAAACGCCATCATCGTGAACAAAAAAGCCTTTGACGCGCTTGATGCGCCCACGCAAGCCGCATTGAGTAAGGCCGCAGCAGATGCAGAAGTGCGCGGCTGGAAATTGAGCGAAGAAAAAAATGACTGGTACAAAAAGGCACTGACTGAAAAAGGCATGAACATCGTCACCCCGCCTGCCAAGCTGGTCAGCGACATGAAGCAGGTCGGCACCATCATGCTTGCAGACTGGCAGAAAAAAGCCGGCGCCGAAGGTGAAGCCATCATCACCAGTTTCAGTGGCTCCAAAAGCGCAGCCAAAAAGTAAGCCTTTTACGAGCGCCAGGGTTTGATCAGGCGCTCATCATCGGTCAACGCCCAGGTCTTCAGCCCTGTAGCCGCTTCAATCGCATCGCTGTAAGGCGGCATGTTGGTGCATTCCAGCACAACATGCTGCAGCGAAGGTTCACGCTTTTTGAGTGCGACGGCAGCAGCTACCACTTCGGCACTGGTCTGGATGACATCCATGTAAAGCTGGTTGCCCAAAATGGCCGTTGCAAACTCGCCTTTCGGGTCCACTCCCTGCACCACCACGTCTTTGAGGCGCTCACGCGGCACACCGGCAGCGCGTAAGTGTTCGACGCCCAGTTTGCCCGCGCTGATCGTCAGCACACCAACTTTGCCCTGCGTTGCCAGCAAGCCGGGCAGTTGCAGCAGGCTTGACGTGACAACGGGCACCCTGACGGCCGCCTGCAGCTCTTTTTGCAGCAACACCAAAAAGCCGCAACTGGTGGTGATGGCTTTGGCGCCGTCGCGCTCCATGGCCCGCACCACAAAAACAAAGGCAGGCACCACGCGCCCGGCACGCAGGCCGGCACCCGACTGCACCACCTTGTCGGGCCAGGCACCCTTGACCACCCGCAGGCTGGTGGGCACGCCAAACGCATCAGGGTGGCCGATGTCACCCGGCAGACGGGGAAAGCGGGTGTCCAGCATGACCACGCCCAGAAAGCCCGCAGGCGCAGCTATGTTTGAAGTCACACCGGAAACGGCGCTGGGGTTTTGGACGAGGTCTGAATCTGGGTACATGCCAGCATTGTGCGGTGAAATACCGGCTACTTAAACAGTGGCTTGCGTTTTTCAACGCTACTATTTAAGTAGCTACCCATACCCGTAATCATTGGGCACAGACCCGGTTTGATTAGAAAACCGTCAATAAACCCAGAAATCCGCAGCCGTAACCACCCCCGT
>JANOCP010000368.1:0-3362 GCA_031412235.1 Polaromonas sp.
CTCGGCCAGCACCATGTCGTAAATGCTGTCGTCACGAAACCAGCTGTCGTAGTCGGCCCGGTTGCGGTACAGCCGGATAAACGGCACCACCGTCAGGTCAGCCGAGCCGCGGGTCGCGGCCACCAGCGCCTTGCTGCCGTCATTGGGGCGCGAGTTGGCCAGGGCGCCCTTCACGCCATTGCGCTTGATGCGGGCCAGCACGTCAGGCACCGGGTGTGGACCTGTCTGTCCGTTCCAGGCTTCGTCGTTGTAATGCAGATGCGCGTCAAACAGCGGGCCGGTGTAGTCAGCAGCGTGTGTCAAAGACAAAGGCGACGAAAGCGCTACAAAAAGAGTAGCTAAATATAGCCGTGAATATTGGGCTACGAGCCTATTTAGCTTCAAATTGACAGCGCAAGGCATGACTTCAGGCCAGTTTGGCTGCAAAAAAGGCCAGCGTGCGTTCACGTGCCAGTTTTGCTGCATCTTCATTGAAAGAGCCGCGCTGGTCACAGTTAAAACCGTGGTTTGCAGCGTACACATGCACCTCGACCTCGGGATGTGCTTTGGCAAATGCGGTAATGCCCTCCAGCGGAATCCAGTGGTCCTGGTCACCAAAATGCGCCATGACGGGGCACTTGGGTGTGCGGGCAATTTCATCTTCAGACGTCATGCCGCCACCGTAATAGGGCGCGGCGGCGCTCAAACCTTCCAGCGTGCAGGCGGCGCGCCAGGTCAGCAGCCCGCCCCAGCAAAAGCCAATGATGCCGACCTTGCCGCCGCCAGTTTTGGCGGCGTAGTCAATGGCGGCCTGCACGTCTTGCATGACGCCCTGGCCGGGCAGGGCATCAACGGCAGTTTTGAAGCCAAAGCCTGTCGTCATGTCCGCATCGGTATAGCCCAGATCCACCCCGGTTTTAACGCGCTCAAACGTGGCGGGTGCGATGGCCAGATAGCCCTGCGCCGCAAAACGGTCGGTGACACTTTGAATGTGCGAGTTAACACCAAAAATTTCCTGCAAAACCACAATTGCAGCTGTGGGCGTGCCTTCGGGTTGTGCCACGTAGGCTGAAAAACCAAAGCCGTCTGCCGACTTGAGATTGATGAATTGACCCATGATTTGAAATCTCCTGAAAATAATTGACGATGACTACAGCAGGTTAAAAACTACGCAAGTTTGAGCTTGCGCTCAAGAAAATCGAGCCTGTCCTGGCCCCAGAAAATTTCGCCACCCACCACATAGCTGGGCGCGCCAAACACATGGGCATCTATCGCCTGCTGGGTATTGGCCTCATAGCGAGCCTGCACTGAGGCGTCGCCTGCCTGCTCAAGCCGCTCGGTCTTCAGGCCGCATTCAAGCAGCAACTCGGTCAGCACTTGCTTGTCAGCGATATTGCGCTCGCGCACCCACACTGCGCTAAAAATTGCACCGCCAATCTTCATGGCAGCGTCGCTGCCGTCATGCATTTCCACCGCAATAATGAGCCGCGAGGCATCGTCACCCGCCACCGGGAAGAATTGCGGTTTGAGGTTGAGCGGCGCATGCAAATAGTCAGAATAGCGCTGCAGCTCAACCAGCCGGTAGGCTTGGCGCTGTGGCGCACGCTGGCCCAGCGGTAGCCCGCCCGAGATCGGGAACACCTTGCCGCCCAGGTCAATCGGCAAAACATTTACCGTGGCGCCTGCCGCGCGTGCAATTTGCGCGAAGCGCTCGTGCCCCAGATAGGTCCACGGGCTTTGGGGTGTGAAGTAGTAATCGATGCTTGTCGTCATGGCTGTCTCCTGATAGTTCTAAGGGCTGGATGCACCGGCCTGATTGCAGTACATTGACTGGCTGGTACGGCGTGGCAAGACCACCCCGGTTTGTACACGCGTTTGCCCATTTTCGCAGGAGACAGGCTTTGTCCAAAGTTGTTTTGATTACCGGTGGCTCGCGCGGTATCGGTGCGGCCACCGCCCTGCTGGCCGCAAAGCAGGGCTACGCGGTAGCCGTCAATTACGCCGCCAATTCGCTGGCCGCTGATGAAGTGGTGCGGCAAATCCGCCAGGGCGGTGGCCAGGCCATGACCGTGCAGGCTGACGTCGCCAAAGAGCAGGACGTTGTCGCCATGTTTGAGAAGGTCGATGCCAAATTTGGCCGTTTGACAGCACTGGTCAACAACGCCGGCGTGGTTGACCAGACTACCCGCGTTGACGGCATCACGCTGGCGCGGCTTCAGCGCATGTTTGAAATCAATGTGTTCGGCTCGTTTTTGTGCGCACGCGAAGCCGTCAAGCGCATGAGCACGCGCTATGGCGGCTCGGGCGGCGCGATCGTCAATGTTTCAAGTGCAGCAGCTCGCCTGGGGTCTCCGGCCCAGTACGTTGACTATGCAGCGGCCAAGGGTGCGATTGACACCTTCACCACCGGACTGGCCAAAGAAGTCGCTGCGGAAGGCATCAGAGTTAACGCGGTTCGGCCAGGCATCATTGAAACCGAAATTCATGCCTCAGGCGGCTTGCCCAACCGCGTACGCGACCTCGGCCCCAGCGCACCCATGCAGCGTGCAGGTACGGCGCTTGAGGTTGCCGAATCCATAGTCTGGTTGCTAAGTGACAATTCCAGCTACACCACCGGCGCATTTCTTGACGTTTCAGGAGGAAGGTAGATATGGACTTCAAACCCCTGGTCACGCTGCTGGCCATAGTTAACCCCTTGGCCATCGTGCCGTTTTTCATTCACTACACGCAGGGGTTTTCAAAGGCGCAGCGCCAGCGCACCATCCTTATCTCATCCTTCAGTGCGTTTGTCGTGATTGCCACCAGTGCCCTGCTGGGTCTGCAGATTCTGGAATTTTTCAGCATCTCGCTGGCGAGTTTTCAGGTTGGCGGCGGCATGCTGCTGCTGATCAGCTCCATGAACATGCTCAACGCCCAGCCGGCCGAGGCCAAGCCGCAAACCCACGAGATGGAAGACGGTGCAGCCAAAGCCGCCATGGGGGCAAGTATCGCGGTGGTACCGTTGACAATTCCGCTGCTGACCGGCCCCGCCACCATGTCAACAGTGGTGATCTACGCCGAAAAAGCCAAGACTTTTTTCCAGCTCGGCACACTGGTTGGCTACGGCGTGGTGATTGGCCTGGCCACCGCCATCTGCTTTTCGCTGGCCCAGCCGATCGCCCGCGTACTCGGCAAAACAGGCATTAATGTGATGACGCGGCTGATGGGCCTGATATTGGCTGCGCTGGCGGTGGAGGTGATGGCGGACGGTTTGGGGAAGTTGTTTCCCATCTTGCGCGGCTGACCTGGCTCATGGCTGGTGAACTTGTCTTGCTGGTCGAAGACGACCCTGCCATTGCCCGAACCATCATTTACACGCTGGAGCGTGACGGGATGCTCGTCAC
>JANOCP010000369.1:0-2932 GCA_031412235.1 Polaromonas sp.
GAAAAATCCTTCGCGTCAACCTCACGGCTGGCACCGCTGTATCCGAGCCGCTCAATATGGACTGGGCGCACAGCTACCTGGGCTCGCGCGGCCTGGGCTCCAAATACCTGGTGGAAGAAGTAGACCCCAAGGTTGATCCGCTGTCACCCGGCAACAAAATCATCTGGGCTACCGGCCCGCTGACCGGCACCATGGCCTCAACCGGTGGCCGTTACACCGTCATCACCAAAAGCCCGCTGACCGGAGCAATTGCCTGTTCAAACTCCGGTGGTTATTGGGGAGCCGAGCTCAAAATGGCTGGCTGGGACATGATTATTTTTGAAGGCAAAAGCCCCAAGCCGGTTTACCTTTACGTCAATGACGACGTTGCCGAGCTGCGCGATGCAAGCCATTTGTGGGGCAAAAGCGTGTGGGAAACCGAAGCCACGCTTAAAACCAGCTTGCAAGACCCGTTGACCCGTGTGTCCAGCATTGGCACCGCCGGTGAAAACGGTGTGCTGTTTGCGGCAGTGGTCAATGACTTGCACCGTGCGGCAGGGCGCTCGGGCGTGGGCACCGTGATGGGCAGCAAAAACCTCAAGGCCATTGCGGTGCGCGGCACCAAGGGCGTGGGCAACTTCCACAACCCCAAGGCTTTCATGAAAGCCGTCAAGGAAAAGAAAAAAATCCTTGCCGACAACGCCGTCACCGGCCAGGGCTTGCCCACTTTTGGCACACAGGTGCTGATGAACGTGATCAACGAGGTCGGCGGCCTGCCCACCCGTAACCACCAGGACGTGCAGTTTGAAAGCGCCGCCGCCATTTCTGCCGAAGCCATGGCCACTCCGCGCGAGACCGACGGCAAAAAGCAGCTGATCACCAACCAGGCCTGTTTTGGCTGCACCATTGCCTGCGGCCGCATCAGCAAGATGGACGAAACCCACTACACCGTGGCCAACAAACCGCAATACTGGGGTGCCTCGGGCGGGCTTGAATACGAAGCCGCCTGGGCGCTGGGCGCAGCCAATGGTGTGAAAGACCTGGAGGCCCTGCAGTACGCCACCATGATCTGCAACGAGCAGGGCATTGACCCCATCAGCTTTGGCGCTACGGTCGGCGCGGTGATGGAGCTGTATGAAATGGGCGTGCTCAGCAAAGAGTTGCTGGGTATTGAAGCGCCCTTTGGTTCAGCCCAGGCCATGACCTTTTTTGTTGAAGAAACCGTCAACGGTCGGGGTTTTGGCAAAGAAATCGGCCAGGGCTCCAAACGCCTGACGGCCAAATACGGCCACCCGGACTTGTCCATGACCTCCAAGGGCCAGGAATTCCCGGCCTACGACGGGCGCAGCATTCAGGGCATAGGCCTGGCCTACGCCACCAGCAACCGTGGCGGCTGCCATTTGCGCGGTTACACGATTGCGTCTGAAGTGCTGGGCATTCCGGTCAAAACCGACCCGCTTGAGCATGAAGGCAAACCGGCTCTGGTCAAGGCTTTTCAGGATGCAACTGCCGCTTTTGACTCGTCAGGCCTCTGCGTTTTCACCACCTTTGCCTGGGGCCTGGCTGACCTGGCACCCCAGCTGCAGGGCGCAATTGGTGACCAGTACACCACTGAAGAGCTTGAGAAAATCGGTGAGCGCGTCTGGAACATGGAGCGCGAGTTCAACAACGCCGCCGGCTTTACCAAAGCTGACGACTCCCTGCCCAAACGCCTGCTGACAGAGGCCGCCAAAACCGGCCCGGCCAAAGGCAAGGTCAGCATGTTGCCTGAAATGCTGCCTGTTTATTACGAAGTACGCGGCTGGGACCCCGAAGGCCGGCCAACGGCGGCCACGCGCGAACGCCTGGGCTTGTGACCCAAGCATCATGACCCATCACGTCATTTTGGGCGCAGGCCCGGCCGGCGTTATCGCCGCTGAAACCCTGCGCAAACACGCGCCCCAAGACAGCATCACCATCGTGGGCGACGAGGCCGAGCCGCCGTACTCGCGTATGGCCATTCCTTATCTGCTGATGGGCAATATCGACGAGCGCGGCACCTATCTGCGTAAAAACGATGCCCATTTTGCAGATTTGAAGGTAAATGTGGTCCGTGCCCAAGCAATACGGCTTCAGCTAGCTACTAAAACCATAGCATTAAGCACTGGCGAAAGCCTGACTTTTGACAAGCTGCTGATCGCCACCGGCTCGCACCCGTCGCGCCCGCCGATTCCGGGCATGGACAGCGCAGGCGTACACCCGTGCTGGACGCTGCAAAACGCGCGCGACATCATGGCCCTGGCTACACCCGGCGCGCGCGTGCTGCAAATGGGCGCTGGTTTTATCGGCTGCATCATCATGGAAGCGCTGGCGGCGCGCGGCGTCCAGCTCAGCGTGGTTGAAATGGGCGACCGCATGGTGCCCCGCATGATGGGCCCCACAGCAGGCGGCATGATCCGCGACTGGTGCGAGGCCAAGGGCGTGGCGGTTTTTACCGGTACCAAAGTCGAAGCGATCGAGCCCGGCACGCCACTCAAGGTGCGCCTGTCAAATGGCCAAACGCTTGAGGCTGATCTGGTCATCAGCGCCACCGGTGTGCGGCCTGCGATTGGTTTTCTCGAAGGCAGCGGCGTCACCTGCCTGCAGGGCGTGCTGACCGACGCGGCCATGCAGACCAATGTGCCAGGCATTTACGCTGCGGGTGACTGCGCCGAGGCCTTTGACAAGGTCAGCGGCAAAACCATTGTCAGCGCCATCCAGCCCAATGCGGCTGAGCAGGCGCGCGTGGCGGCGCTCAATATGGCTGGCCAAAATGCGTCTCTCAAAGGCGTTACGCAAATCAACGTGCTCGATACGCTGGGTTTGATCTCAACCAGCTTCGGCAATTGGGAAGGCGTGCCAGCCGCAGAGGGCGGCGACCACGCCGAGCTGACCGACAAAGCCGCTGGCCGTCATTTAAGCCTGCAGTTCAAGG
>JANOCP010000370.1:0-6595 GCA_031412235.1 Polaromonas sp.
GCCGACGCCCTGCTTATTGGCCGCATGTGGATCGAAGGTACCGGGCCAGTACTCGTTCTGGTTGATGCCAACGACATATTTGACCTGTCCGGTATTGCACCTACGGCCAGCCAGTTGCTTGACTTGCCCGACGTAGCGCAAACCGTGCGCAAGGCTGCGCCCTCCCTGCCGCGCCTGGCCGATACCGCTCAGGTGCTAGCCAATTCTGCTGCCGACAAACGCGATATCAACTTGCCCTGGTTGCTGGCACCCTGCGACCTGCAGGCCGTCAAGGCCGCTGGTGTTACCTTCGTGGCCTCCATGCTGGAGCGGGTGATTGAAGAGCAGGCTCGCGGCGACGCCAGCAAGGCCGAGGCTGTACGCGCTGCGGTCACCAGCGTGATCGGTGACAACCTCAGCAGCATCAAGCCAGGATCGCCCGAGGCCGCGCGGCTCAAGGACGTGCTGATTACCCAAGGCGTATGGTCGCAATATCTTGAGGTTGGCATTGGCCCGGATGCAGAAATTTTTACCAAGAGCCAGCCCATGAGCGCCATGGGTACCGGTTCAGAGGTTGGCATTCACCCGCACAGCCACTGGAATAACCCCGAGCCTGAAATCGTGCTGGCCGTCAATTCGCGCGGTCAGGTGGTTGGCGCAGCACTGGGCAATGACGTCAATCTGCGTGACTTTGAAGGCCGCAGCGCGCTGCTGCTGGGCAAGGCCAAGGACAACAATGCATCGTGTGCGATTGGGCCTTTTATCCGGCTGTTTGATGAACACTTCAGCATGGACCATGTGCGCAACTGTGACTTGACCATGACCGTCACCGGGCCCGAACAACCCACACCCTTTGTAATGACTGGCGGCAGCTCGCTGAGCAAAATCAGCCGCGACCCGCTAGACCTGGTAGCGCAGGCCTGTGGTGCAAACCATCAGTACCCCGATGGCTTCATGCTGTTTTTGGGCACCATGTTTGCGCCCACGCAAGACCGCCATGGCCCGGGCCAGGGCTTCACGCATGTAGTGGGCGATGTGGTGGCGGTATCAACGCCGCAGCTCGGTACCCTGGTCAATCGCGTTACCACCACCGACAAGGCTGCGCCGTGGACTTTTGGCATCACGGCGCTCATGCAAAGCCTGGCCCGCCGCCGCCTTCTATAAATTGACAAGCCCAAGCATGCACACAACAGCCCTCGTTTTGTTTTCTGGCGGCCAGGATTCCACCACTTGTCTGGCCCAGGCGCTTTCAAAATACCAGCGCGTTGAAACGGTGGCGTTTGACTATGGCCAGCGCCACGTTGTCGAACTCGAGGCACGGCTCAATGTGCTGCGTGAAATCAAGGTGCAGTTCCCGCAGTGGGCGCACAAGATGGGTGAAGACCATTTGCTTGACCTTGCGGTACTCGGGCAGGTCAGCGACACATCGCTTACGCGCGACGTAGCCTTCAAAATGGAAAGTTCCGGGCTGCCCAACACCTTTGTGCCGGGCCGCAACCTGCTGTTTTTGACGCTGGCTGCAGCGCTTGCCTACAGGCGCGATTTGCAGGTACTGGTGACGGGGGTGTGTGAGACCGATTTTTCAGGTTACCCCGATTGCCGCGACGACACCATCAAGGCCATGCAACTGGCGCTTTCGCTGGGCATGGACAAGCGCTTTTTGATTGAAACCCCGCTGATGTGGATTGACAAGGCCGACACCTGGCGGCTTGCGCATTCACTGGGCGGCACGGCTCTGGTTGAGCTGATCATTGAACACACCCACACCTGCTACATGGGTGACCGTGTGCACCGGCATGCCTGGGGCTACGGCTGCGGTCAGTGTCCGGCCTGTGAGCTGCGGGCACGGGGGCATGACGGCTATATGGAACTGTCATCCCGGACTTGATCCGGGATCCATGCCAGCGGATTCGGATTAGGCTTCATGGCTTGCGGCTGCAATGACAGAAATATCTAAACTCGTACAGCGCCTTCCACCACGCAGCGCGTAACGTGAGGCGGATCGTCGCCGAGGTGAAAGGCCAGCTTGCGTTCACGCAGCGCAACGTCGCTGGCAGTCACGCGGTCAAAGCGCCGCAGGTGCTCGGTCCACGATTCGTCGGTGATTTGTTCAATATAGCGCCCCGGCTTGCCCACGTCGCGCAGCAACGCCCACTCCAGTGCGCCCTGGCGCAGCCGGCTGCGGCGGCTTTCCTGCATCAGCAGGCGAAAGTCTTCCGAGCGCATCGGGTCTATCAGATATTCAATTGTCACCACCACATGACCCGTTCCGGGTGGGTCGTGTGCTACCGGAGCCTTGAACTCGCGTGAGGGTGTGAGGTCTTCTTCAATGCTCAGGTCGACAACGTAGCGTTGGGCAATCAGCATGGTGACCGTTCCGCTTGCTGCCGCCACAAGCAAGCCGGTAGAAATGCTGGTCAGGGTGGCTATCTGGCCCCATAGCGCAGCGCCTATTGCGCTCGCGCCCATGATGGCCATCTGGTACATCGACATGCCGCGCGCCCGTACCCAGTCTGGCAAGGCCAATTGCGCCGATACGCTAAGCGAGTTGGCGCAGGCTATCCAGGCCATGCCGTTGATCACCATGGCCGGAACCGCCACCCAGGCGTTGGGCGCAAAAGCCATGACGGCGGTCGATACCGACTGCAGCACCGTTGTGCGCAGCACCAGCGCATCGCGAGACATCATCTGGCGCAGGCGCGGCAAGTACATGGCGGCCAAAATCGCACCGGCACCCATGGCAGCGAGCAATAGCGTGAAGGTACCTGCATCACCGCCATGAAGCTTGCGGGCGACCAGCGGCAGCAAAGCCAGTAATGCCGTCGAGTGCAGAAAAAACAGCGATACGCGCAGCAAGACCGCACGCAGGCGGCTGGACTGGGCGACATACTGCAAGCCGACCCGCATCGCACTGACCAGTCGCTCGCGGCCCAGCGGGCTGGGCGTGTGCTCCCGCCTCCAGCGCATGATGACAAAGCCTGAAATCACGGACAGCACGGCGTTGAGCACAAAGACCCATTCGGTACCCGCGCTGGCGATCAGCGCACCGGCTACCAGCGGGCCAATAATGCGCGAGGCGTTCATGGATACACCATTCAACGCCAGCGCCGCGGGTAGCTGGGCGCGCGGCACAAGTTCCGGCACGATGGCTGCAAAGACCGGCCAGCGCATCGCCAGACCCACGCCGTTGGCAAACGTCAGGGCCAGCAGCAATGGCGGCGTCATGATTCCCGATATGACGGCAATACACAGCAGTGTCGCCACGCCAGCTATCCAGAACTGCGTGATGATGAAATAGCGCCGTCGGTCCAGAATATCCGCCAGCGCACCACTCGGCAGGCCAAGCAGAAACACCGGCAAGGTAGCGGCTGACTGCACCAGCGCCACCCACAGCGGTGTGCTGGTCATGGAAGTCATCATCCACGCGGCTGCCACATCGTTCATCCACATGCAGATGTTTGCAGCCAGCCAGGTGCTCCACAACATGCGGAAAACCGGGCGTTTGATAGGGCCCCAGGGCGACAAGTCAATCGCTGGGGCGAGAGCGGGAGTGGGAGCGGGGGCGGGCTGCTCTTTGGATATTTCTTCGGGCATTCAGTCTTTTTTCAGCGAGTCGAGCTTTCAGGGGACAGGCGGCTTTCACTCAGGCTGTAAAGCGCAGGTGAGCCATCCGGCTGCTTTTCAAGCGTCCACTGTCTGGTGTGAAAAGCCGCTACGTTCGGCCTGTGGGCAATCGACACCATGCCGCCGCCTGCCGCAAGAATGTGCGCCTGCAGCTTTTCGTAAATCGATTTTTCAGCTGCTTCGTCAAGCGCGCTGGTGGCTTCATCCGCAAAAATCCACTGCGGCTTTTTAAGCAGTACCCGCGCAATCGCCAGGCGCTGCTGCTCGCCACCTGAAAGCTTTTGGCCCCAGGCATCCTGGTCGTCAAGCCGGCTGGTCAATTGCGGTAACAGGGCGTTCGTCAGGGCCTGCTTCAGCTCGTCGTCGCTGTACTGCGCGGCCGGTTGCGGGTAGGCCAGTGCATCGCGCAGGCTACCGTCCGGAAAGTAGGGGCGCTGGGGGATAAACATGGCCTCAACAGGCAATTGCGTTTGGCCTTTTGAGAACGGCCAGATGCCTGCAAACGCCCGAAACAGCGTTGATTTGCCACTGCCCGAGGGACCTTTTAACAACACACTGTCGCCGGGGTTGGCCTGAAGTGACACGTCATGCAGCAGCGCTTGCCCGGCGGGCAGTTTCACGCTGAGATGGTGGGCTAGCAGCGCATTGGGTGACACTGCAGAAGCCTCATCATTTGCTACTGAATTAATAGCTGTCTGTAGCCGTACTTGTTGGGCTGCAGCGGTAATATTGTCTTCAAAGCTGGTTAAACGGTCAGTCGTGGCACGCCAGGCCGCCAAACTGCTGTAGCTGTCAACAAACCAGCTCAATGAGTCCTGCACCTTGCCAAAAGCCGAGGAAATCTGGATCAGCTGGCCCAGCTGTATGGCCCCGCTGAAAAAGCGCGGCGCAGCCACGATGAAGGGAAAAATAACAGCCGCCTGGCCAAAAAAACTGGTAAACCAGATCAGGCTTTTCTGTGCGCGAATCAGTTGCAGGTAGTTGGCAAGAACGGCGGAAAAGCGGTTGTCAAGCTGGGCGCGCTCAACGGTTTCGCCCTTGTCGAGCGCAATCGATTCGCTGTATTCCCGCACCCTGACCATGTGGTGCCGAAAATCAGCTTCATAACGCTGCTGGAAAAAATTCAGGCTGATCTGCCTGCGACCGATGTAGTGGGTCAGCACACTGCCCACTGCGCAGTAAGCAATAGCGGCCCAGACCATAAAGCCAGGAATCGTATAACTGCTGCCCGACAGGCTAAATGAAAACGATCCCGACAATGCCCACAAAATGCCGACAAAACTGACGAGGGTTACCACCGAGTTCAAAAGCCCCATGCTCAGCGATATGGTGTAAGTGGTGAACTGGTTCAGGTCTTCCTGAATACGCTGGTCGGGATTGTCAGGACTGGCCTGGCTGCTCTTTTTATCTTCAGCACCCGCTGAAAAACGCGCCAGTTCGAGCTTGTAAAACGCATGGTTGGACAGCCAGCGCGTCAGGTAGTTGCGCGTCATCCACGAGCGCCAGCGCATTTCAAGCAGTTGCGTCAGGTAAAACTTGTAGACCGCAATGATGATGGCAATAAACGCCAGGTAGCTGAAGCGGCCCATTTGCTGCCAGAACACCGGCTGGTCTTTTTTCTCAAGAGCGTCATAAAACACCCGGTACCAGTCGTTGAACTGCACCGCCATGTAAACGGTGCCCAGATTCAGCAGCACGATGGCCAGCAGCAGGCCGCGCGCCTTCCATTTGTCTTCGGACTTGAAGTAGGGCACTGACAGGGCCCAGACGCGCGCGGCAAAGACCTTGAATGCGGAAAATTTATCGAGCAAAAGCATTTGCCTGCACCTTGTTTTTAGGTTTGATTACCGCCCACCTTGACCACACCCCCCTGCCGGGCACCTTCAGCGGAAAATCCTCAGATGCAGCTCAATGCTGCAAGTGACTGGGCTCCAGCCACGGTGGTTCCGCTGGCATTCGATAGTGTGCAAACCTGTCCGCTGGGTTGAATATCTACAGTCAGTGCGTAGCTGGTGCCACCCGTCAAAACGCCTGAAAAGGTCGACACACCATTTGCGCTCGCCACAATCTGAACACCGGCATTGCCGACAGTCACGGTTTTACCGGCCGCCAGCCCTGACACATTGACACCAAGGGAGTTGGCGACGCAGGTAACAGCCGTGACGTTTGCCTGATTGCCGTCGGTGGGAATGACACCCGTGGCGCGGGTTACCGAACAAATCTGACCAACCGGCTGCGTCAGCACGCTCACGCGAAAGGCGCCGAGAGACGCAATTTTTGTGGGGAAAACGAAAGTTCCGTTGCTGGTAACCGCAATGGTGTCTGCGCCATTGTTTTGTAGCGCCAGGCTGACGCCAGCGTTCAGTCCTGAAACAGTACCGCTTACTGAGCCATCCGTTGTGCCGCTTCCGCCGCAGGCAGCCAGAAAAATACTCAGGACGGTAGCTGAGAAGAATGAAGTTGTTTTTGAGGTGTTCATGGTGTGGCTTGTGGTGTGATGTAAAAAGGGTGCTGGAATGCAATGGTGCAAGTTTGCGCCTGGTTTGCGTGCTGGCGTTGCCTGAGAGGGCAGTGGTTTAAATCATAGCGATGTTCAATGGTTGGACACCCCGCTGGCCACATGCCCCGCAGGCACGTGCTGGGCGGCTGAATTGACGTGGCCGGTCTGGTCGTCAAAGAAAAAGTCCGGCTCGAACTCGCGCAAAAACTCGCCCTTGGCCAGACCGCCCAGAAACATCGCTTCATCCACCTCGATGTTCCAGTTCATCAGCGTACGAATGGCGCGTTCATGCGCCGGCGCGCTCCTGGCGGTAACCAGGGCTGTGCGCAGTCGCATGGTCGGTGTGCCGGCCTGCTGCAGGCGCTGCAGCGCAATCAGCAGCGGCTTGAACGGGCCATCAGGCAGGGGCTGCACGGCTTTGTCGCGCTCGTGCTGCTGGAAAGCCGGCAAGCCATCGCGCTGAAAAACCTGCTCGGCCTCGTCTGAAAACAG
>JANOCP010000371.1:0-3705 GCA_031412235.1 Polaromonas sp.
CAGGACCCGCGATTGTCTGAGCGAAGCGAGTTCGAGCGGGGCCCCGGCTGGACTGAGCACCGCAAGGTACCCGTAGCGCCAGCGAAGGGTCGCAGACAGTAGGGTCGCCTTTTCTTTTGCTTACTTTACTTTTGGCGAAGCAAAAGAAAAGTGAGTAGCCGCCGGGCTACCCCCGGCCTGGTCGCAAGTCACAATGGTCAAAATAAATAACTACTCTAGGAGTCAGACCTCATGCAACCGCCCAAAAAGTCAAATAACCAAGTTGTCGGTAACGTCGGTATGTATTTTGTGTGTTACCACCTTTCGAGAATGGGATGGAATGTCATGCCGACAGCGCGAAATGCAAAAGGCATTGACATCCTCATCTACAGCCAAGATGCCCTTAAAAAATTCACCATACAAGTCAAGGCGCTCTCAAAGTCTAGCCCCGTACCGCTGGGCGGCAAGCTGACAAACCTGTTTGGGGATTTCTTCATCATTTGCCGCCGACTTGAAACCGACACGCCACAATGCTTCGTGCTGACGCCCGAGGAGGTGCAAAAACTCGCGCACAAAGGGGAGAAAGACGGAAAGATGAGCTACTGGTTGCAGCCAAAACATTACGCTACGAGCGACTACCTTGAAAAATGGGATCGCATTGGTCGTGGCGATATTGGAAGCTCGGTCAAAGATGAACTTGAAACCTGACTCAAGCCTTCAAAAACTCAGCCTTCCCTCCCAACCACCTCAAAATATGACGCTGCGCCAATTCAGCATATCGGTCCAGCATCTGCGGCGCCAAACCCCTGGCCCACTCCAGCCACTCGGTATCAACGGTCAAGTCAGCAAACCGCAGCAGGGGCGCGCCCGACTGCCGGGCACCCAGAAATTCCCCCGGTCCCCGAATCTCCAGATCACGCCTGGCGATCTCGAATCCGTCATTCGTTTCAACCATGGCTTTCAGCCGGGCCCGAGCGGTTTCGCCCAGGCGTGGCGCGTCGCCGGTTGAGTACAGCAGCACGCAGGCCGATGCAGCAGCACCCCGCCCGACGCGGCCACGCAACTGGTGCAACTGGCTCAGGCCGAAGCGCTCGGCGTGCTCAATCACCATCAGACTGGCGTTGGGCACGTCCACGCCGACCTCAATCACGGTGGTACTGACCAGAACCGCCATCAAGCCGTCGTTAAACAGGCTCATCACGGCTTTTTTTTCAGGTACCGGCATGCGGGAATGCAGCAGGCCAACCAGCACGCCGGGCAGCGCGGCGCTTAGCGTTTCATGCGTCTCGGTGGCGTTGACAAGATCAATCGACTCGCTTTCTTCAATCAGCGGGCAAACCCAATAAACCTGCCTGCCTTCGGCGACCTGGGCGCGTATGCGTTCAACCACTTCATCCCGCCTGGCTTCGTTGACAACTTTGGTCACGATGGCGGTACGACCGGGCGGTAGTTCGTCGATGGTTGATACGTCAAGGTCGGCGTAATAGCTCATGGCCAGGGTGCGGGGAATCGGCGTGGCGGTCATCATGAGCAGGTGCGGCTCTTGTCCGCTGGATGCCGTGCTGCCCTCCCCGGACGGGCTCATTTTGCTCCGCAGTGCCAGCCGCTGCGCTACGCCGAATCGGTGCTGCTCGTCAATGATGGCCAGCGCCAGGTTTTTAAAAATCACCTTATCCTGGATTACAGCGTGGGTGCCGACCACCAGCGCGGCCTCGCCGCTGGCAATCATGGCCAGCGCCTCGCGCCGCTCTTTGGCTTTCTGGCTGCCGGTAAGCCAGGCGGTTTTAATGCCCAGCGGCTCCAGCCAGCTGATGAGCTTGCGGAAATGCTGCTCAGCCAGAATTTCAGTTGGCGCCATCAGCGCGCATTGCCAGCCCGCGTCCATGCAGCGCGCCGCAGCCAGCGCGGCGACCACGGTTTTGCCAGAGCCGACGTCGCCCTGCAGCAGCCGGTGCATGGGAATGTTTTTGTGCAGGTCTGCGGCAATCTCTGCACCCACGCGCTGCTGCGCCACGGTCAGGCTAAAGGGCAGGCGCTCCAGCAACTGGTCGTGCAGGCTGCACTGGGTGTTTTGCAGGCCGGTCGTCAACAAGGGCGGCGCGCGCATGGCGGCGCGTACGCGTCTGGCCTGCAATTGCGAGAGCTGCTGGGCCAAAAGCTCTTCAGCCTTGAGCCTTTGCCAGGCCGGATGACTGTGGTCTTCCAGCGTAGCCAGTGCCACATCTGGCGTTGGGTGATGCAAAAACTGTAGCGCTTGACCCAGTGAAGGCAGGTTCCCCATGGGCTGGGGGGGGTGTTTATTCAAAAACGGCGCTGGAATCGTTTCGCTGAGGTCAGCCCGGCTCATGCCGCTGAGCACAGCCTTGCGCAGATACGCCTGCGGCAAACCGGCCACGGTTGAATACACTGGCGTTAACGCGCCGGGCAGCTCGCCACCGGCCAGCTTGAAGCTCGGGTGCACCATCTCACGGCTGAATCCTCCGACGAAAGAGCCGCCACGAAGTTCGCCACGCACACGCACGCGTGCCCCTACGCTCAAGGTTTTCTGGTGCGACGGGTAAAAATTGAGGAAACGCAGGGTGCAGGTGTCGCTGCCGTCGTCCAGCGTGACGCGCAACTGGCGGCGCGGCCGAAAGCCGACTTCGCTATGAGTGATTTGCCCCTCAATCTGCACCATGTCACCGTCACGCGCGTCTTTCAGCATGACGATGCGGGTTTCGTCCTCATATCGCAGGGGCAGGTGCAGTGCCAGGTCAATGTCACGACGCAGGCCGAGTTTGTCCAGCGCTTTTTGAGCCGCTGTTTTGGCAGGCGCAGGTTTGGAGTCCTGAACAGGGGGTGGCATGGTGGGACAATTGTGCCCGTATGAAGACCTCTTTTACCCTCAGTGATTTTGATTTCACACTCCCCCCTGAACTCATTGCCCAGCACCCACCAGCGCAGCGCAGCGGCTCGCGCCTGCTCGATGGCCGCGCCGCTGCTGCGGCAGACCGCCAATTTACCGACCTGCCGGGCCTGCTGATGCCCGGTGACCTGCTGGTGTTTAACGACACCAAGGTGGTCAAGGCGCGGCTGTTTGGGCAAAAGGCCAGCGGCGGCCGGCTTGAGCTGTTGATTGAGCGCGTGCTGTCGCCTGATGCAAATTCAGGCCATGAAGTTGCGGCGCACATGAAGGTCAGCAAAAAGCCGTTGCCAGGTGCCGTCATGCAGATGGACGGCGGTTTTACTGCCACCTTGCTGGGGCGCTGGCCAAACGCCGATGGGCCGCTGTACCGCTTCAGGCTCAGCAGCGACCCGTATGCGCTGATGGCAACCCACGGCCATGTGCCGCTGCCGCCCTACATTACCCACGCTGATTCAGAAGACGACGAGGCCCGCTACCAGACCGTGTTTGCCAAAAATCCAGGCGCGGTCGCAGCGCCCACCGCAGCATTGCATTTTGATGAAGCCATTCTGGCGCAGCTTGAAGCGCACGGCGTGCAGCGCGCCAGTGTCACGCTGCATGTGGGCGCAGGCACCTTCCAGCCTGTCAAGGCCGAGAACATTGCCGACCACGTGATGCACTTCGAGCGTTTTGAAGTACCCGCCGCTACCAGCCAGGCAATTGCCGACTGCAAGGCGCGCGGTGGGCGCGTGGTGGCTGTGGGTACAACTACGGTGCGGGCACTGGAGTCACAAGCGAAGTTTGGCCCGACCTGCAATGACACCAACATCTTCATCACACCC
>JANOCP010000372.1:0-4805 GCA_031412235.1 Polaromonas sp.
ATTTTGGGCGTGTGCTGCTAAATGCTGGTAATTCAATCCAAAACACATTTAAAACTTATGAAAATTCCGTTTTTGTGAAATGGCATTTTGAGAAATTTGGGTTTCTGAATGTATTGGCTTGGGGTACACTCTGCGCTCTCCCGGACTTGCCTGTAGGGTTTCGGGTGTAAAAAATTGACTTGTAGGCGACTTAGGGCGTAGAAGAAGAAAGTAAGCAGGAAAAGAAGAAAGATTGGCCCTCGTTCGTTGTAATGCCAACTTTCAGATTAATTCAAAGCGGTGTGCAGAAATCCTCGCACCAGCATCTACCCTCGTTGGAGAGACCTCATGGATTTAAGAAAACTCAAAACACTGATTGACCTTGTTTCAGAGTCCAACGTGTCTGAGCTTGAAATTACCGAAGCTGAAGGCAAGGTACGCATCGTCAAATCCAGCGGTGCTCCCGTCTTGATGCAGCAACCTGCTACGACCATGGTAGCAGCTTCAGCGGCGGCTCCAGTGGCCGTACTCCCAGTGGCTGATGCGCCTGGGGTGCCCAGCGGCCACGCTGTCAAGTCGCCCATGGTGGGCACGTTTTACCGCTCAGCCAGTCCAGGGGCAAAACCCTTCGTTGAAATCGGTAGCGTGGTCAAAGAGGGCGAGACCATCTGCATCATTGAGGCCATGAAAATTCTCAACGAAATCGAGGCCGACAAGTCTGGAACCGTCAGCAAGATACTGTGTGAGAACGGCCAGGCTGTAGAGTACGGACAGCCTCTCTTCATGATTGAGTGATTGACATACCAGACGCATGTTTAAAAAAATACTGATTGCCAACCGCGGAGAGATAGCCCTGCGCATCCAGCGCGCCTGCCGGGAGCTGGGCGTCAAGGCTGTGATGGTTTACTCGGAAGCCGACCGGGACGCCAAATACATCAAGCTGGCGGATGAATCGGTTTGTATTGGGCCGGCGGCATCGAGCCACAGCTACCTGAACATGCCAGCCATCATTTCGGCGGCTGAAGTTACCGATGCTGAGGCGATTCACCCAGGCTACGGGTTTTTAAGTGAAAACGCCGATTTTGCCGAGCGGGTTGAAAAAAGCGGCTTCAAATTCATCGGCCCGACGCCGGACTCGATTCGCATCATGGGCGACAAGGTTTCGGCCAAGCAAACCATGATCAAGGCTGGCGTACCCTGTGTGCCCGGCTCTGAAGGCGCCTTGCCCGACGACCCGGTTGTCATCAAGCGTACGGCCAAACAGGTGGGCTATCCGGTCATCATCAAGGCAGCTGGCGGCGGCGGTGGGCGCGGCATGCGCGTGGTGCATACCGAGGCAGCGCTGATACATGCGGTACAGACCACCAAGGCCGAAGCCGGTGCGGCATTTGGCAACCCCGAGGTCTACATGGAGAAATTCCTGCAGAACCCGCGGCATATTGAAATCCAGATCATGGCCGACCAGCATAAAAATGCGGTCTGGCTGGGCGAGCGCGATTGCTCCATGCAGCGCCGCCACCAAAAGGTTATTGAAGAAGCACCGGCGCCTGGCGTTCCGCGCAAGCTGATTGAACGTATTGGCGAACGCTGCGTGGCCGCCGTCAAAAAAATCGGTTACCGCGGCGCCGGCACTTTCGAGTTTTTATACGAGAACGGCGAGTTTTATTTCATTGAAATGAATACCCGTGTGCAGGTGGAGCATCCGGTAACCGAGTGGATTACAGGCATAGACATTGTGCGTACGCAAATCATCGTGGCGGCGGGTGAAAAGCTGCCTTTTGCCCAGCGAGACATACATCTCAAGGGACATTCCATTGAATGTCGCATCAACGCTGAAGACCCGTATAAATTTACGCCTTCACCGGGCCGCATCACGACCTGGCATACACCGGGTGGGCCGGGTGTGCGGGTGGACTCGCATATTTACGCCAACTACTTTGTACCGCCGAACTATGACTCGATGATTGGAAAAATCATTGTGCATGGCGACACGCGAGAGCAGGCTCTGGCGCGCATGCGTACGGCGCTGGCCGAGACCGTGGTCGAAGGTATCAACACCAATATTGCCCTGCACCGGGAACTGATGGTCGATGCCAAGTTTATGGATGGCGGCACCAATATCCACTATCTTGAAGAGTGGTTAAGTAAACGCGTCAGGTGATGGCCCCCACGGTCGCTCACTGCGTGTGTTTCCTGCCCCCCGAGGGGGCCGCTGCGCTTGCGGACTGGCGAAGCCAGATCCGCGGCCCCTGCTTGAACAGAATCGTTCAGGAGTCCGGGCTATGGCGTGGACTGTTTCCCCCAAGGCATAAACGATGTTTGAACTGATACTGCTTGCGCCTGTTAATGAGGTGGAAACCCTCAGCGACGCACTTGACGCGCTTGACGCATTGAGTGTGTCGGTTGAAGATGCCGATGCGCAAACTGCCCAGGAAGAAGCCCTGTTTGGCGAGCCCGGGATGCCGCCACCCAAAGCAGGCTGGAACCGTTCGCGCGTCGTGGCCTTGTTTGCGACTGACGTTTTGGCCCGTGAGGCCGCCAGCTTGCTGCAGGCGCAGGACTTTTTTGCCGACTGCGCGGTCGTGGCCATTCAGAACGTGCCCGAACAGGACTGGGTACGCCTGACGCAAGCACAGTTCAGCCCGGTTGAGATCACGCCTGAGTTCTGGATTGTGCCAACCTGGCACGAGCCGCCCCCGCAGGCTGTGCAGGTTATCCGGCTTGATCCTGGACTGGCTTTCGGTACGGGCACGCATCCGACGACAAGAATGTGCCTGCGCTGGATTGCCAAACACGATAGGCCGCTAGGTCGTGTGCTGGACTATGGATGCGGTTCGGGAATTCTTGCGATTGGTGCTGCCAAGTTTGGCGCGGTTGATATTGACGCGGTAGACATTGACGCCGCCGCTGTACAGTCCACCCGCGCCAATGCTGATGCCAACCATGTGCACCTGAACGCCGGTTTGCCGGACAAGGCGGCTGGTTTGTATCAAACGGTGCTGGCCAATATTCTGGCAACGCCGTTAAAGGTACTGGCACCGCTGCTTTGCGCGCATGTTCAACCCGGTGGTAATCTTGTGCTGGCGGGCATTCTGGATCGCCAGGCCGATGAACTCAAGGCGGCTTATGCGCCCTGGTGTGCACTTGAGGTGACTGATCAGGAAGACGGCTGGATCCTGATGACAGCGAAGTTTTAAGCCACTTAGCCTATCGATTTTGCGTGCGGTTTTCAGTCTGTCACCGCCTACAATAAAGCGTAAATGAGCCTGATTACGCGCTGCCCCGCATGTGGCACGATGTTCAAAGTCGTGACCGACCAACTCAAAGTCTCACAAGGCTGGGTGCGATGCGGGCATTGTGCGGAAGTTTTTGACGCATCACTTCATTTGCAGGCTGTAACACCGACTGAACCTGCGGCAGGAGTTTTAACGGATGCTGCGCAGATGCAGAGCGCCGGGTTATCTGTCAGTGCCGCCGTATCTGCTGCCCGGAAATCATTACCTCAGACATCCGCTACGGCCAACTCCTCTGGAGATCAGGCGTGGTCGCCAGGGGCCTCCTTTGCAGATCGTTCGTACTCGCCACCGCCTTCAGTCGCAGGTTCATTCATACCGGGGCACGACGTCCAGAAGGGGGATTTTGACCCGGCCAACTGGAAGCAGCAACAGCACGCAAGCCAGCTTGACGAGTCCGGCAGTCTGCGTTTGAACGAGCAGGGTGAAGCTGTTCGCGTTGCGTCTTCTTCACCACCAAATGCCTTGAATGCTTCTCCAAAAGAAGCTGCAAGCGATGATGCGGACTCCGTTTCACCTGAGTTGGCTAGCGAGATGCCCGGGGACGCCGCTGGCGACGTTTCTTTTGTGCGGGACGCGCGACGAAAGGCTTTTTGGCGCAAACCGGTCGTGCGGCTGGTGCTGGGTGTGTTCAGTCTGATGCTGGCTGCTTTGCTCTTGCTGCAGGTGGTGATCCAGCAAAGAGATGGACTGGCCGCCCTGGAGCCACGTCTTGCGCCATGGCTGCAGGTGGCGTGTGAATATCTGCAGTGCGAGATCGGCCCACTGCGGCATATTGAAGCCATTGTGATCGACAGCTCATCGTTCAACAAATTAAGCAGCGATGCTTATCGGCTGGGTTTTTCCCTGAAGAACACCGGTTCAACCTCTGTCGCGATGCCATCACTTGAGGTAACGCTTACAGATTCCCAGGATCAGCCTTTGCTGCGACGGGTGCTGACGCCGGCGCAGTTCGGTGCTGCGAGCGAAATGCTGGGCGCGCGTTCTGAGTTTTCCGGGCTTGTTGCCCTGCAGGCCTCGGCATCCGATACCACTGGCACTGCGCTACCGCTGCGTGTGGCGGGTTATCGCGTACTGGCGTTTTATCCCTGAACCCTTTTAGAAATGTGAAAAATCAATGTCTGCTGTAATTTGTGGCTCTCTTGCCTTTGACACCATCATGACTTTCGAGGGGCGGTTTTCCGAGCAGATACTGCCTGATCAACTGCATATTCTGAATGTATCCTTTCTGGTGCCGGCACTACGGCGCGAGTTTGGCGGTTGCGCCGGCAATATCGCTTACGCGCTCAAGCAGCTTGGAGGCACGCCGTTGCCCATGGCAACCGTGGGCAGTGACGGTGCCGAATACGCCGCACGTATGACGTCCATGGGTATCAGCACCGAGTTTGTACACGAGGTGAGTGACAACTACACCGCGCAAGCCATGATCATGACTGATCGTGACAATAACCAGATCACTGCGTTTCACCCTGGTGCCATGACTCAGGCGCATCTCACGCGCATTGAAGCGCGCGACGACATCAAAATCGGAAT
>JANOCP010000373.1:0-3678 GCA_031412235.1 Polaromonas sp.
GCGTTACCGAACAAGGGCAGGCCGCGCGGGCCGGGTAGGTCGTCGTAGTCACGAACTTTGACCGATGGAACTGCATGCAGGCTTGTTGTCATGGGCTTCCTTGCGGGGCGTTGATGAACCAAAATTACCCGTCGGGCGGCCCTGTTTCAGCCATTTCAGTTCAAGTATTTCACCGCTATTTCAGCGCCATTGCAAGCCCATAACCATCGAAAAAAGTGGTCCAGGCTTAGGCGAAACCGAAACCAGATTGCTATATATATAGTAGCAACTGATAGCCGTTCTCGTTGGGCACAGAGCATATTTGACGCGATATTGACGCGTCTTCAGCCCTTAAACCGGCCAAACCACCCCGTTATCATTCAGGAGGGCATCCAGCGGAATGTCATGTGGCTCTGGCTCAAAATCTGGCACCCAGCCATTGGTAAACCCAAGCCCAACGGTTACCGGGCGGGGCTGCAAAGTTGCCAGCGTGCGGTCATAAAAACCACCGCCGTAACCCAGCCGGTAACCCCCCGGCCCGTAGCCTACGCAAGGTACAAACAGCAAGGTGGGCACGATGACTTCGGTATCTTTGGGCTTGGGAATGCCGTAGGCGTCTTCTTCCATGGGGCAGCCGGGGTACCAGGCATGAAAAGTCAGAGTCTTGTGCAGCTTGTTGACCACCGGCAAACCAATCTTGCAGGGTGACCGGCTGGCCATGCTTTCGGTAGCCAGCTGCGTTGTGGCGTCCGGCGTTGAGGCGCTGTTCAGCAAAATATCCTGGCTCAAACTGGCGTCTTCCTGCCAGCGGTAGAGTGCAGGCAACGGGTCAAACTCGCCCTTGATCGGCCAGTACGCACCTATCACGGTGTCTGGACGCCCCACCAACCAGATGCGCATCACCCGCTGCAGCATGTCGGCGCGCTGCAATCGGTCTGGCAAGTTCAAGCGTTCTTCAATCAGCGCTTTGCGCTTACTTTGTCGGTCGGTTAATTTGTCCATAATGTGCTGATGCTATCCAAATTTCTTTTCACAACCGTTATTGCCGCTTTTTTATGCCCTGCTGCTGTCGCTCAAACCTCGCCGGGTGACAGTCTTGTCATTGATATGAACCAGGCTTTCAAACGCGGTGACCGCAAAAAGCTGACGGCTTTGCTGCCGCAAGCGGCGGGCCACGCGCTGGAGCCGTGGGCAGCCTACTGGGAGCTCAAGGCCCGGCTCGGCGAGGCGAGCGGGCAGGAAGTGCAGGACTTCATGGCCCGCTACGCTGGCAGCTACCAGGAAGACCGTTTGCGCAATGACTGGCTGCTGCTGCTGGGCCAGCGCCGTGACTGGGCCGCCTTTGCCGCAGAGCACCCGCAATACCGCATGGGCGACGACAAGGAAGTACGCTGCTACGCGCTGCTGGTTGAGCACCTTAAAAACCCGGTAACCACCGCCCAAAACAACAGCCGCATTGCAGAAGAGGTCAAGAAAAACTGGCTCTCCCAGCGCGATGCCGACGACGGCTGCACCGCCGCTGCCGAGCGCCTGTATGGCAGCAAAAATCTCAACGCTGACGATGTGTGGCAAAAAGCCCGTCAGGCGGCTGAAGCCAACCGCCCCAGGGCCGCGCGCGATGCGGTGGCGATCATTTCGCCAGAATCCGTTGGCATGGTCACCGAGCTGTTCAACAGCCCGGCAAAGTTTCTGTCGGACAAACAGATTGCAATCCGGAAAACCCGCAAGGAACTGATAGGGCTGGCGCTGATACGAATGGCAACCAGCGACACTGAAGCTGCCGCCAACCTCATGGACACCCGATGGGGTAGCCAGCTCACCACCGAAGAACGCAACTGGGTCTGGGGCGTTATCGGCAAGCAAACCGCTACCCGCATGGGCACCGTGCCGGCCAGCGAGGCGCTGGCTTACTTCAGCAAGGTCAGCAAGGAAAGCGACCTGACTGACGACATGCTGGGCTGGAAGGCACGCGCCGCATTGCGCGCTGGCAGCCAGCCCAAATGGCGCGAGGTGCTTTCAAGCATCAATGCCATGAGCCCCGAGGCACGCAACGACCCCACCTGGGCCTACTGGAAGGCTCGGGCGCTGCTGGCAACGCTGCCCCCCGCAGCTGCAGCTACAACGCCGGCGGGTACCGCAACAGTTGCTATCCATCCGCAGCGCGCGGAGGCGCTGGCGCTGCTGCAGTCGATTGCATCGGTACGCGGTTTTTACGAGCAGCTCGCACTTGAAGATCTGGGCCAGAAAATCACCGTACCCACCAAACCCGCCGCTGTCAGCGCTGAAGAAAAAGAGGCGGCCCGCCTGAATGCCGGCCTCAATCGCGCCGCATACGCCATCGCCATCGGTTTGCGCCCTGAAGGCGTGCGGGAATGGAATTACTCCACCAATCTGGCCAAACCCGGCGGCATGAATGACCGCGAACTGCTGGCCGCGGCCCAATTCGCCTGCGACCGCCAGATCTGGGACCGCTGCATCAACACCAGCGAGCGCACAAAAGCAGTCATTGACCTCGAGCAGCGCTTTCCGATGCCGTTTCGCGAGGCAGTGGTCAAAAGAGCCCAGAGCATTAACCTTGATCCGGCTTATGTGTACGGGCTGATTCGTCAGGAAAGCCGGTTTGTCATGGATGCACGATCGGGCGTGGGCGCATCTGGCCTGATGCAGGTCATGCCGGCTACCGCACGCGAAACCGCACGCCGTATAGGCATGACCGGTTTTACAGCTGACCAGATCACTGACCGCGATGTCAACATCGCCATTGGCACCGGCTACCTCAAAATGGTGCTCGACGACCTTTCAGGCTCCTTGCCGCTGGCCGCTGCGGCCTACAACGCCGGTCCGGGACGACCCCGCACATGGCGCGGCCAGTCTGGCAGTCCGGTCATTGAAGCAGCTATCTGGGCCGAAAACGTGCCTTTTGGTGAAACGCGTGACTATGTGAAAAAAGTGCTGTCCAATACCAGCAATTACGCCGCTATTTTGACGGGCCAACCCCAATCCCTGAAAGCGCGACTTGGCAGCGTTGGGCCGCGGGATGCGGGACAGCCAGAGCCAGACAAGACCCTGCCCTGAGCATTTCAGCTGCAGGGCAAAAAAGCCGTCAGGCGAACGGAATTTGAAAATAGGGAGATGCCATGCCGACACCAGCAAATACCCCAAGCCAGGTCAAGGGCCAACTGCACAGCACGGCGCCCATTCTTGCGTCGCTAAATCTGGCGGAAAGCATTGCTTTTTACACCGGCATGATGGGTTTTATCCTCATGGTCCAGCTGGATGACTATGCGATTTTGGGCCGCGACGGTTGCGAAATTCACCTGCATGTCTGCACGAAC
The DNA here is from genome assembly GCA_031412235.1 of Polaromonas sp. Classification (GTDB taxonomy): domain Bacteria; phylum Pseudomonadota; class Gammaproteobacteria; order Burkholderiales; family Burkholderiaceae_C; genus Polaromonas. The sequence goes on from JANOCP010000373.1 coordinate 3,315, forward strand.
GCGCTGATTCCGGAAAACACGGCCTGCTACGTCAGAACACCCAGCACCGATGCGCTTTACCAGGAGTTCAAAAAACGCGGCGTCAGGCTCAGGCCGCCCCAGGAAAAGCCATGGGGCATGAAGGAGCTGTACGTTATTGACCCGCACGGAAATCGCCTGAAATTTGGCGAACAGGCCTGACGGCTGGTAGCCCCGGTGATCGAAACCAGCGTTCAGGTAGCAGCTTTCAGGTCTTGGTGCGCTGAGACACAAACTCACCCTCGTAATCTTTTGCCAAAGACAGTTTTTGGGCTTCAGTCAGCACCTTGCCAGCAAGCTGAAAAACACCCTGCTCTTCGTCCTTGAGGTGATGAAAAACCTTGTG
>JANOCP010000374.1:0-23106 GCA_031412235.1 Polaromonas sp.
AATTCGAGCGGAAAACCGCCCGCCTCATAAACGCCAATCTTGACCTGCTCGGCAAGCGTGCGGAAGTGGCTGTTGCAGGGCGTCAGCTCGCTAAAGGTGTTGCAGATGCCAATGACGGGCCGGCCATCAAACTGGTCATGCGGCACACCCTTGCCCTTGACCCAGCTGCGATAGGCAAAACCATCACGGTCTTGCCTGCCAAACCATTGCTGGCTGCGGAGTTCTTCAGGTTTCTTTTTCGGTGTCTTCTTGTCGGTCATAGGGAAAATCCTTAATTGGCAAACGTATTATCGTCATACCATTGCGCCGAAATCTTAGTGAAAACCATAAGCGCACCAGATCGTGCGCACAGCACAGGAGAACCGTTTGTCCCGTCCGCATATTCTTGTTGTTTCAAAACCGCCGCCGTTTTTTCTTGAACCGCTCAAGGCTGCGTTTGTCGTTCATGAGCGCCTGCATGAAACTGATCCGCAAGAATTTTTGAAAGTGGCGCCGCTCATACGCGGCATTGCGGGCGGAGGCGAATCAGCAGTTAGCGCCGCCTTGATGGGCCAATTGCCATCGCTGGAGATGGTGTCCATCATGGGTGTCGGTTACGACGGCGTTGATGTTGCAACTGCGTTAAAGCGCAATATTGTTGTGACCCACACGCCCAACGTACTCAATGACGAAGTGGCTGACCTGGCCATTGGACTGATGCTTTCTGTGGCCAGGCGCATACCGCAGGCAGACCAATATGTGCGCAGCGGCCGATGGGCTACCGAGGGCGCCATGCCGCTGGCCCGCAAGGTGTCTGGGGCGCGACTGGGCATCGTCGGCCTGGGGCGCATCGGGCAGGCCATAGCTGATCGTGCGGCAGCCTTTGGCATGTCTATCGCCTACACGGCGCGCAGTGCCAAACCGGGCTTGGCCTATCCGTTTTATGCCAGCGCCCTGGCCCTGGCGGCGGAGGTGGATTTTCTGGTGGTCATCACGCCCGGTGGTGCCAGCACCTTTCACATGATCAATGCGGAGGTGCTCAAGGCGTTGGGACCAAGGGGCTACCTGATCAATGTTGCGCGGGGTTCGGTGGTTGACGAAGCCGCCCTGGTCGATGCCCTTCAAAAAGGGCTGATAGCAGGTGCAGGCCTGGATGTATTTGAGAAGGAACCCCATCCCCTGGAGGCTCTGCGCAAGCTGGACAACGTGGTACTGACGCCGCACATGGCCAGCGCCACCCATGAAACTCGCCAGGCCATGGCTGACCTCGCGGTTGCCAACCTGCAGGCTCATTTTTCGGGTGAGCCAGCTTTAACACCCGTTCCGGAATGCAGCTGATCAAGAGCGGGTTTTCCATGTAAAAAACAATTTTTAATCATCATACGATAGCAATCCTTGACGATAAATTGAGGAAGACTGGCCCGAGCATTTTTACGAATCAACTTTTTCAGGAGACAAGACTAATGAAACTCAAAAAAATTCTTACAGCGACGATGATTGCAGCAGGCCTGCTTGTGTCAGGTCAGGCCGTAGCCCAGCAAAAACTCACCGTCTGGTGGCAAAAGGGTTTCTACAAGGGCGAAGACGATGCCTTGTTTGCAGCCATCAAGAAATTCGAGGAAAAAAACAAGAACATCAAGGTTGATCTGTCCCTGTACGCGCCTCAAGAGATCATTCCCAAGTCGGTTGCTGCCATGGATGCCAATAACCCCCCTGACGTGGCTTATGGCGATGTCTATGATTTCCAGGTCACAGCCAAGTGGGCGTACGAGAACAAGCTGGAGGATGTATCGAGCATCATCAATCCGTTGCAGAGCAACTTTGAGCCTGCGGCGTTGGCAACAACCTTTCTGTACAACAACACCACGCAGAGCCGGGCCTACTATGCTTACCCGATCAAGCAGCAGACCATGCATGTGCAGTACTGGAAAGACATGCTGGCGGATGCTGGTTTTAAGGAGAGCGACATCCCCAAGGACTGGAACGGCTACTGGGATTTCTGGTGTACCAAAGTGCAGGACGGCTACCGGAAGAAAACTGGCACCCGCGGTTTTGGTACCGGCTTTCCGATGGGTGTCGATTCCAGCGACTCGTTTTTCTCCTTCCTGACCTTTATGGACGCGCACAACGTCAAGCTGGTCAGCGACTCTGGCAAGCTTTTAGTAGACGATCCGGCGGTTCGTAGCGGTCTTATCAAGGCGCTTGCCGATTACACCTCGGTTTACTCCAAAGGTTGTACGCCGCCTTCGGCCACAGCCTGGAAGGACCCGGACAACAATGTCGCCTTCCATAATAAGACCATCGTGATGACGCACAACGCCACCATCTCGATTGCCGCCAAATGGCTTGACGACTCCAACAACGCAACCTTGACGGCGGACCAGCGTGCAGCGGCCAAGAAGAACTACACCGAGCTGATTGCAACGGCAGGTTTTCCGAACAAACCTGACGGCACCAAAATGACGTATCGCAGCGCCGTGAAGACGGGCGTGATCTTCAAGGATGCCAAGAACAAGGCTGATGCCAAAAAGTTCGTCGCTTTCATGCTTGACGAGGCCAACCTGACGCCGTATGTCGAAGGTGCGCTCGGTCGCTGGTTCCCGGTAACCAAAAAAGCGCAGCAAAGCCCATTCTGGAAGGCTGATCCACACCGTCTGTCGGTGTACACGCAATACATGAATGGCACCACACCGTTCGAGTTCACCAAGAACTTCAGGTTCACCGTGCTCAACAATGAGAACGTCTGGGCCAAGGCCATGAACCGTGTGCTGAGTGAAAAGATACCCGTTGACAAAGCTGTTGACGAGATGATTGCGCGTATCAAGACCGTCGCCTCGCAGTAACAGCGAATCGGTGGGTCGCCTGGCACCGTGCAAAGCTGCGGTGCCGGGCTTGAATTAATTGAATTACCCGAAGTTTTGCTGGAGTAAGAATACATGGCCGAAGCCGTTCTCTTAACCGCCTCGACGCCTCGACGCTCCTCCAATACCTGGAACAACTGGGGGCAGCTGATGGTGTTGCCTTACATCCTGGTGTTCCTGTTTCTTGTTTTGTATCCTGTCAGCTACGGTCTATGGCTGGCGCGCGATCCACAGAGCTACGTCAAGCTTTTCGCTGACCCGATATTCTTTCGGACTGCGATCAACACCGTCATCTTTGTCGTTGTAGCGGTCAACCTGAAACTGCTGATTGCGCTTGGCTTGTCGGGCTTTTTCATGCAGACCCGCTGGTGGATCAAGATCGTTGCGATGTTGTTCATACTGCCGTGGGCAGTGCCATCGATACCGACCATTTTGTCAACGCGCTTCATGCTTAACCCAGAGTGGGGCGTGATCAACACGCTGATTTTCAAGCTGACCCTCAAAGATGGACCCAACTGGCTCAACGACCCGACATTGGCATTGGCGCTTTCCATGATGATGCACATCTGGAAGTCACTGCCATTCTGGACGCTGATCTTGCTGGCCGGACGCATGGCTATTCCATCTGATCAATACGAAGCGGCCAGTGTCGATGGTGCAACGCGTTGGCAAAAGTTCCAGTTCATCACCTGGCCTTCCATGAAGGGCCTCTATCTGACCTCAACTTTGCTGTCGATGATTTTCACGCTGGGCGATTTCAACAGCGTTTATTTGCTCACAGGCGGCGGGCCGGCTGACCTGACCCATGTACTGGCGACGCTTGGTATTCGGTACCTGAGGCTGGACCAGATAGAGCTTGCCATGGCCAGTATTGTTGTGGCGCTGCCCTTTATGCTGCCACTCGTGTACGTCATGATGAAGAGGTTGTCAAAATGAGAAAAGGCTGGTCGCTGCGCCGGGTCAGTATCGAGGCGCAATTGCTGCTTGTGGGTATTCCGGTGGTCATATGGACCATGATTCCGGTTTATCACCTGTTTCTTTTCGCCATCTCGCAACGAGACAAGGCCACATCAGGTCAGCTTTGGCCCAAAAATCCGACGCTGCAGAACTTTGAGTTCGTATTCGGGCAAAAGCACTTTTATCTGAACCATTTCTGGCAGCAGTTGGGCAACTCGCTGATGATTGCTGTGGCTACCGGAGTGATCACTCTATTTGTGGCGACAACAGCGGCTTTTGCAATCAGCCGCCTGAAGGTTCGCGGCGGCCGTACTGTGATGAATATGGCCTTGGTCACCTATTTCATCCCGGCGGCGTTCCTGGCTGTGCCGATGTACAAAACGATGGCCAACTACGGCCTGCTCAACAACCGCTGGTCCCTCATACTGGCCATGGTCACCATCGCTTCGCCTTATTGCATATGGGTACTCAAGCAGGCGTCAGACAAGCTGCCCTGGGAGCTCGATGAGGCGGCTCGAATCGATGGCGCGAGTCCGCTTCAGCTGTTCTGGCTGGTGTACGTACCGCTGATGGTGCCCTCACTGGTAGCTGTGGGAACCTACGCCTTGCTGCTGGCCTGGAATGAGTACCTGTACGGATTTTTGCTGCTGTCCAAAGAGACCGACCTGCCACTGGCAGTGGCACTCGGAAATTTTCTTGCCGCTGATGATTCGCCCTGGGAGCTGTTGATGGCTACAGGGTTCATTTATGCCTTGCCACCCGCAGCCATCTACTACGTGTTCAAGCGCTATATGGTGTCTGGTTTGACCGCAGGCGCAGTCAAGAGCTAGAAATATGGCCCCCACGCTTGTCACTTCGTGTACTGCACTGCCCCCCAAAGTGGGCTCAGCCGGCGTGGGGCGGCCCGGCGCCGTCTGTAGCGGAAAACTAACGAGAAAATAAATATGGCATCCGTATCGTTCAACAATATCGAAAAAAACTTTGGCAAGGTCAAGATCATTCATGGCATCAGCTTTGAGATCACTGACGGAGAATTCGTCGTGCTGGTGGGGCCATCAGGTTGCGGCAAGTCCACCTTGCTGCGCATGCTGGCAGGTCTGGAAGACATCAGCGGTGGCGAGATTGCCATCGATAACAAGGTCATCAATGATCTTGACTCCAAGGACCGCGATATCGCCATGGTCTTTCAAAGCTACGCTTTGTACCCGCATATGACGGTGCGTGACAACATGGCTTTCAGCCTGAAGCTGCGCAAAGCCAGTACAGAGATCACCAACAAGCGCGTGGGCGATGCAGCCAGCATTCTCAACCTCGGCCCACTGCTCGACCGCTATCCGCGCGAGCTTTCGGGTGGCCAACGCCAGCGCGTGGCCATGGGCCGTGCCATTGTGCGCGACCCGAAGGTATTTTTGTTTGACGAGCCACTCTCCAACCTCGATGCCAAACTGCGCGTTGCCATGCGCGCCGAGATCAAGGCTTTGCACCAGCGCCTGAAAACGACAACGGTGTATGTTACTCACGACCAGATCGAAGCCATGACGATGGCCGACCGCATTGTGGTCATGCACGACGGCATCATCGAGCAAATCGGTACGCCGCTGGAGTTGTTCGACCATCCGGGTAACCTGTTTGTCGCGCAATTTATCGGCTCCCCATCCATGAATGTTTTGAAGGGGACGCTACGCGTGGCCGATGGCCGTACCTGGGTAGAAGCGCAAGGTCACAACTGGCCCGCAAATGCAGTGGCGCAGGCCGTTGATGGCCAGGCCGTTGCGTATGGCGTGCGGCCCACTGACATCAGGGTATCAGCTGCGGGAATCGGCATTCCGGCGAAGGTGATTGTGGTGGAGCCCACAGGTGCCGAGACCGAGTTGTTGCTTGAAGTGGGCAGTTCGCGCGTGGTGGTGGTCATGCATGGCCGCACCACTGCGCAACCCGACGACGTGATCCATCTTGAGATTGATTCCGGCAAGGCGCACCTTTTCGACGATGCTACTGGCGCCCGGCTCGGGTAGACGGCCATGGCTGCAAACTCTTTCAGGCTCGATGGCCGGCTGGCGCTGGTTACAGGTTCGTCAGCAGGCATTGGTTTTGCACTGGCACGCGCCTTGGGCGAAGCCGGGGCGACATTGGTGCTAAACGGGCGCGATGTGGCCAAGCTTGAGCAGGCGGGTGCGGTGCTGCGCGCTGAAGGTCTGTCAGTGCATACGAGCAGCTTCGACGTGACACAGGCGTCCGCAGTGCAGGCGGCCATCGACGACATTGAATCGTCGATAGCGCCGCTTGAGATACTGGTCAATAACGCCGGCATGCAGCTACGCGCACCACTTCAGGATTTCGCTGTTGATGACTGGCACCGGCTCATGCGTACCAACGTCGATAGCGTGTTTCTGGTGGGCCAGGCAGTGGCACGCAAGATGATTGGTCGCGGGCGCGGCAAGATTATCAATATCTGCTCTGTGCAAAGCGAGTTGGGCAGACCCAACATAGCACCCTACATGGCCAGCAAGGGTGCCGTAAAAATGCTAACCAAGGGCATGGCCATCGACTGGGGTCCGCATGGTCTGCAGGTCAACGGCCTGGGCCCGGGCTACTTCAAGACCGAGCTCACCGAAAAGCTTGTGGCTGATGAGAGCTTCAGTACCTGGCTAACCGGCCGCACGCCAAGCCGGCGCTGGGGCGAGGTTGCCGAGCTGGGTGGTGCGGCAGTGTTTCTGGCCAGCGACGCATCAAATTTTGTCAATGGCCATGTTCTGTATGTAGACGGCGGCGTGACCGCCACACTTTGACTGGAGTACGCATGCGTGCCATTGTTTGCCATGCACCCCTGGACTTGCGCTTTGACTCGCAGGCTGTAGAGCCTCTGGGGCCGCAGCAATTGCGCGTTCGCGTTGCTTTCGGCGGAATCTGCGGCTCTGACCTGCATTACTTTCAGCATGGTGGCTTTGGTGCCGTGCGTATCAAGGAGCCCATGGTGCTGGGCCATGAGGTGTCGGGCATCGTCAGTGAAGTCGGCAGTGGCGTCACCGGATACCAGCGCGGCCAGCGCATTGCGGTGTCCCCGTCGCGGCCCTGCGGGCTGTGCAAATTTTGCCAGCTGGGGCAACACAACCATTGCCTGGACATGCGGTTTTATGGCAGCGCAATGCGGTTTCCGCACGTGCAGGGTGCGTTTCGCGAAATGCTTGTGATCGACTCATCGCAGGCACATCTGGTGGCCGATGATTTGCCTCTGACAGAGGCCGCGCTGGCAGAGCCCCTGTCAGTCGGGCTTCACGCCATCAGCCGAGCTGGTACGGTCTTTGGCAAACGCGTGTTGGTCACGGGTTGCGGCCCGATTGGGGCCTTGCTGATAGCGGGCCTGCGCCGCGCTGGCGCCGCCGAGATTGTGGCAGTGGATATTGCTGAACTGCCACTGGCTTGCGCTTTCAAAATGGGCGCAGACAAAACCATCAATCTCATGAAGGAGCCTGACGGCTTGATGCCTTATGCCGCCGGAAAAGGCTATTTTGACGTGATGTTCGAAGCCTCGGGTAACGAACGCGCGCTTCTCGGCGGGCTTGATGTGGTGGCACCACGCGGCGTGATCGTGGCTATTGGCCTGGGCGGCAATATCTCATTGCCAATGAATACGCTTGTGGGCAAGGAAATCGACCTGCGCGGAACCTTCCGCTTTCATTCAGAATTTCCCGTCGCGGTGAGTTTTCTCAATCAGCGGCTTATCGACGGCCGACCAGTGATCTCTGACATTCTTGCCTTCGACAAGGCCAGTGAGGCCTTCACCCTCGCCGGCGACAAGGGCCGGGCCATGAAGGTGCAGCTGGACTTCGGCGGTGCGCCGTCCGAAGCTCCGACGGGCACGGAAATGGCATGAGCTCATTGCACTGATTTTTAGCGCATCAACACCCTGGTGATTCAATTACACGACCGGAGCACGACGTGACTGTTTTCAATAAAGTGATTCTTTTCACAGATACCGATGGCCGGGCCAAATTCAGGGATGAGTCCCTTGCCTTGCCCGAGGGATCAGCGCAATCCATGTTGTCGGCCCTGATGCCGTCAGGTGGCTACCAGCTGCGCCATAGCCCGGTCGGCTTTCGCAGCCAGTTTCATTGCTCGCCGCACGTGCAGTGGGTGTTCATCCTTGGCGGCCAGATGGAAATTGGCCTGCAGGGTGAAGTGTCGCGCGTGTTCAAGCCCGGTGAACATTTTTATTCAGCCGACACCCTTCCCGAGGGTGCCGTCTTTGATCCTGCCATACACGGCCACTGGAGCTGCCAGGTTGGCCCTGATCCGCTTGTCACGCTTTTTATACGCGGTTGATGAACGCCTGACCATGATCAAGAACGTTCACGGTAATACCGTAGACCACCTCGGTGAAGCCATCGTTGCGGGTCGCTATGCCACGGGCACTTCTATGCCACCTGAACCCATGCTGTGCCAGGAGCTTGGCGTGAGCCGAACTGTGGTGAGGGAGGCAGTCAAGTCATTGATTGCCAAAGGCCTGATTACCACTGGCCCCAAGGTAGGTACGCGCGTGCTGTCCGAAGACCACTGGAACTGGTTTGATCCCGATGTCATCATCTGGCAGTCAAAGGCCGGCCTGACGCCCGAATTTTTGCGTGACTTGCAGGATTTACGTCGCGTGGTGGAGCCTGCGGCCTTGCGCCTGGCAGCCATCCGTGCAACAGAGCAGGACATTGCTGAAGTAGAACTTGCCTTTGCAGGCATGAAGCGGGCGGTGGAAGAGGGCGGCGACTATGTGACCTTCGACCTGCGGTTTCACCAGGGTTTGTTGCGAGCGTCCCGCAACCGCATGCTGGTGCAGATGAGCAAGGCACTTGGTGCGTTGCTGCGGACCAGCTTTGAGATTTCAACGCGCCGGAAAAATGGACCCCTGACGTCACTGCCCATGCACCGGGAAGTGCTTGATGCCGTGATTGCGCACGACCCGGACCGGGCCGAAAAAGCGATCCAGAAATTGATAGACGGTGCCCGCAATGACATTGAAGCGGTGCTTGCATCGCGCCGCGATTTGCCCAGGCTAAGCCAGCCAGCTCCGCTGCTGAAAATAGCCTGAAGAGCATTTCCGGCCATACACAGATGTTTGCCGGTGGCGCCTGTGTGGATCGCTGCAGCTTGACATCCAGCATGATGCTTGGCGGGATTTTGCTATAAATGTAATAGCTACAGGTACCCGAAAATAATGGGCTACAGGCCTAAAAGACGTTAAAAAGGGCTCTGAGAGCCCTGTTTTTGTTCCGCTTCAACTTCAATGCAACATTAGGCGCGACGCCGGGGGCAGTGCCCTGATACGCCAGGCGAGCCACAGCATATCGCTTTGAAATGGAAATGAAAACGAAAATGAAATTACCTGCCGCCGTATGAACCGCCACCGGTACGGCGCGGCCCGCCGCTGCGTCCGCCGCCACCTGTACCCCCACCGCCGCCACCAGTGCGCGGGCCGCCACCGCCGAAGTTTCCGCCACCACCACCACCACGATTGCCGCCCCGGCCACCACCGCCGCCACCGCGCGTGGGCAGACCGGATGATGGAAAGCCTGCTGAAACATGGCTTGTAGGTTGGCGTTCGTCAAAGTCATTACGCTGGTCCTGGCCCAGGTCTACGCGCGGGCCGCGCGGGTCCTGGCGCTGCTGCTCGCCGTATTCACGCGGCGCTTGCGGGTCGCGCTGGCGCGGTGCAGGGGCTTGCCGTGGCTGGCCCTGACCATTACCCTGGCCGTAGCCCGAGTTTTGACGTGGCTGGCCAGGGTTGGGTGTGCGTGGACCGCGTCCAAATCCGCCACCACCGTTACCAGCTTCCGCAGGTGAACGGCCTCTTCCACCACCAGCACCGCCGCCATTGCTGCCGCCACCGCCGTTGTTACCGCGATTGCCACCGCCACCGCCAGCACCACGCGCAGGCTGTGCGCCCTTGCTGTCACGGATGCGCGTCATCATTTCGCTGCGTGCGGCCTTGGCTGCGGCCTGCATCACGTCGCGGCTTGGCGGCTTGCCCAACCCGCCCCAAATCGTCTGGCGACCCATGGCCAGCGGCTCGGCGCGCTCGCCGGCTTCGGCTTCAAAGCCAGGTACGATGATTTTTTCAATGTTCTGTTTGGTAAAGCGCTCGATGTCTTGCATGAAGCCTTCTTCGTCCAGGCAAACCAGGCTGACCGCTTCGCCACTGTTACCAGCTCGGCCCGTACGGCCAATGCGGTGAACATAGTCTTCGCTGACGTTTGGGATTTCGTAGTTCACCACGTGCGGCAACTCGTCAATATCAATACCGCGCGCAGCGATATCGGTGGCGACCAGTGCGCGAATCGTGCCGTCTTTAAAGCCCTGCAGCGCTTGGGTACGTGCGGTCTGGCTCTTGTTGCCGTGCAGTGCCAGCGCTTCAATACCGTTCTTGGTCAAATGTTCAGCGACATTGTTGGCGCCGAATTTTGTACGCGTGAAGACCAGAACCTGGCTCCAGTTATGCTCGTTGATGATGTGCGTCAGCAGGGCTTTTTTCTTGCCGCGGCCCACCGGGTGAATGGTCTGCGTGATGCGCTGCACCGTGGTGTTGCGCGGCGTAACCTGAATATGCAGCGGGTCGCGCAGCAGGCCGTTGGCCAGGTCGCGGATTTCGTCGCTGAAGGTTGCTGAAAACAGCAGTACCTGCTTTTGCTTGGGAACGAGCGCCAGCACCTTCTTGATGTCATGGATAAAACCCATGTCCAGCATGCGGTCGGCTTCATCGAGCACCAGGATTTGCACCTGGCTCAAATCCAGCGTGCCCTGTCCAGCATGGTCTAGCAGGCGGCCGGGTGTGGCGACCAGAATGTCCACGCCACGGCGCAGCTTCTCAATTTGCGCGCCCATGCCAACACCGCCAAACATGACCATCGAAGTCAACTCAAGGTATTTGCCGTAAACGCGTACGCTTTCTTCAACCTGCGCAGCCAGTTCGCGGGTTGGCGTCATGATGAGGCATCGCACGGCGTTGACGCCGCGGCGGTTGGTCAGGCGGGGTTCAGTACTCAGGCGCTGCAGCATGGGCAGCACGAATGCTGCGGTTTTACCGGTACCGGTCTGGGCGCCGCCCAAAAGGTCGCCACCAGCCAAAACGGCAGGAATTGCCTGGGTCTGAATGGGGGTAGGGGTGTCGTAGCCTTGCTCAAGCACGGCTTTAAGAATGGCCGGAGCCAGATTCAATTCTTCAAATGTCATGGTTTTGCGCCAGATAGCGCTTTTTGATCGGCCTGTTGGGTGCTTTGGTTTAGAAGCAACCCGCCAGTGATAGGCAGATGGGGTCAAAAGATCGGGCTAGAAAAACATGACGTTATTTGCCTGGGAAGCAAATCAGAAATGTGCCCAAATGTCGCGGGTAACTGGAGCCAGCAACCTACGGATTGTCTCACGGAACGATAATAGCGAGTTAACGGTAAAAATTGCAGCCGGCAGCGCCCTGATGCTTCGCCGAGTTTGTGCAGTGCCGCTCATGCCCTGTTTTCCCATTTTTTAGAGATCAATCCTGATGGCTCAGTACGTATTCACCATGAACAAGGTCGGCAAAATTGTGCCGCCCAAACGCCACATTCTCAAAGACGTTTCGCTCAGTTTCTTCCCCGGCGCCAAGATCGGCATGCTGGGCGTGAACGGCTCGGGCAAGTCCACGCTGCTCAAGATCATGGCCGGTCTTGACAAGGAAATCGAGGGCGAAGCAACCCCGATGCCGGGTCTGAACATTGGTTATCTGCCGCAGGAACCCAAGCTCAACGACGCGCACACCGTGCGCGAAAGCGTTGAAGACGGCATGGGCGCGGTGTTTGCCGCCAAGGGTCAGCTCGAAGCCGTTTACGCGGCCTACGGTGAGGAAGACGCTGATTTTGACGCGCTGGCTGCAGAGCAGGCTCGGCTTGAAGCCATCATTGCGACCGCAGGTACTGACTCAGAGCACCAGCTTGAGATCGCCGCCGATGCGCTGCGCCTGCCGCCGTGGGATGCCAAAATCAGCGTGCTCTCAGGCGGTGAAAAACGTCGCGTTGCACTTTGCCGCATGCTGCTGTCCAAGCCTGACATGCTGTTGCTTGACGAACCCACCAATCACCTTGACGCTGAGTCTGTCGACTGGCTTGAGCAGTTTTTGCAACGCTTTTCAGGCACCGTAGTCGCCATCACCCATGACCGCTACTTTCTGGACAACGCCGCTGAATGGATTCTGGAGCTTGACCGCGGCCACGGTATTCCGTGGAAGGGCAACTACAGCAGCTGGCTGGAGCAAAAAGGCGAGCGTCTGGCAACCGAGCAAAAAGGCGAGGAAGCCCGTGCCAAAGCCCTGAAGAAAGAACTCGAATGGTCACGCCAGAACCCCAAGGCGCGTCAAGCCAAGAGCAAGTCACGACTGGCCCGCTTTGAGGAACTGAGCGATTTTGAATATCAAAAGCGTGTTGAAACCAACGAGATATTTATCCCCGTGGCCGAGCGCCTGGGCCATCAGGTGATTGAATTCCACAATGTCACCAAGTCGTTTGGCGACCGTGTGTTGATTGACAACCTGAGCTTCACCATCCCCGCAGGTGCCATCGTCGGCATCATTGGCCCCAACGGTGCCGGTAAATCGACGCTGTTCAAACTCATTGCCGGCAAGGAACTGCCAGACAGCGGTGAAGTCATCAAGGGCGCGACAGTGCGCATGGCCTTTGTAGACCAGAACCGTGATGACCTGGCGAATGAAAAAACCGTCTGGGAAGATATCTCGGGCGGTCTGGACATCCTCAATGTCGGCAAATTCCAGATGCCGAGCCGTGCTTACGCAGGGCGCTTCAACTTCAACGGCGGTGACCAGCAAAAACGCGTCGGCACGCTGTCGGGCGGTGAGCGCGGACGTTTGCATTTGGCAAAAACACTGATTGCTGGCGGCAACGTGCTGATGCTTGATGAGCCGTCAAACGATCTGGACGTTGAAACCCTGCGTGCGCTTGAAGACGCGCTGCTTGAGTTTGCCGGCTCAGTGATGGTGATTAGCCATGACCGCTGGTTTCTTGACCGCATCGCCACGCACATCCTTGCGGCCGAAGGTGATAGCCAGTGGACCTTCTTTGATGGTAACTATCAGGAATATGAAGCTGACAAGAAGAAGCGCCTTGGCGAAGAGGGTGCCAAGCCGAAACGCATGCGTTACAAGGCATTGAAATAGTGCCCCCACACTGGTTATTGGAGTCAGACGCCAATTTCGCTGCGGTGCGGAGCACTGCACCCTTCGGGCAAGCCCCTGGCTTGGCGAATTTGGACTCTGACCCCAAAAACCATCTGCCCCCCGAGGGGGCCGCTGCGCCTGTGGCCCGGCAAAGCCGGTTCCACGGCCCCTGTTTGCATATCGGGGACGCGCAGGAGCGTTGCAGATGGTAATGACCGACGAACAAGTCCTGCAAAAAACCAAACACTGGCTCGAAAAAGCCGTGATCGGCCTTAACCTGTGTCCGTTCGCCAAAGCTGTATACGTTAAAAACCAGGTTCGGCTGGTGGTGAGCAAGGCGCGGCATGCTGATGATCTGCTGGAAGAGCTTGACCGTGAGCTCGATTTGCTTGTGGCCACGCCTGCGGAAGACATTGACACGACGCTGTTGATTCACCCGACGTTGTTTTCAGACTTTCTTGACTTCAATGATTTTCTTGAAGTTGCTGACGGTGTGGTTGATGAGCATGAACTTGAGGGGGTCATCCAGCTGGCCAGCTTTCACCCGCAGTTTCAGTTTGACGGTACTGAGCCAGACGACATTAGCAACTTCACCAACCGCGCGCCGTTCGCTATATTGCATTTATTACGCGAGGCAAGTGTTGAGCGGGCGGTAGAGGCCTTTCCTGAAGCCGAGGCGATTTTTGAGCAGAACATCGCCACGCTTGAGGCGCTGGGACACAAGGGCTGGAAGGCGCTTGGCCTTTAGCACGCCGCTTTTTCAGGGGCGTGCTGGTATTTGCAAGCGGCCATCTATTGAGTGACACTAGGCAGCACTATGAGTACATCGCAAGAAGCATCCCCCGAATCTCCTGGAGCCGCCTACGAGGCCTGCCTGAATGAGGCCTTCAGGCAAAGTTCCTTGCTTATCGACCGGTGGTGCACCAAGCTGGCAGATGCGCTGTATGACCGCTCTATGGTGGTCTCCGGAAATTTTGAAAAGCATCTGATTCAGGACGCCATCGCTGCACTCAAAAAGAACCAGTCGGCGATTGAGCAGGGCTTCACGCTCGGGCTGACGAATGCGGTTGCCGATGACACCCGGCCCGCAGGAGCACAAAAAGCAGAGAAGGTCAGCCGTTCCCTCTCGTCATTGAGCTTTGACGACCTCGAGCTGATGGGCGACAACCAGGTCCAGGAAACTGTGGACAGTGCGCGCCTTCTACAAATTGTGTCGATGACCTGTGAGGCGGGGCTGGCCTCGTTTTCTGCCCGCATGAGCATGGCCCAGGGCCACAAGTTGGTCAAGGCCGACCAGAACCCGCTGCGCCCTGAGGTGCTGTCCCAGGCATTGTTCAAGGTGCTGCATGAATTGCCCGCTGACGAAGCGGCCCGCTCGCGCTGGCTGATGCATGGGGCGAGCCTTTTTGGCAAGGAACTTCAATCCCTTTATGTATCGCTCAATGAACAGCTGGTTCAGCTAGGCATTTCACCCGCTGCCTATGGTGTGATTCCATCCACGGCAGACAACGCCGCCAGACGGGCGGCCTACCAGCGACAGGACGCAGAGACTGACCTGGACTCGTCGGCTTCGGCGGGCGGATCTGGTGGCGGTGGTGGCGGTGGTGGTGGTGGTGGTGGTGGTGGTGGTGGTGGCGCTTCGGCGGGTAAGCAGGCAAGCGGTGCAGCTCTGTTGACGCTGGATCACCTGCACCGCCTGCTGGTTGGTGACTATGACGACTCTTTCAAGAACGAATTTCTTCCGTCTGATTTTGATCAGGAAACGCACCAGGAGTTCTCTCATACGGTGCCCGCAGCGATGGAGGTATTGGCTGAGCTTAAGGAAAAAGGCATTGCGTCAAGCCGGGCAAAAAGGGCCCGCGTCTCTTTGCCTGTGCCGCTGGCCCAATTGCGGGCCCAACTCAAGACCGAAGCCAAGAGCCTGGGCCAGTCCCTGGCGATTGAGGTCGTAGGGTTGATGATCGAGCAAATTGCGAATGACCCCAGATTGCTGGAGCCCGTGCGCGAGCTCATCGCCAATGCCGAGCCCGCCTTTTTGCGACTCGGCGTGAGCGACCCCCGCTTTTTCAGCGACAAGGCGCATCCTGCCCGGCGTCTGCTTGAAACCATTACCGCCAAAAGCCTGGCGTATTCCAGTGAAAGCGCGGCAGGTTTCGCCGATTTCATGGAGGACCTGCAGGACGTTGGCGCGCTGCTCACTGAAGAACACGCCAGTGACGCCCAGCATTTCGCAACGCTTCTCAAAACTTTTGAAACCAGCCAGGAACTGCGCAGTTCTGGTCGCGCGGAGGCGCAAAAGCGCGCCGTACAGGCTCTTTTGCAGGCCGAGCAGCGCAACCTCCTGGCCACCAAAATAGCCGCCGAAATCCGTACCCGCCCCGATTTTGTCAGCGGTAACCGGGTGGTTGCGGCTTTTCTGACTGGCCCGTGGGCGCAGGTGATGGCCAAAGAGCGCCTGCTGGGCGAGCACGGCGGCATCGGCTACCAGAAGGCCGAGTTCAGCCTCGTGCTGGGCGAGGTGCTCTGGAGCCTGGATACTGCCCAGACCTCGCGCCACCGCAAGCGGCTGGTCAAAATTATCCCTGGCATGCTGGAAGGCATACGCTCCGGCCTGCTGTCGATTGATTTTCCACTGGCCGAGTCAAAAGGTTTTTTCGATGAACTCATGGATATTCATCGTGCAGTACTGACGGCTGCGCCCGTCGTGGTAGCACCCAAGGCTAGAAGCCGCCAGGAGCTTGAAGACGCGTTTGATGCGCATGATGAGTCGAACCATAACAAGCCCTGGCTTGCCCCGGCCGAGGCCCGCAATTCTGGATTCATGGACGACTTGGGCGCGAACACCAAACCCGGTTTTGAAGCTACCAAGCCGCTGCCAAAAGGTGCCGCAAATCCAGCAGCTGGCGAGCAGCGTGGCCAGGCAAGTGTCGAGTTGCGCATGGGGGCCTGGGTAGAGCTGCTGCAGGACGGGCAATGGCTACGCGCCCAGCTCACCTGGATCAGCCCTTACAACACGCTGTACATGTTCACCAGCGAAGGCGGTCGTACCCATTCCATGACGGGCCCGCTGCTGCAATACCTGCTCCTGCAGGACCTGGTCAAGGTGGTCAGTCAGCAGGGCGTGGTGGCTGGTGCGCTCGACTCTGTCGCACGCACTGCCATGCGCAACAGTGTGGACCGCGGCAGCGACTTCTAGGCCTCAGGCTGCCTGTGCTGCCGGTGCATCCGTGCGAAGCAGCTTTTTGCGCACCAGATTGATATTGCTGCGCAGCGCATAAAGCTCGTCGGTGTAAGACAGGGGCACTGTTATTTTTTCTGCATGGCTTTCAAGTTCGTTCAGCTCTTGCAGCAACACATGGTTGTCTTCGTTTTCAATGCGCACCTCGATATTGCGCAACTGGCCGTACCACCGGAAGATGCGAGAACGCACCCTGAAGGCATACAGCGGCGGAACAATGCGCGACAGCGGCAACAAAATCGCCACGATGATACCCATCACCAGCCACATGCGCTCAATCAGGTTGGCGACCCAGAAATTCAGGTAACGCTGCAGCAGCGGCGCACCGTTTTTGATGGCCCGTTCTGCCTCTTTGGCCATCGGAAGTTCGTTGTTTTCAATATTGGGGTACTCGCGCGCCTTTTTGAACCATCCTGCAGCCCCCTGAATTTGCGTCCCTGCCTGCGCAAACAGCTGCAGCAGCGCCGGGTGCGTGGTGTTGCGGGTAATCAGCGCAGTGGTGGGGGCTACCAGCCGCACGTCTTCAGGCGGCACATTGCCCGCCAGGTCAACCACGCCGCGCGGCAACCGCGTCGGGCTTAAAAACGCAAAACGGCGCGAATACGCTTCGCTTTGCGCAAAGTTCATGAGCTTGACGCCGGGTGTCTGCAGCAGCATTTGCACCATCAGCGACTCGGGTGCTGACGCAAACACAATCGCATCGAGCTCACCCCCCAAAAACGCCACGGTGGCCGGGGTTTGCTCAAGTTTTGATATTTGCAGGCTGGCCGGGTCAATTCGGTTGCTGTCCAGCAGCTTGGTCATTAGGCTGGGAACGCCGCTGCCGGGTGTGCCCATATTGATTTTGAGACCTTGCAACTGGGTCATGGCTGAAAGCGTCGCCGTGGCGGTCACCTTGCGTGCCGATTCTTCGCGGTAAAACAGCCATACCGGTTCGACAAACAGGCTGCCCAATGACGAGAGTTTTTCTCCGTCTGCATCGGTGTAGTCGCTGGTACCGCCCTGCACAAAGCCGAGGTCAACCTTGCCCTCACGCAGCAGCTGCAGGTTGGCGGCCGAGCCTTCAGAAGGCACCAGAACCACTTCAATGCCGTCAGCCGCGAGCGCTTTGGCATAGCGTTTGCCAAACTCTTCATAGGCACTTTGCGCCGGGCCGGTAGCCAGCGTCACGCGCTTGGGCGGGTTCGGGTCAAGCCACCAATAGGCCAGCACCAGCAGCGTGATGGCCAGCAAGATAAAGGGGCCGACAGATACGGCCAGGTCGCGCAGCGACAGCAAGGTGTAACGGATGGTTTTAGGCATGATGGTAACCATAGCACGGGCCAGGCCCGTGTAAGTCAAAAACAGCTGTTTTGAGCATAAAAGGTGCCCACAGCCCAATGATTACGGCTATAGATAGCTATTAAAAAAATAGCGGCTGTACAAACGCAAACCAGGCACCCACCACAAATAGCACCACGCTCGCCAGGTAAACCCGTGCCGAGGTTTTGCGGGTGCGCAGGCAGGCTTGCCGCAGCGCGGGGTCAATCGGGCAGGGAGCAAAGCGGTTTCTCCATTGCAGCACGCCGCTGGCAGCCAGCATCAGGCCAGCAAAGGCAAATACCGCTTCTTTGTACTCACTGACCCAGACCAGGCCCGGCACGGCAGACACCAGACCGGACAGCGCCGCGCCTGCGCCCAGCGCCACCAGCACGGCGGGCAGGGCGCAGCAAATCAGCGTACCTGAGCTTGAAAAAAGCGCTAAAAACGCCAGCCGGGCGGTCCATGGATCGGCCTCCAGGGTTTGCTGGGGCTGGCTCATTTTTGGGTCTTGACGGCGGCTTTTATGTCGGCCACAGACATCTGCACTGTCTCCAGCTTGACGACGTCATAACCCGCATCTGTAATTTCGGCTGTGATTTTTTTGTTGTCGAGCTTTTGGCCGTCTTTGGCTTCAATGGCGACGATTTTCTTCTTCAAATCGACAAACACCACCTTCGCAGCCGGCATGGACATCAGGCCTTTTTCAATGCCCTGGGCGCAAAACGCGCAAACCATGCCGTTAACGCTGACCTTGACGCTTTCAGCCGCAAAAACAGGGCTGAATATGCCCGCTGCCCAGGTAATACCGGCACAGGCAGCTATGAATTTGGTAGTAGAGAACGATTTGATTGATTTCATGATGTTGCTTCTTCCAATGTTGAATTATTGAATAAATGAGGAGATAAATGAGGTCAAAAGATGTACATAAAGTTAAACCGCGCCTGCTTGTCGGTGTTGACACCCAGCTCCACAAAGTAGCGCTTGTGAATCAGCCGCAGCATGGGCGTGACCTCAGTTTTTTCTGACAGGCCGCGCATGCGCCGCGCTTCCAGAATGAACCAGGGCTGGACTTCGTCGTAATCCACCTCGTAAAACGAAAAACCGCTACGTGCGGATACAAAGTCATGATTCACGCCCGGCGCGCGGTAAAGCCGCGCCGTTGCCGAAATATAAAAGCGCGTGGTTTCATAGTCAGCAGACACACCGGGGGCCAGCATGGCTTTGCTGCCGCCAAAGTCGTTACCCGTCAAATTGCCTGCGCCAGCCAGAAACCAGAAGTTGGCCTGCGAATGTTCGCCATTGATACGGTGCAGCAGGCGGGTGTAAGTCAGCTCTGCAAGCTCACGTGTCAGCTTTTTATCGTCAGAACGCATGCTCAAAAAACCGGCGCCAACGGCGTCGCGTGGTGTCAGGGCGTAATTAACCCAGGCTTCTTTCCAGTTGGGACCCAGGTCGCCCATAGCCATAGTGCTGCCCTTAAACCCCATGGGGCCAGCGTGCGCGCTGGCCGCAGTCAGTAAAAAAGCGCATAACCAGGGTCTAAAAAATAGATGCATTCCAGTCTCCAAAACAGCGGGACCAAGTGATTGACCCCTTCAAAAAAGCGTCCAGTGGCTCGGTTACAGCCTGTTGCGGACGCACTTCGGGTGTGGAGATCAGGAAATCGGTGGTTTCAGGCGGGTTGCGCGGTCTGCGCTGCTGAATCCGGCGCTGGCGGCCTGCGGTGTGGTGTAGGGTGTGAAAGTGAATGCCAGCAAGCCTGTGTCTTTCACTGAAACCAGCGCCAGGCAAAGCTCGCAAGTGTCGCAGCTGCAATTTGCGTTTGAACCGGCTGAATCATCAGCGTCAGCTTGGTCCAGCATTGGGCAGTCTGCCGGCATGGCGGTGCCGCTGTTTTTTTCTGCGAGATTCGTTACGGCCTGTTGTGCTGCCGCAATTTGCTGCCCGGCCATATCCACCGCCATCACATGCCCGGCCCAGCCGCGCAAGGGCAGCAGGGCAATCATGATGATGACAAACAGATAACGCATAGGGGTGAATGACAGTTTAAAACCGCAAAAGTTCAGGGTGCGGGTGCATTATTGTCCACCTTATCGTCCAGGTGGCCCAGTTCATCCAGAATTGGGCAATCAGGCCGCTCATTACCGTGGCAACAGTTAACCAGGTGTTCCAGCGTGCGTTTCATGGCCAGCATTTCATTGATGCGCTGGTTCAGGTCTTCTACATGTTTGACGGCGATGTTGCGCACATCCAGGCTGGAGCGCTGCTGGTTTTGCCAGAGTTTGAGCAACCCGGTGATCTCAATCATGCTAAAACCCAGGCTGCGCGAGCGTTTGATAAAGCGAAGTGTATGAACCTCCTTGTCGGTGTACTGGCGATAACCTGAATCGGTGCGGTGGATGATGGGCAGCAGTCCCAGCGACTCGTAGTGCCGCACCATTTTGGCCGAGACGCCGGAGCGGCGGGCGGCTTCGCCAATATTGAAATGCTCGCTTGTTGACGCGCTTGTCATTTTTCACTTCCTTTCCAGCGTCGCAGCAGCAAGGCGTTGCTGACCACGCTGACACTGCTTAAAGCCATGGCCGCACCGGCAATCATGGGGCTGAGCAGACCAAAGGCTGCCAGCGGTATGCCCACCAGGTTATATACAAAAGCCCAAAACAGGTTTTGCCGGATTTTGGCGTAAGTGCGGCGTGAAATATCAATCGCATCCGTCACCAGCGCCGGGTTGCCGCGCATCAGCGTGATGCCTGCTGCGCTCATGGCCACGTCAGTGCCGGTTGACATGGCGATGCCCACATCGGCAGCGGCCAGCGCGGGTGCGTCATTGATGCCGTCACCGACCATGGCGACCACCACCCCGCCTTTTGTACCGTTGGCCTTGAGTTCAGCCACGATGCGCGCCTTGTCTTCAGGCAAGACTTCAGAGCGAATTTCAGTGATGCCCATCAGGCTGCCAACGGCCTGCGCGCTGCCCTTGTTGTCGCCCGTGACCAGCACTGAACGAATGCCATGAGCAGTGAGTCGGCTAATGGCCTGTTTTGCCGTGGGTTTGATGGTGTCGCCAAAGGCTAGCAGGCCTTTTAAAACCGGAGCCTCCGTTACATCAGCCAGCCACGACACGGTGCGGCCTTCTGCCTGCAACACGTCGGCTTTTGCTTTTAAACCACTTAAATCAACTTTTAATTCATCCATCCAGCGCGTGCTGCCCAGCCGCAAATTTCGGCCTTCAACTGTGGCCGCCATGCCGCGCCCGGCAACCGCCCTTATCTTGCTGGCATCCAGTTTGGGTGCTTTTTCGCGCTGGGCGGCGTCCAGAACGGCTGTGGCAAGCGGGTGCTCACTGCCTGACTGAATGGCAGCGCTGGCTGATAGCAGCGCCCTGGTTTCACCATCCGCTGCCTCAAAAGCCACCAGTTCGGGTTTGCCTTCAGTCAGCGTGCCGGTTTTATCAAAGGCGACGACCGTGATGCGGTGTGCAATTTCAAGCGCCTCGGCGTCCTTGATCAAAATGCCATGCCGCGCCGCTACGCCCGTGCCCACCATGATGGCCGTGGGAGTGGCCAGGCCCAGCGCACACGGGCAGGCAATCACCAGCACCGCCACGGCATTCAAAATTGCGGTTTCCCAATTGCCGGTGCCCAAACCCCAGCCCAAAACCGTCAGCAGCGCCAACCCAATCACCACGGGTACAAACACGCTGCTGACTTCATCAACCAGGCGCTGGATGGGCGCTTTTTTGGCCTGCGCAGATTCCACCAGCCGCACGATGCGCGCCAGCGTCGTTTCACCGCCAATCGCGGTGGTTTTAACGACCAGCAAGCCTTCGGCATTGACTGACCCACCCGTCACCTTGCCGCCCACATCCTTGGCCACCGGCAGGCTTTCGCCGGTAATCAGCGATTCGTCAACATGGCTGCTGCCTTCCAGCACCGCACCATCTACCGGCAAACGTTCGCCGGGTTTGATGACCACCACATCGCCCAGCAAGACCTGGTGAATCGGCACTTCAGCGTCAACGCCATCACGCCTGACTCTGGCGGTGTCGGGTTTTAGTGCATTTAGCGCACTGATGGCTTCGGTTGTCTGGCGTTTGGCGCGTGTTTCAAGCCATTTACCCAGCAGCACCAGCGTGATGACCACGGCAGAGGCTTCAAAATACAAATGCGCCATGCCGTGGTCACCATGTTTGATCAGCTGATAAATGCTGAGCCCGTAAGCCGCCGACGTACCCAGCGCCACCAGCAGATCCATATTGCCGGCCCGCGCCAAAACCGCCTTCCAGGCCGAGCGGTAAAACCGCGCCCCCAGCCAGAATTGCACAGGCGTTGCCAGCGCCAGTTGCAACCAGCCGGGCAACATCCATTGCGCACCAAACAACATGCCAAACATGGGCAAAGTCAAGGGCAGGGACAAAGCAGCAGACAGCGCCACCGGCCACCATTGATTGGCGGGTTTGTTTGATTTTTTGTTATCAGCGCCGTCTTCGGGCGACGCGCGGGCCACATAACCGGCCTTGTCAACCGCAGCCAGTAGCGCACTGAGCGTGCCGCTGTCGCCCGACCTGCCTGTGGTGTGAACCGTTGCGGTTTCAGTCGCCAGATTTACTTCGGCTGACAAAACCCCCGGCACCTTTAACAGCGCTTTTTCAACCCGGCCCACACATGACGCGCAGGTCATGCCTTCAATATTGAGCCGTAATGTCTGTTCGCCCACCGAATAACCAGCCTTGTCCACCGCAGCGCGCAGGGCGTCAAAAGTGGTGCCTGCGGCGGACTGGATGCTGGCAACTTCGGTAGCGAGGTTGACGCTGACCTCTTGCACACCGGGCACGGCTTGCAAGGCTTTTTCAACCCGGCCGACGCACGACGCGCAAGTCATGCCTTCGACGGGGAAGCTGAAGTCAAGGCGGATGGGGGATACGGGGTGTGCGCTCATGGGGTATACCTGTGGAAAAAACGTATGACGCAAGTCTCAGGCTTGACATGATGGCAAGGTCAAGAAAGTTTTTGATAAAACCTTGCTGGATTTACGGGAATAAATAAATAGTCCTTTACTTTGACATGGTGGCCAGGTTTAGAGTGAACCATCTTTAGCAACTCAGGAGCTTTCCATGACCGAATTTGAAATCAAAAACATGAGCTGTGGCCACTGCGTAGGCGCCATTACCAAAGCTGTCAAACAGCTCGACCCTGCCGCGACGGTTGAAACCGACCTGGCCAGCAAAATCGTGAAGGTCGAGTCGAATCAGAGCCGGGAGGTTTTGGTGGCTGCGCTGGCAGAAGCGGGGTATGCGCCTGCCTGAACAGCGCTTTTGCACCGGGCGAGTTGTGCTGACTGGCTTGCCCGCAATAGGGTCATGTCTTACGCGGGTACGGCTTCAGGTACCACAAAGCTTGCCCCGTGATGGATTCAGCATGAAAAGTACAACCGACGTGTGTACTTCAGGTTGCTGGCAAGTCTGCCAATTCCCCAACTTCAGGAAAAATCATGCAAAACCCCAAGATCTTTAAAGCTTCAACCCTTGCCCTTTTTGTGTGCGCAGCGGGTTTGTTGGCGCCAATAGCCAACGCTCAAACCGG
>JANOCP010000375.1:0-17474 GCA_031412235.1 Polaromonas sp.
GCAAAAAACTCGGCCGGCGATGTGGCGCCGTAGGGGTTAAGCCAGGGTGCGGCGGTGCCCGTACTTTCTGCTGTGCCTGCCAGGCCGCCAAAACGCTCAGCCATCACGACCTGGTGCCTGAAGTTGTCATAGGCCGGCTTCATCACGGCCAGCCAGGCAGCCTGCGCCGTGCGGGACGGCAGTGGCGGGCAGCCGTTGGCAGAACCTTCGCGCATGTCAATTTTGTGCACAAACTCGTGAATCACCACGTTGTAGCCCAGCTCCGCCTGGCTGCCAGATGCTTCAACATCTTGCCAGCTCAGGGTGACCGGGCCTCCCTGCATGGCTTCGCCTGAAAGCGCCTCACTGTAGTAATGCACGATGCCTGCCGCGTCACGCATTTCACGACGTGCCAGCATGGCACCGGGGTGAATCACAATGCCTTTGAAGTCGTCATACAGCCTGAGGCCGTTTTTGCCCAGGTCAAGCACTGGCAGGCAGGCCTGCGCGGCAATGGCAACCGCCATTTCATCTGTCACCACCAGACCATGCGCGCCGGTGAATTCTTTGTGCGCCAGAAACCGGGCAGACAGGTCGCGCAGTCGCTGCTTGTCAGGTGCCGCGAGCGCGTCTAAAAACGGATAGTTCGCCAGCGTTTGCTGCCAGAGTTGTTCTGGAACGGGTTTGACGCCCAGACCCGAGCGGGCCAGACCAGCGGTAAAGAGTTTGTATAGCCAGGGCAACATGCCCAACATCTGGGCATGGCTTGCAAATTTGCAAGCGCGCTATTTTGGACTTGAGCCAGCCGTCACCGGTAGCCATGACAGTAAAGCTGCGACGCTTGACGCTTACGGTACTGCCACACAGCGGGCTGCCTTTTCAGGGGCGGCGAGTGTGTTGCAGATATGACGCCTGAAGGACGGGTACAGCGCCTGGTTGCCAAATGCGCTGACGTGATCGCCATCAAAAAACAGCGGGCGCCCCTGCAGTGTTGCCAGGCACGTATCGCCGGGGCACAACACCGCAAGCGGGTCCCAGAGGCTAATACCTTTGCCCTGGGCTGCGAGCTCGGTCATTGACGCCACACTGGGCGCGCGAAAGCGCTCGATGTCGGCCCTTGAAATCGTCATGCCGCCAGCGCAGACCTCATTGCTGGCATTAAACCAGTCAGAGCAGCGAAATGGCGGGCTGCGAAAAACGGGCTTGGGTAACTCAAAAACAATGTCTGCGCCTGCTTTTGACAGTGGCTCAATCCAGTCTTTTGCGTCGGCAACAGATGCCTTGCGCATGATGACAGCGTCTGCAGACGTGATGGACTGCAAGGCTTCGGCCTCATCAAAACGCGCCCATTGGTCAGTAAGGCGCTTGATGCGCAGCGACGGTAAAAACACAATGTCGCTGGGGCGCAGCAATGCCAGCGCATCTTTTAATGCAAGCTGCGGATTGACGATACAGCGCTTGTCGCGGCCACTGCCCATGGGTACAAACAGGTCTACATAGGGGCAGCCTGGAACGGTGTAGACCCTCACCGTGGCACCCAGCTCGGCCGCCAGTTGGTCAAACATCATCAAATAAGCCGTGGCATGGGAGTCACCCAGCACGAAGAGCTGGCGCGGTGAGCGCGCGGCAGGGCAATCGTGGGGCAGGTATTCAAAAACCCGCGCTTCGCCGATCACCCGCTGTTTTCTCTCAACCCTGCAAAGGCGGGTTTTTTCAAGGCCTGTCATCTTGTCGGCCGAGTACCAGTCAGCCTTGTTTTGCGTTACCGCGCTCATCGAAAGATAAGGCCGTGCCTTGAAAAGCACGCGGGTGGCACCCGCCGCCACCACGATGGCAAGTACAAAAATAACGATGCGCAGCCAGGCCTTGCGCGATCGCAGCCAGCTGCTGCCTCTGATTGGCAGCTCGATAAACCGGTAAGAAACCTCTGCACAAACCACCGTCAGTGCAATAGCTGCCAGTTGCTGGGTGATTCCGGTAATTCCAAAAGTCCACCGCATGAGCACAAACACCGGCCAGTGCCACAGATAAAGCGAGTACGAACGCAGACCCACAATGACTGCGAGCCTGTGGGCAAGAAGTCGGCGAACCAGCACGCCCTGATGATCCATGCCTGCGCCACCTATCAGCAGCACGGCTGCCACAACGGGTATCAGCGCCGACGGCCACGGGAAGGCGCTGACCTTCAGGCCCACAAAACTCCAGACCAGTAGCGCTGCACCAAACAGGCTGGCGACGTTTTGGGTGGTTTTGTGCGTCCAGATGCGCAGCAGGCCTGCATTTGCTTTTGCGCCCCGGGTCTCGTGGGATAACTGGAACAGCAGGGCACCTGCAGCCAGCTCCCAGAACCGGCTGAACAGCGAGTAAAACGCCTGCAGGGGTGCGTGGCTTTGTGCCCATGCGGCATAAACCAGTGACGAGGCAATCACCGCCAGCAGCAGTGCAATACCAGTAGCCTTGAGAGGGGCGACTTTGCGTGACACATAAAACCACCCGAACAGCAAGGTGGGTGCCACCAGATAAAACTGCTCCTCAACCCCCAGAGACCAGGTATGCGTGAAGGCATTGAACTCTGCGCGTGGCGTGAAATAGGCTTCAGAATTGGAGGCAAGCAAATAGTTACTGAACCCAAAAAACGCGTACATCGCGGTTTTTTCTGAGAACCCGGTAAGCCAGCCCTGCGGCACAAAAAGCACCACCATCAGTACGCTTGCCAGCAGCACCCAGATTAAAGCCGGAACAATTCGAGTGAGGCGTCGAGCGTAAAACCCGGCCAGAAAACTGCCCAGTGATTCGCTTGTGCGTGAGGCCAGCGACGCGGTAACGACGAAGCCTGAAATGACAAAAAAGATGTCTACACCTGCAAAGCCGCTGGGTAGCCATTGCGGATTGAGGTGGTAAAGGATGACGCCAAGCACGGCAAGCGCACGCAGGCCATCGACATGCGGGAAGTAGTCCGACGCGTGAGCAGGTACCGATTTATTTTCAGACACGGCGGGACCCGCCTTACAACAGCTTGATGCGAAGCAGACCGCTGCCCGATAGCCGCAAAACTTCGGCTCGCGGCGGTGTCGCTGCGGCATCCCAGTCGCTGAGGACGACCCGTCTCAAGCCATCACCCAGATCATGCTCAGCGGGCTGGTGGGTGTGGCCGTGAATCAGCGTCAAGGCATTGGCTTGTTGAAGCAGTTGCCGCGCGGCTTGCGCATCTACATCGGCGTAATCGGTGCCCGACAGCTTGCGGGCTTCACTTTGCTGCCGCAGGGCGCGGGCAATGGCCTGGCGCTCTGCCAGTGGTTTGGCCAGAAAATCCTGCTGCCACTGGGGGCTGCGCACCTGCTGGCGAAACTGCATGTAGGCGACATCATCAAGACATAGGGCGTCACCGTGCGAGAGCAGCCAGCGCTTGTCATCAAATATCAGGACTGTCGGGTCAGCCAGCAAGCTTGTGTTGCAGGCAGCCATCAGGCCGCTGCCCACCAGAAAGTCGCGGTTTCCGTGCATGAAAAAAACCGGAACGCGTGCAGCGGTCTGCCTGATGAGCTGCGCGCATTGCGATTCAAAACTGCCGGCTTGAAGTGAGTCGTCGCCAACCCACACTTCAAACAGATCGCCCAAAATAAACACGGCGCCGGCTGGTGTCGCCTGCATGTAGTTCTGCCAGGCGCGAAAGGTAGCAGGTTCGCTGGCGTGCAGGTGCAGGTCGGAAATAAAGTCGACGCAAAGCCAACCGGGCGGAGCGTTTAACTCCGCAATCGACATTACAGTGCCACTGCCTTTTCAATCACCACATCAGTCACCGGCACATCACCATGGCCCATTTTGTTGCCGGTTTTGACGCCTTCAATCTTGTCGACCACGTCCATGCCAGACACCACCTTGCCAAACACGGCATAGCCCCAGCCCGAACCGTTGGGTGCGGTGTGGTTCAAAAAACCGTTGTTTGATGCATTGATGAAAAACTGCGAGCTGGCCGAATGTGGCTCATTGGTACGGGCCATCGCCACGGTGTATTTGTCGTTTTTGAGGCCGTTGGTGGCTTCGTTTTCAATGTTGGCGTCGGTGGCCTTTTGCTTCATGCCGACTTCAAAGCCGCCGCCCTGCACCATAAAGCCGGGAATCACGCGGTGAAACACGGTGTTGGCGTAATGGCCCTTGCTGACGTAGCTCAAAAAATTGGCCACGGTCTTGGGCGCTTTGGCGGCGTCAAGCTCAAGCGTGATGACGCCGTGGCCAGCGATATGGAGTTCTACTTTTGGATTGCTCATGGGTTCCTTTGGGTGGTTTTGGATGATGGTTTTAACTAGTTAACGAGGCTTGCAGATTTGATCAGCACAGGTGTTTTGGGCACATCTGTCGGGAAGGGGCCACCGGCACCCGTGGGCACCGCCTTGATCTTGTTGACCACATCCATACCCTGGATAACCTTGCCAAACACGGTGTAGCCAAACAGCTGCGGTGCATTGACCAGTTGTGCGCGCGGCACATTGGTGTAGGACTGACCCTGGAATTCAAACTTCGGCACCGGGTCACCGGGCGGAATCACGGTAGGGTTCAAAAAAGCGTTGTCAGTGACGTTGATGAAGAATTGCGCCGATGCCGAGTTGGGGTCATTGGTACGGGCCATGGCAAGTGTGCCGATCACGTTTTTGTCGCCGCCCTTGGCCAGTGCTTCCCGACCCTCATGCGGCACTGGCGCGCGCTTGGGCTTTTCAGTGTAGTTGGCGGTATAGCCGCCGCCCTGCACCATGAAGCTGCTGATGACGCGGTGAAAAATCGTGCCGTCATAGTGTTTGTCCTTGACGTACTGCAAAAAGTTTTCAACGGTTTTGGGTGCTTTGTCGGGGTAGACCTCAACGACAAAATCACCTTCACTGGTGACAAACTTAACCTTGGGTGCGCTTTGTGCGGCAGCCGGACCAGCTAATCCAGCCAGGCATGCAAGGGCCAGGGCGGTAGCAGCAGCGCCCAGCAGCGCGCGGCGTGCTGCATGCATGGGGCTGAACAGTTCAGGGGCGGCAGAAATCATCAAATAACTCCTTCAAAAAATATTCTCCACTGGCTACCCTGACGGGTCCAGTACTGGCGCTTGGTTCGGCCTGTTGCGGCGCCCTGAGCCAGCTCGCCGAAGGTTACCACCATCGTGTCGGCGCTGTCTGTCCAGCGCAAGTAAGACACATCCTTGAGTTGCACCTTGCGACCAGCCAGCTGCTTGAGCTCGGTTTGCAGCAGGGGTGTCCACTCTGTCAATGTCTTGCCGTAGCTGGTGAAGTCAGGCGTGTACCAGCCGAGCAGCCGATTGACGTCGCCACTGGATTTGGCGGCGTGCCATCCGCTGAGTGCGTCTTCAAACGACTTGCTTTCGACTTTGACAGATTGCGGCGCGACCCATTTGAGATTTTGCGCAATCACGACTGGTGTGGTGCGGATTTCAACCGTGCGGATGATGCGTTCAAGATCCGGATTGGCCAGTACGACGCAGCCATCAGTAGACAGCGGCGCGCGTGAAAACTGCGTGGACGGCGTGCCGTGCAGCCAGATGCCGCCGCCAGTTTTGCCGCGTTTCATGTCCAGCTGGTTGGGGTAGTTGATGGGCAGGGCGCCCGAGCCGTAAAAATCCTTTAACGACTTCGGGTTGAGGTTGCCGGTCACAAAGTACACGCCCAGCGGGGTACGCAGGTCACCTTCGATGGATTTTTCAATGCCCGATTTGCCGACAGATATGTAGTAGTCAGCCAGCAGCTTGAGGCCACCCTCGGTGTTTTCAAACAAATACAGGCGCGAGCGCGTGGCGTCAATCGCAAGGGCGTGCCTGACGCGCGGCGACAGGGCCAAAAACTGTGAGGGCACCATGCCAGGTGGCGGTCGCTCGCGCAGCGCTTGCAGCCGCAGCCGGGATTCCTGGCGCAGCTCGGCAAGCTGGGTGGCACCAGCCAGAGCGGTAGTGTCAGGCACATCGCCCAGCGTGCGTACCGGGCGTGTGCGGCCCGCCAGCAAGTCACCGTAAACCAGTTGCGCCAGCTGAAAAGTGGGGTAGTCCTTGACCAGGCTTTCGGCCTTGACAAGGCCGTCGCGGGTATTGGCCTGGCCGATAAGTTTGTAAATCGCTATGAGTCTGGCCTCGGCATCGCCCTCGCGCGGGGCGGCAGCCGCTACGGCGGGCTTGCGTTTTTCTGCGGCTTTGGCTTTGGCTGATGCCTTGGCGGCGCGCGTCTTGCTGCGGCTGCTTTCGGTCTGCGCAGACGCAGTCACCAGAGTGAACGCAAGCGCCACGCCAGATGCGATGAGAAAGAGAGCGTTTGTCGCCCTTGTCATGGGGCTAGCACAAGAAAGATTTAAAAAATAGCGCGGTTTGAAGCAGCCCGACAGCGTGTGACACCGACCCAAACATCAACTACCCGTTGATTCCTTGACGATAACCCAGCGATCGCCTGCCTTGGTCAGGTCCAGCGTCTTGCGGCTGGACACATTCAGAGAGTCGGCACTGTAACCCTGCTTGAATTTAGCCGTAGCCTTGCTGCCGTTGACCGAAACCGAGAGGTTTTCAAGTTTGACGCTGATGCTGGTTTTGCCCACGATACGTGCGCGCCGCTCGTCTTCCCAGGTCTTGCGGGCCTGACCGCCTGGCGTTGCAAATTCTTTGCCGTAGCTGCCCAGGTAAGCGTTCATGTCTTTGGCTGCCCACGCGGCAGCCCATGCCCGCACGACGGCCTCAACATCTTTTTCGGCCGCAGCGCCAGATGCTGCAATCGGCGCAGCTGGTGTGGCTGGAGTTGCTGGGGTCGCTGGTGCCGGTTTGACTGCAACCGGTGGTACTGCGGCAGGGGCTGCAGGTGGAGTGGCTTGGGCCACTACAGGAGGCTTGGCCACAGATACGGGTGCAGCCGGTGCAGGTGTTGCGGCTTGAGCTATGACAGGCGGCCGGGTGGCGGTAACCGGGGCCGTCACTGCAGGCTTCTGGCCTTTGGCGTCCGGCGTGAACAGGGTGCGAATCAAGGCCAGCTTGGGTTGTACACCAGCATTGTTGCCATCAAGCTGCAGGGCCTTGCTATAGGCCTGGCTGGCAAGCTTGGCATACACGTCGCCCAGGTTTTCGTGGGCAGTAGCGTAGCTGGGGTTGGTACGAATCGCCATTTCAAGGGCGGCCCTGGCCTTGTCAAACTGGCTCTGGCCGGCATACAGCACCGCCAGGTTGTTATAGGGCTCTGGCAGTTCGGGGTAGTCTTCGGTGATTTTGGTGAAGGTGCCAATAGCATCAGCGGGTTTGCCTGCTTCGGTCTGTATCACGCCCTTGATAAAGCGCATTTGCGGGTCACGCGGCTTGCCAGCCAGGTACTGATCGGCTTTGGCGAGTGCTTCGGCGAGTTTTCCGGCCCGTATCAGAACATTGACATCGGCGTAGTCGTCTGCTCTGGCGACAGTCGGCGACAGCGACGCTGCCAGAAAAAGCATGCACAAAACCGACGAAACCCTTGATCTGACAGGCTGGCGTGAAAACGAAATTGAATTGAACATAAGGCCTCTGCGATTATTGACGCTTTTACTGACGCTTTTGACGGTGGGAACCGGCTGGATATACTGATGGATTGTAGCTGAGGGGTATAGTTCATTTATCCCTGCTTTGTGCCCGCCTGCCCGTATGCGCCAGCCCACAAAACGGCGCTTTTTCATGATCTCTTGACCCATCACGTCAAGCCAAGTACCCAGACCCATTAATGAGCCTTCGCATTTACAACACGCTGAGTCGTAGCGTGGAAGAGTTTTCGCCACTAATCGCCGGCCATGTGCGCATGTACGTCTGCGGCATGACCATTTATGACCTGTGCCATATCGGGCACGCACGCATGATGATGGCCTTTGACGTGGTGCAGCGCTGGCTAAAGGTCAGCGGGCTGCAGGTGACCTATGTCCGCAACATCACGGATATTGACGACAAGATCATCCGCCGCGCCGTCGAGCGCGGCATCACCATCAGGGCGCTGACCGACGAAATGACGCTTGCCATGCACCATGACATCGGTGCGCTGGGCATACAGATGCCCAGCATTGAGCCGCGTGCTACCGAATACGTACCGCAAATGCTGGACATGATCTCCAGACTCGAGCAAAACGGCCTGGCCTACCGCGCCAGCAGTGGCGACGTGAACTACGCGGTGCGCAAGTTCAAGGGTTACGGCAAGCTGTCAGGCAAATCGCTTGACGAGCTGCGTGCCGGTGAGCGGGTTGCGGTTGACGATGGCAAAGACGACCCGCTTGACTTTGTTCTCTGGAAAGCCGCCAAAGCGCTGGAACCCGAAGATGCGAAATGGCAAAGCACCTACGGAGAAGGCCGGCCCGGCTGGCATATTGAATGCTCTGCCATGGCCTGCGAGCTGCTGGGTGAGTCGTTTGACATTCACGGCGGCGGCGCTGATTTGCAGTTTCCGCACCATGAAAACGAAATCGCCCAGAGTGAAGGCGCCAACCTGGATGCCACTGGCCACGGTAAACCGCTGGCCCGCTTCTGGATGCATAACGGTTTTGTGCGGCTGGATAACGAAAAGATGTCCAAGTCGCTGGGCAATTTCTTCACGATACGCGAAGTGCTGGCCAGGTACGACGCCGAGACTATTCGCTTCTTTATAGTTAGAGCCCACTACCGCAGCCCGCTGAATTACAGCGACGCGCATCTGGATGATGCACGGGCCGCACTGAAGCGCCTGTACACCGAGCTTGAGCTGGTCGAAGCCGCAGCGGTAACCATTGACTGGGCCAACCCGTTTGCTGCCCGCTTCAAGGCGGCAATGGACGAAGACTTTGGTACGCCCGAGGCCATGGCCGTGCTGTTTGACCTGGCAAGCGAAGTTAACCGAACGCGTGCTCCTGAGACCGCTGGTTTGCTCAAGGCACTGGGCGAATGCCTCGGCTTGCTGCAGGGTGATCCGCGCGCGTATCTCAAGGCGGGGGCAGGACTTGATGACGCCAGCATCCAGGCGCTGATTACCCGCCGCGCGGACGCCAAAAGTGCCAAAGACTTTGCTGCCGCTGACCAGATACGCAAGGATTTGCTGGCCCAGGGCATTGTGCTCAAGGATTCGCCCACGGGCACGACCTGGGAGACAAAATCCTGATGTTTTCAAGCCATATTGGCCTGCAGCCCAATCATTACGGTCACAGGTAGCTATGAAAAAAATAGTGGACACAGCGTCTGCAGAAGACGCTGCGCATGTCACGGTAGTGCCCGCGTACTGGGCCGACGCCTGTAAACACCTGGTCAAAAAAGACCGGGTCATGAAGCGCCTGATTCCGCAGTTTGGTGATGCCAGCCTGCAGTCGCGCGGTGATGCCTTCAGCACCCTGGCGCGCAGCATTGTGGGCCAGCAAATATCCGTCAAGGCCGCGCAAACCGTCTGGCACCGCTTTGTGGCGCTGCCCAAAAAAATGACCCCGGCGAACGTGCTGAAACTCAAGGTAGACGACATGCGCGCCGCTGGCTTGAGCGCCCGCAAAGTCGAATACCTGGTGGACCTGTCGATTCACTTTGACGCGGGCACCGTCCACGTTAAGGACTGGGCTGCCATGGACGACGAAGCCATCATTGCCGAGCTGGTCGCCATTCGCGGCATTGGCCGCTGGACGGCCGAGATGTTTTTGATGTTTTACCTGACGCGCCCCAACGTGCTGCCGCTTGACGACGTGGGCCTGATCAACGGCATCAGCAAAAACTATTTCTCGGGTGAATCGGTCAGCCGCAGTGACGCGCGCGAGGTCGCTGCCGCCTGGGCACCCTATTGCAGCGTTGCAACTTGGTATATTTGGCGTTCGCTTGACCCGTTACCAATTGTGTCGGTAGCGGGCGCCGCTACCTGATTTTGAAGACTTGAGGATCAATATATGGCCAAAAAGACCTTCCTCGATTTCGAGCAACCGATTGCGGACCTCGAAGGAAAAATTGAAGAGCTGCGTTATGTGCAGACTGAATCTGCGGTTGATATTTCTGAAGAGATCGACCAGCTCGCAAAAAAGAGTCAGCAGCTCACCAAGGACATCTACAGTGACCTGACCCCGTGGCAAATCACCAAAATAGCGCGTCATGCAGAGCGTCCCTACACCCTGGACTACATCCGCGAAATCTTCACTGATTTTGTCGAACTGCATGGCGACCGGCATTTTTCAGATGACTTGTCGATTGTGGGCGGCCTGGCCCGTTTTAACGGCACCGCCTGCATGGTGCTGGGCCACCAGAAAGGGCGCGACACCAAAGAACGCGGCCTGCGCAATTTCGGCATGACCAAGCCCGAGGGCTACCGCAAGGCCTTGCGCCTGATGAAGACCGCCGAGAAATTCAAGTTGCCCGTGTTTACCTTTGTCGACACGCCAGGCGCTTACCCCGGCATAGACGCGGAAGAGCGCGGCCAGTCTGAGGCCATTGGACGCAACATCTTTGAGATGGCCCAGCTTGAGGTGCCCATCATCACCACCATCATTGGTGAAGGCGGTTCTGGCGGCGCGCTGGCTATTTCAGTGGCTGACCAGGTTGTCATGCTTCAGTATTCAATTTACTCGGTGATCAGCCCTGAGGGTTGCGCCTCCATACTCTGGAAAACGTCTGAAAAGGCTGAAATCGCTGCGGAAGCACTGGGCATCACGGCGCACAGGCTCAAGGCGCTGGGCGTGATCGACAAAATCGTCAACGAGCCCGTCGGCGGCGCGCACCGCGACCACAAGCAGATGGCGTCTTTTTTGAAGCGCGCGCTTAACGATGCTTTCCGCCAGGTCAGCGACCTGAAGGTCAAGGAACTGCTTGACCGTCGCTATGAACGCCTGCAAAGCTATGGCCGGTTTACCGACACCAAAGCCGACGCCAAGTAACCTGGCGGGTCTGAACGCCATGCTTCAAACCGCTACGCCTGTAGCGGTCGCCTACAGCGGCGGCGCAGATTCAACCGCCTTGCTGCTCATGCTGGCTCGGCAACACCCCGGGCAGGTGCATGCCATTCATATTCACCACGGACTGCAGGCTGCAGCTGATGATTTTGCAGCGCACTGCACGGCTTTTTGCGCGGCGCTGGGCGTGCCGCTGCATGTGGTGCATGTCGATGCCAAAAGCCTGGCAGGGCAAAGCCCCGAAGACGCAGCACGGCGCGCGCGTTACAAAGCGCTTTCAGGCAAGGTTTTAGAGCTAAATACGCTCTATGCCCAACAAGAACGGCTATATATTGCTATCAATACCATAGCGATTGCCCAGCACGCCGATGACCAGATTGAAACGCTTTTGCTGGCGCTAAGCCGTGGAGCAGGGCTGCCGGGGCTCTCAGGCATGCCTGCGAGGTGGGAGCGCGATGGCATCAACTTTGTGCGGCCACTGCTGGGCATGACATCGCTTGAAATCCGTTCATGGCTGACCGCGCAGGGTTTGGTGGCGCGGCATCCGGGCAGTGGCAGTAGCGGCCAGGGCTGGGTTGAAGACCCGACCAATATTGACACCCAATTCACCCGCAACCGGATTCGCCATGAGCTGATTCCGGCGCTAGAAAAAACCTTTCCGCAATTTCGGCAGACCTTTGCGCGGTCAGCACAACATGCCGCGCAAGCCCAGCTGATACTGACCCAGGTAGCTACGGAAGACCTTGCCGCTACCGGCAATCCGCCGCGTATTGTTGCCCTGCAGGGCTTGAGCCCGGAGCGCCAGGCCAACGCGCTGCGCCATTGGCTGAAAAGTGCGCATCAGGTCAGCCCCAGCGCTGCGCAGCTGGCTGAATTGCAAAGCCAGATTGCCAACTGCACAGATCGTGGCAAGCAGCTGAACATCAAGGTGGCCAACGGTTTTGTGCAGCGGCGTGGCGATGTGATTGCGTATTTACCCTGATCTGTATCTCGGCACTATTGACCCGGCACGACTTATCAATGAACCCGTTCGGGCTGAGCTTGTCGAAGCCTTTCGACAAGCTCCAGGCGAACGGAGTTCAGATTCCGTAATAACTCGTGCCGGATCAATAGTTATAATTTTAGGCTTTGCCGCCCGCTGCCATAACTCTGTGGTGGGCCAGTGGCGACACCTTTAATTCAAATCTAAATGGCTTTAATCGTTCATAAATACGGCGGCACATCGATGGGCTCTACCGAGCGCATTCGCAATGTCGCCAAGCGCGTTGCCAAATGGGCACGCGCTGGCCATCAGATGGTTGTGGTGCCCAGCGCCATGAGTGGTGAGACCAATCGCCTGCTGGGTCTGGCCAAAGAGCTGTCACCCACCAAACCCGGCGATGCCTATGGCCGCGAGCTTGACGCATTGGCGGCCACTGGCGAGCAGGCATCAAGCGCCTTGCTGGCCATTGCGCTGCAGGCGGAAGGCATGGCATCTGTCAGTTACGCGGGCTGGCAGGTCACCATCAAAACCAACAACGCCTACACCAAGGCTCGCATCGAGTCGATTGACGACAAAAAAGTGCGCGCTGACCTGGATGCGGGCAGGGTGGTGATCATCACCGGCTTTCAGGGCGTGGACGATGGCGGCAACGTCACCACGCTGGGCCGTGGCGGCTCTGACACCTCGGCTGTGGCGATCGCAGCGGCGCTCAAGGCGCATGAATGCCTGATCTACACCGATGTAGATGGCGTCTACACAACAGACCCCCGCGTGGTGCCCGAGGCGCGCCGCTTGCAAACCGTAAGCTTTGAGGAGATGCTTGAAATGGCATCCATGGGTTCCAAGGTGCTGCAGATCCGCTCGGTTGAATTTGCCGGCAAATACAAGGTACCGCTGCGCGTGCTGTCCAGCTTTACCGAATGGGATATCGACATTCATGAAGAAGCCAGATCAGGCACTTTGATCAGTTTTGAGGAAGACGAAAACATGGAACAAGCCATCGTATCGGGCATCGCATTTAACCGCGACGAAGCCAAAATTTCTGTTCTAGGCGTGCCAGACACACCCGGCATTGCCTACCAGATTCTGGGTGCCATTGCCGATGCAAATATTGAGGTGGATGTCATCATCCAGAACATCAGCAAGGAAGGCAAAACGGACTTCAGCTTCACCGTGCACCGCAACGACTACACCAAGGCAATCGACTTGCTGAAAACCAGCGTGGTGCCCAAGCTGGGTGCAAGTGAAGTCACAGGTGACGCCAAAATCTGCAAGGTCAGCATCGTCGGCATAGGCATGCGCAGCCATGTTGGCATTGCGAGCAAAATGTTCAAGGTGCTGAGCGAAGAGGGCATCAATATCCAGATGATTTCTACCAGCGAAATCAAGACTTCAGTCGTGATTGACGAGAAATACATGGAACTTGCCGTTCGTGCCCTGCACAAGGCTTTTGACCTCGATCAGCCCACCTCATGAACGGAATGCTGAAAACAGCGCACAAGTCGTGAGATAATTCAGTTATTGGAAACGTGACCGAGTGGCCGAAGGTGCTCCCCTGCTAAGGGAGTATGGGGTGTAGAGCCTCATCGAGGGTTCGAATCCCTCCGTTTCCGCCAATACAAAAAGCCGCCTTCGGGCGGCTTTTTTGTTTCCGGGCTTCACCTGAAAGCAGGTATTCGGTACCTATTCCGAATCTGCATTCCCCGTTTATGAGCTCCCCGCGACTTGCGCACGGGTACACCTGTGACCGACCGGGTCTGGTTAAAAGCGCCACCTTCGGGCCTGACAGGGGCGCCGATAGGGCCCGATTCGGTGGGCCTGATCACGCATATTTATCGTGAAATCACCCCAGATGAGCCCCTGTTTTTGTGACAAGTCAAGCACTATCCCACTTTGGTGCAAAAGTAATCATTTGCGGGGTGAAAATGTTAATTTTCACCGTAAATTCAAGGTGTAACTACAGCCAAAAAGTGTAATATTCACGAGTAAGGTTAAGCAAAGTGTATCCACGGCGTGGGTGCATCCCTGTCGGGCATTCAGGCAAAGAAAATAGCGAGTGGTAAAAATGAAATCAGCAAAAAAATCGGTGGCTGTTCGAATTCGTGACGCCCTGCGTCGTGATGCTTTTCGGATTGAACCCCTTG
The DNA here is from genome assembly GCA_031412235.1 of Polaromonas sp. GTDB lineage: Bacteria > Pseudomonadota > Gammaproteobacteria > Burkholderiales > Burkholderiaceae_C > Polaromonas. Next base: position 13,972 of record JANOCP010000375.1, read on the forward strand.
AGCCGCGAGTTCTGCTCTCGGCGGACCCGATATTTACACCGCTGATGGTCGCGTTAATGCCGAATCGCAACGACATTCAAAGCCTGACAGAAGCTTACGCGGCGGCACAGGAAGCGACATCGATTTCAGTGCCGCTCATGGCGCGTCTGTTGTCCAGCCCTGCAGCGAACAGCGCCGCTTCAACATTTGCGGTTGATGCTGTGCTGTTCGATGCGGGGCAAATGATTTTGCACGAAGGCTTCATGGACACGTCGCTGCGCGTGGCCGCCAATGAAGTACTCGGCGGCAGCGGCTCGCTCGACATTGCATTGCTCAACACGGGCGTTGTCAGTCCGGGCTACTCGCCAGGCGTGTTGAATGTCGCGTCCTACACCCAGTCTTCCGACGGAACGCTCGAAATTCAAATCGGCGGTGGTACGGCGGGTACCGGCGTCGGATATTACGACCAGCTCAACGTGAGCGGTGCCGCCATTCTGGATGGCAAGCTCTCAATATCGTTGCTAAATGGCTATAAGCCAGCCGATGGTGAAACCTTCAGCATCATTAACTACGGCAGCGTGTCCGGCAGGTTCGATGTTGGCTCCGGGCTGCTTCAGTCGGACGAGGGGCTGTATTTTGAAGTCACCCAGGGTGCGCAGGGCGTGCTGCTAACGGCCCACACCATCAGGCCGTCTGTGGACTACGTGCTGGATGCACTTTCTGGCGAGCCCTCAGACCAGATCGGCCAGTGGTTTAATCAAAATTATTTTCAGGATGTCCCGGCCATCTCCTTCACCGGTGACCTCGATTTGGGCGGTAACCTGACTGCCCATGGAACCTTCACCCTCGACTATGACGCGGATGTAAGCTTTACAACCGCTGGTGGAGCGGCTGTAAACGCTGATGTCTGGACTTTAAGCGTAAACGATGCCACCGCGTTTATGGGTGTTGCAGGGGTTGGTCTGCGCATGACTAACCTGGACCTGAACCTGGCTTTTGTACAAGCCGATGCGGTTGGGGCCAACTATGGCTGGGTTATGGGTCAGGGAACAGTTGACAACGTGGCTGTCACGGGTATTTCTGCCCTAACGCTGACAGGGACCGATCTGAAGCTGGACTTCAATCTCGGTTATGGCACCCTCGCAGGCGGTGCGGCAAACGATGCGCTGCTTGACCTGAGCGCCAACGCCCTGATAGTCGGCACCAGTACCTTTGACGGTGACGGAGCAGGCGGCGAGTATCTTTTGACCACCGGTACGCTGACGGGTTCTGTCGGTGCGGTCTCCCTGAGTGCTACGGTAGGCGTGTCCGTGCTGGGTACCGACTTTGTAATGGCCGGGCGCGATGTCGTGGCTACTTTGGCCGCAGGCGGTGTTTCCGTAGGGGTCAGCAATGGCTCTTTTGGGCTGGTCAATGGCAGCACTGGTCTGGCATTTGAGGCAAGCGGCAGTCTTGCGCTTTTGGGTGGCGGTTTTGCCAGCGTCACTGCTGATGTGGCCAGGGTCGCGATTAACCGTACGGGTGTTTTGCAAACCGGTCGTGTTTTGAGTTTTGCGGGTGACTTCAGTTACACCTTCAAGGACGTGGCGGCTTCCAGCAATCTGCAAGCGGTCAGCGCAGTGGGCCTGGCTGCTTCGCTAGGCTCAGGCCTGCGCGTTGCTGGCGATTTTTACTTTGAAAAAGACGGCACAGCCATGCGCGTCGTGGCACGTGATGCCTCGGCCCAGGTGGTTGCGGGCAGTTTCAATATTGGCGTGCAGCAAGCCAGTCTTGGCTTGTCTATTAGTTCGGCCGGTCGTGTGCTCGAGGCTACTGGTGCTGTAAGCGCCGAGCTTGGCGAGGCTCTGCAGCTTTCGGCCAGCGCGGTCACATTGCGCCTGAACGATACCGACCTCGACGCCAGCGGAATGACCATTTCGGCAGCTGGTGAGTCTTATGAATTTGGCGCTGACCTGGTAGCCGGCAGTCGGGAGTTGAGCATTGTCGGGGCTGAGTTGTCTGTTGCAGGCTTCATTCAGGCCTCGGGTGAGCTAGCCGTGCGTTGGGCGGGTCAGCCTGCGACCTTGACGCTGGCTGACGCCACAACGCGCAGCGTGAATCAGATATGGGTGGCGGGTACCGGCTTGTCGGCTGCAGTGGGCCTGAATGCCGGTAGCACCGATTTTGTCGGATTCAGTGCAACCGGCCTGGACTTTGTTCTGGGCTTGTTTGCGGACACTGATAACGCCGCCAACAAATGGACCAGCCTGTCTGGCACGCTGGGTGCCGTAAGCCTTTCTGGCCTATCAGGCGTCACGCTGGCGGCAAGTGGCTTGGCCATGACCTACAACACGGCTTCGTCGGGCCAAACAGTGGCGGATTTCACGGGTACCCGTGCCATTGGGGTAACCATTGCTGGCAAATCCCTCATGCTGTCGGCTGACGGCAGCAAGGGCGAGTTATTGCAGGCCAGCGGACAACTGGAGCTGGATCTGTTTGGCTTTGTACAAGTCAGCGGACAACTTGCCATTGAGAAGAAAACCCAGGACGTTACGCTGGGTGACGGCAGCGTGGTCACGACCCGCATGCTGGCTATTGGCGGCAAAGACGTCAGCACCTTTGTAGGCGTTGATGGCGGAGAGTCTGACGAAGTCGGGCTGCGCCTGACGGGTGCCGAGTTCGGACTCGTGGTGGCGAGCGACGAGGCGAATCCGGCACGTCGCTGGACGAGTTTGCAGGCCACCGCAACATCTGCAGAGCTCAAAGGCGTTGATGGTTTGCAAATAGAAGCCACCAACCTTGAGGTCAATGTAAACCGTGCCGCTTCAGACGGTAGCCTGATCGACTACCTGGCCGCGCCGCTGGCAGTGTCAAGCGATGCGGATGGCGGCTCACTGAGCTTGAGCATGGACGCCAGCAAAGGCGAACTGCTTGAGGCCAGCGGTAACCTGACGATTGACGCTTTCGGCTTTTTGCAGGTTGATGGCGGTTTTGCGATTCGCAAGGCCACCGAGCAGGTCAAACTTTTCGATGTTGCTGACCCGATCAATGTGGAAGTGCTCACTATCGGCATGTCAAACGTCAGCGCGTTTGCCGGCCTTAATGGTGGTACGGCTAACGCTTTGGGCTTGCAGCTCGACGATGTCAATGTAGCGGTCGCTCTTATGCGCGAGAAAGTTGCAGCGCCCGAAGCCGGTCAGACCGCAGCAGTACCCCGTAACTGGACTGCTATCAAAGCCAATGCTGGTAGCGCAGCTTTCATCGGGCTTGATGGGCTGACGATTGCTGCAGACACTCTTGAAGTCCAGATTAACCGTAAGGACATTGGTGACAACAGCATCGTTGATTTTGCGGCCCTTGACATGGTCGTCAAGACTGGCCCGGCCAGCGATCTCACCCTCGACATGGACGGAGAAAGAGGAGAGTTGCTGGAAGTCAGCGGCCACTTGGTGGTGGATTTGTATGGTTTTGTACAGCTCGATGGCAACTTTGCCCTGACTAAAAGCACGCTTAGAGACGGCGTGACCTTGTCAGACGGTAGCAAC
>JANOCP010000376.1:0-4220 GCA_031412235.1 Polaromonas sp.
AGGAGAACACCATGTCCGTCAAATACACCGAAGACCACGAATGGCTCAAGATTGATGGCGATATCGCCACCGTCGGCATCACCGTCCATGCTCAAGAAGCGCTGGGCGACGTGGTGTTTGTTGACCTGCCGTCCATTGGCATCACGCTGGCACAGAAAGAAACCGCCGGTGTGGTCGAGTCCGTCAAGGCTGCAGCCGATGTTTATATGCCCGTCAGTGGCGACGTGGTTGAAGTCAATGAAGCCCTGCGCGACGACCCATCACTCGCCAACACCGCCCCTCTGGCCGAGGGCTGGTTCTTCAAGGTACGCATGTCGGATGCATCGCAGCTGCACGCGCTGATGGACGAAACCAGTTACGCCAGTTTTTCGGCAAACGCCTGAGAAATATTGCCCCCACGCTTTTCACTTCGTGAGCCTCCGGCGATACGCTGCCCCTTTTTCCAAATTGCAGGGGATAATTTCTCCAGGGGCAGCCCGCCGATAAATTGCCTTTCCTCAAAGAAACTGAAAGATCCCCATGTTGATGCAATCCGCCAAGCCTTTGAGCGAGCTTGAAAACCCGTCTGAATTCATCGCGCGCCACATTGGCATTGACGAGGCGGATGAAATCCACATGCTGAGAGTAGTTGGCTCTGCCTCCCGCCGGGCCCTGATAGACGGCATCGTGCCGCGCTCGATTGCACGCAGCAGCGCCATGGCGATTCCTGCACCGGTCACTGAGGCTGAAGCACTCAGGCAGCTCAAAAGCATTGCATCCAAAAACCAGGTACTCAAAAGCTTTATCGGCCAGGGCTATTACGGCACCCACACGCCCGGCGTCATCTTGCGCAACATCCTTGAAAACCCGGCCTGGTACACCGCCTACACGCCTTACCAGGCCGAGATTTCACAGGGCCGCATGGAAGCGCTGATCAACTTCCAGACCATGGTTTGCGACCTGACCGGCATGCCGATTGCCAACGCGTCCATGCTTGATGAAGCCACCGCTGCCGCCGAAGCCATGACACTGGCCAAACGCAGTGTCAAGAACAAAAGCAATGTGTTTGTAGTAGCCGGCGACTGCCATCCACAAACCATTGAAGTCATTCAAACCCGTGCCCAACCGCTGGGCATTACCGTACTGCTGGCCAACTCTGCCCAGGAATGGAATGACGCCCTGCAAGGCGACTACTTTGCCGTGCTGGCGCAATACCCGGCTACATCCGGCCGCATTGACGACCTGCGCGCCGACGTGGTGCAGGTGCATGCAAAGCAGGCCGCTTTTATTGCTGCGGCCGACCTGCTGGCCCTGACGCTGCTGATACCACCTGGCGAATGGAATGCCGACATCGTGGTGGGCACCACGCAGCGCTTTGGCATGCCCATGGGAGCCGGTGGCCCGCATGCCGCCTACATGGCCTGCCGTGACGAGTTCAAACGCTCGATGCCAGGCCGGCTGGTGGGCGTCAGCATTGATGTGCATGGCAACCCGACCTACCGGCTGGCATTGCAAACACGCGAGCAGCATATACGCCGCGAAAAAGCGACCTCAAACATCTGCACCGCGCAGGTATTGCCCGCTGTGGTTGCCAGCATGTATGCGGTCTACCACGGCCCGCAAGGCTTGATACGCATTGCGCAGCGCGTGGCGAGCTACACGGCTATCTTGACCCGCGGCCTGCTTGAAATGGGTTGCCCGGTTCGCCCGCAAAGTGCTTTTGACACCGTCAGCCTGAAGACTGATGGTGCTACTGGTTCAATAGCTGCGCGCGCCCGTGAAATGGGCTTTAACCTGCGGGTTTACTGGAAAGACTTCCTGTGTATTGCACTCGATGAAACCACCACCCGAGCTGATATTGAACTGATCTGGTCGGCGTTTGCCAATCCTGGTCAAACCCTGCCCAAAGTCAGCGACTTTGAAAAAGGCATTGAGTCACTGATACCGGCAGAGCTGCGCCGCACCAGCAAATTTTTAACGCACCCAGTCTTTAACACCCACCACAGCGAAACCGGCATGCTGCGCTACATCCGCATGCTCAGCGACAAAGACCTGGCACTGGACCGCAGCATGATTCCGCTGGGTAGTTGCACCATGAAGCTCAACGCCACCAGCGAGATGATTCCCATCACCTGGCCAGAGTTTGCCAACATGCACCCGTTTGCCCCTAGAGACCAGTTGCAGGGTTATGCCGAGCTTGACCAGCAGTTGCGCGACTGGCTTTGCCAAGCCACAGGTTACGCCGGCATCAGCCTGCAGCCCAACGCCGGCTCACAGGGCGAATACGCCGGCCTGCTGGTGATCAAGGCCTTCCATGAAGCGCACGGCCAGAGCCACCGCAATATCTGCCTGATTCCCTCGTCAGCCCACGGCACCAACCCGGCCAGCGCGCAAATGGCCGGCATGTCGGTTGTGGTGACGGCCTGCGACGCACAAGGCAATGTCGACATGGCTGACCTCAAGGCCAAATGCGAGCAACACAGCGCCAATCTGGCGGCGGTGATGATTACCTACCCCAGCACGCACGGCGTGTTTGAAACCAGTGTGAAAGAACTCTGCGAGCTGGTGCATGCCCACGGCGGGCGCGTGTACGTTGACGGTGCCAACATGAACGCGCTGGTCGGCGTGGCTGCACCGGGTGAGTTTGGCGGCGATGTCAGCCACCTGAACCTGCACAAAACCTTTTGCATTCCACACGGCGGCGGCGGCCCCGGCGTTGGCCCGGTATGCGTGGTGGCAGACCTGGTGCCTTACCTGCCCGGCCATGCCACGGGCGGTCTGGCGGTAAACGGTGTCGGTGCCATATCAGCAGCTCCACTCGGCAACGCTGCGGTACTTCCGATCAGCTGGATGTACTGCCGCATGATGGGCCCCGAGGGCTTGAAGCAGGCCACCGAAATCGCCATATTGAGCGCCAACTACATCAGCACCCGGCTTGCTGACCACTACCCCACGCTCTACGCAAGTGAAAAAAGTCATGTCGCCCACGAATGCATTCTCGACCTGCGCCCGCTCAAGGAAACCAGCGGCGTCAGCGCCGAAGACGTGGCCAAGCGCCTGATGGACTACGGCTTTCATGCGCCTACCCTGAGCTTTCCGGTGCCCGGTACCCTGATGGTGGAGCCCACCGAAAGCGAAACATTGGCCGAGCTTGACCGCTTTATCAACGCCATGATCGCCATACGCAACGAGATTCGCAAAATCGAATCAGGTCAATGGCCGCAAGACAACAATCCGCTGAAACACGCACCACACACCTCAGCCAGCCTGATGGGTGAAGAGTGGAGCCGCCCTTATTCGCGTGAGGTAGCGGCCTTCCCGGTGGCTGCACTCAAGCAGGTCAAGTACTGGCCCACAACAGGCCGGGTTGACAACGTCTACGGTGACCGCAACCTGATGTGCAGTTGCGTGCCTGTCAGCGACTACGCTTGAACCGGCGGCGAAGGCCTTGATTGACGGCAAACCGTTCAAGCCTGGCAAGGCCTACGTGGACAGCAAGCTGAGGGCGCTGACTGAAAAAATGGTCGCCCTTGAACGCCCCGGAAAGTAGCCAGGCATGAAAATGATGTCCATCATCCTGATTTGCCTGGGTGTTTTGCTTGCCGCAGCGCTGTGGTGGCTGTGGACACCCGACAAAGATCGCGCCGCGCTGGAGCGCAAGTACCTGAATGCGCCCACCGACATGATCGACATTGCAGGCACGCGCCGGCATGTGCGGGACAGCGGACCCAAAACCGCGCCCGCCGTGATTTTTCTGCACGGTTTTGGCGCCAGCCTGCACACCTGGGAGCCCTGGGCCAGCGCTTTGGCCAAAGACCTGCGCGTGATTCGTATTGACCTGCCCGGCTCGGGCCTGAGCCTGCCTGACCCCACGGGCGACTACACCGACAAACGCAGCCTGCAAATCATCAATGCCCTGATGGACAAACTGGGCCTGGCACGCGCCACCCTGGTGGGTAACTCGATTGGCGGGCGCATCGCCTGGACGTTTGCGGGCACCTACCCCGCGCGGGTCGACAAACTGGTATTGGTATCGCCAGACGGCTTTGCCAGCCCGGGTTTTGAATACGGCAAAACGCCTGAAGTGCCCATGATGGTCAAGCTGATGACCGTTGCCTTGCCCAAGCCGCTACTGACCATGAGCCTGAAACCAGCGTATGCCAACCCGGAAGTCATGACCGACGCGCTGGCCACCCGCTACCACGACCTGATGCTGGCACCGGGCAGCCGCGATGCGCTAC
>JANOCP010000377.1:0-1900 GCA_031412235.1 Polaromonas sp.
GTGATCGGTATGTTGCTGGTCAAGGAAACCAAAGACGTGGATATTTACGCCAACGACTAGGACTGGTGGCATGTAACGGACTGGTGCTTGCCCTGCGCAAGTCAGTCGGTTTTTAAACAGAAGGCTCCTGTCACCTCGGCGGGAGCCTTTTTAGTTTGTTGTTTATTTTTACTGGAGCTGGATATGTGGAAACTTGTTGTGGGCTTTATTGTTTTTGCGGCCCTTGCCCTTTACATGCTGAGCCGTGGGGGTGACATTGACCTCGGTGGCGAGAAACACGGCGCTGTGACGACGCAAATGCCGCGCAGTTGAATTTGGTCTGAGGCAACTATCGCGTGCATGACGGTTCCCTGTCATGCTGCATCGTCCGAAATGGTACAAACTGGCGAGTCCATTTGAGAGTGCCCTGCATAAACACTGATGCAACAGCCTCGAAAATGGGGTAAATTAGTTTGAGAATAATTTAAAAATTAGCGACCAAGTCCTACGATACAGAATTACCGTGCGCCATGCCCTTTGCTGGCGCGCTTTAGGGAACCAGGTTAATGATCTATGTAAAAACAGAGTTGGGCCAGACCGCCTTCAAAACCCGGTCAATCGCATTGACACCCGGTCAGCGCGCAGCCTTCATCCTGTTCGATGGGAGGCGTGATTCAGCCGAAGTACTGAACTCCACTGCCGGTATGGGTGTAGCGCAAGCGGACCTCGAACATCTGGTGTTGTCGGGTATGTTGGTGGTTTCCTCAGCATCGGCTGGACTCACGCCAACTGCGGCAGCCCCTGCTGCTGCCGCTGCCGTGCCGCAGTCAGGTGCCGCGTTGTCGCACACGCCTGATGGGCAGCCTACGCTGAATGCCCAGGCGCATTATTCAAAAGCCTATCCGATTGCGACGCGCCTGACCGCGGGCTTGGGCCTGCGCGGTTTTCGGCTCAATCTTGCGGTCGAGGCGGCAACTGATCTCGACAAACTCAAGGAACTGGCACCCAAAATCCGGGAGGCAGTGGGTCCGGAAAAGTTTCTCGAACTTGAAAACGCGCTGTATTACTGAGTTGACTGACTCTTACCAGAGCCGTTAGCGCTTGAGTTTTCCGTCTTTGCCAATGATGGACAAATCAGCAAAATCAAGGCCCGTGTGTTCATCAGGGCTGTAGCTCACTTCGAGCCCACCAATATCCAGCTTTCGAATGCCCTCCAGAGCCAGCTGAATTTTGTCGCGGCTGGGTTTTGCGCCGGCGCGCCGCAGGCCTTCGACCAGTACCTTTGCAGCGGCAAAACCTTCCAGCATGGCGGGTGAAACGTCATTCAGCCCTTTGGCCTTGGCCATCTCTTGGGCTTCCTTGACCAGGGGATAGGCAATCGAGCGCTCGTACGGGAAACCCTGCGTAACGATGACGCCACGCCCCTGGTCGCCCAAACTTTTTACAAAACCGCCCGAAGCATTGTTGGACAGGGTAACAATTTGTGCCGCGGAACCCGCTGCACGAAAGTCTTGATGGCATCAACCACTGCGCCGCCTGAAGCCACCACCATCACCGCCTGGGCATTGGACTGGAGGATTCGCGGTGCGATGGGACCAAGATCTGGCCTGGATCGGTCAAACTTCTCCAGCAATACCGGCCGAAGCTTTGCGGTTGCCAGGCCTTTTTGAGCGCCGGCAACCCCGTCCGCACCAAAGCTGTCGTCGGCATAAACAATTGCAATCCGGCTGATACCCATTGAGTTAAGGTGCGTGACGGCTTTTTCTGCTTCCCGCTGGTAAGTGGCCCGCACATTGAGCATGTTTTTTCTGACGGGCTTGTGCAGCACCATCGCACCCGTTGATGGACCGATGAGCGGCACGTTGTATTGCTCAAGCAGCAAAATGATCGCTTCGGTATGGGGTGCGCCGCGCGTCAAAAA
>JANOCP010000378.1:0-10104 GCA_031412235.1 Polaromonas sp.
GGCAAGTCGAGTTTTGGTGCGCGCGCGGCGGTTTATTTGAAGGGCAAAGTCAAGGGCGAATATCTCTTAACCCTGGCCTATGACTCGGACAAAGAAACCAGGAGCAACCTGTTTGCCGATATTGATCCGAATGCGTTTTACCCGGTCTACGGTGACTCCAGCGTACGCGGTGTCGATGCCCAAAGCACCGGAAAGCTGTACGTTCGTATCGATAACAAGCTCAACTACCTGCTGTTTGGGGATTACACAACCGCCGACAGCAACCCTGCGCGCAGCTTGAGTCAATACAGCCGCTCGCTACCCGGCTTGCGTGGCCACTACGAAGAAGGCAACGTCACTGCAAACGCGTTTGTCGCGCAGCAGTCCTTCCAGCAAGTCACCGATGAATTCCCGGCACGTGGGGTATCTGGCCCTTACTCTGTGTCCAATCCCAACGGCGTCACCGGTTCTGAAAAGATCGAAATTCTGACGCGCGACAGGTTCCGGCCAACCAACATTATCAAGGTCACTCCGGTTTCGAGGAACCTTGACTATGAGTTTGAGCCTTTCTCTGGGCAGATCCTTTTTCGTTCACCCGTCCCCAGCTTTGACGATCAGCTCAATCCTGTGTCCATCCGTGTTGTTTACGAGGTTGAGCAGGGTGGCGATAAATATTTTGTTTATGGTGGCGATGTCCGCCTTAAATTGGCACCGGGGTTGTCGATCGGTGTTGCCGCTGCGCGCGATGAAAATCCTGCGGCGCCCTATGAGGTAAGCGGTGCCAACCTGACGCTCAAACTCAGTAAAAACACAGAGCTGATGGCCGAGGTAGCCCGTACCACCAGTCTGGTCAACAACGCCGCCAGTGGCTTCAACACCAATGTCAGCTCGGCGTTTGCCGGCAAATCTGGCGAGCTGCAGGGTAACGCTGCTCGCGTGGAGCTCCGTCATGCAGACGAAGACCTGCGTTACAAGGCATACGGCCTGCGGTCAAGCGATGACTTCAACAATGCGTCCTCTGGTGTTACGGGGGGCAAAACTGAACTTGGTGCTTCCGGCTCGTACCGCGCTAACGACAAGCTAAGCTTTACTGGCGAGCTGCTCAGTTCCAGAGACCGGATTATCGGTAGCGAAAACGATCAGGGCGCTCTTGGCGTAGACCTGAAAATCTCGGACCGGCTGACCATAGGCGGCGGTGTCCGGCGCGTCCAGCAAAACTCCATCAGTCTGGCGCAGACAACAGCGGTCAACTGTACTAAGCTCGCCGCCGGCACGACTACCACGCCTGGGGCGATAGCCGGCTACAACACGGGTTATGGGATCAGTCCATCCGGCAACCAGTCAATCGACCCTGCGACTGGCCTGCCGGTGCTCTGTGACCTGAGCATCAATGCCAATCCGGGTGTGCCGTCGAGCCTGGAGCGGACTTCAATTTTTGCCAGAGCCGCCTACAAAGCAACTGACTCTGTGACGCTGGATGGCGAGCTCCAGAATGTGACAGGCACAGATCCTGCCAGTCTGTATCGCCTTGGCGTGCGCTGGGCCGTCACTGACAGGCTCAATGTTTCAGCCGAAACACAGCGCGAATTCAACAGCAACGGATCGGGTCTGTACCGGTTGGGCGCTGACTGGCGGGTAGCCGACAAAACCCGCCTCTACTCGCGTTTTGAGCGTAGTACCCAATACAGTGGCGCCTACGGCCTGGGCGTGGGGCCTATCAGCGATGCATTGACGTTTGGTATTGATACGCAGTACATGGACGACGGTTCACTCTACAGTGAGTACCGCTTGCGTGACTCCGCATCAGGCAAAGAAGTACAGCGTGCCCTGGGTCTGCGTAATGGCTGGCGAGTTGCCGAAGGCATTCGCCTGACGACCAGCGTAGAGCGATTGTCCGGTACCGGTGGTGATGCGACGGCAATTGGTACCGGGCTTGAATACACGGCAAGTCCGATCTGGAAGTCTTCGGGGCGCGTGGAATGGCGTGAAGACAACAACAATACCAACTGGCTGTTAACGGCTGGCGTGGCACGCAAGCTGGATAGCGACTGGACCCTGCTTGCCCGCGAATATGCCAGCATCGTCAAGCCGCGCACCGGCCTGGGCACTGACAAGTTTCAGAGCCGTTTTCAGCTTGGCTTTGCGTACCGCCCCGTTGACAACAACAAATTCGATGCTTTGGGCCTGTATGAGCGCAAAAACAACCGTGATCTGACCCCGGGAGCGGAAATTGACAGCAATACAGACATCATCAGCTTTCGCGGTAACTACCACCCCAGCAGGGTGTGGTGGTTGTCGGGGCGTTACGCTTATAAAAACGTCAACGAATTGCTGCTCGGTACCGTCAACGACAGCTACCGCGCCCAGCTGGTGGGCGGTCGGGTCACGTATGACGTGACCAACCGTTGGTCTCTGGGCGGTATTGTTTCAGTTCTGCAAGGCACTGGCGGCGACCGTCAGTTCGCTTATGGGCTGGAAGTTGGCTATATCGTGATGGATAACCTGTATGCAACGCTCGGCTACAACTGGCGCGGGTTCAGCTCATCCGGTACGGCATCAGGCCTGACGGGCAACGACTACACCAACCGCGGCTGGGTACTGGGCCTGCGTTACAAGTTTGATGAAGACCTGTTCCGCAAAAAAGACCCTTCTGCCAACAAAACCCTCAACCCCAACGTGATGACTCCCTAACCCTGATGAGGATGGCCATGATCCAAGCTACCGCCTCTCGTAATGCTCTGCCACTGGTGCTTTTTGCCGCCATGGTTCTGGCTGGCTGCTCATCGAGCGGGCTAAAAAACGAGGCACCTGGCCCCGCTGCCCGGGCTACTGGCCTGACTGCCCAGCAGGCGCGAATCACAGATGAGCGCATTTTGTCTGACAGGCGAACCATAGAGGGCGTGCAGCAGCGGCTGCGCAAGCTCAGTGAAGCTGGTATTGCGCAAAACAACTACTCGCTTGCCAAAGCCCAATGTTGGCTGGATACAGCCAAAACCCAGTACCATGAAAATGACCGCACCGGCTATATTGAAGAGTCGCTGACTGAAGCCGTCAAGATCGCGCAGGCGCTTGAGGCTGACAAGTCTGCGCGTGCCGGGTACGACACACCGCTGGTTGCGCGTAGCGCCAAGCTGCGCGACGACTTGTGGGCGCAGTTGTCGACATACAAAACCCAGGCAGCTACTCTGGTGTGCAACGCCCGGACGGTAGCCTGCGCCGAGGTGCGCCTGGTTCGAGCGGGGCATGCGGAAGAACAAACCGGCTGGCGGCAGGCCACGCCGCACGTGCAAATGGTCGAAGATGCCTTGCGGGTCGCGAAAATCCAGGCTGATACCTGCTTGCAGCCAGCGGCAGTTGCACAAGCTCCGCTTACAGCCCGTACAGCGGTAATTGCGCCAGTGCCCGCGCCCGTGGCTGCCCCGGTCACGACAAGCAAGGAAACCTACGTACTGCTGACCGATACCCTGTTCAAGTTCGACAAATCTGGCGCTGATGACATGCTCCCCGGTGGTTTGCAGCGCCTGTCTGATGTGGCTCAACGCCTCAAAGCCTACAAGTCAATTCAGACCCTGACGGTATTTGGTTACACCGACCGCCTGGGTAGTGACGAGTACAACGACAAACTGTCAGAGGCACGCGCCAAAACTGTCAAAGCCTACCTGGAATCACTGGGCGTCAAGTCTGCATCATCAGTGGCAGAAGGCAAAGGCAAGCGAGACCCCGCAAGCAGGGACTGCAGCGCAAATGCAAGTCGCGAGCAGCAAATCATCTGCCTGCAACCCGATCGGCGGGTCACGATTGAGGTGACCGGGGCCGCAAAATAAGCTGTTTTTTAGATGCTTTAGGCCTGTAGCCCAACACTTTTGGCTATAGGCAGCTATTGTTTTAATAGCATTCACGCGGCCTACAGGAATCAATCCGGCAATACCGCCGTAACTTCAATTTCGATACGCGCCCGGTCCTCAACCAGACCGGACACCTCAACGCAGGTCATGGCGGGGAAGTTTTTACCCATCACCTCGCGGTAAACGCCACCCAGCTCCTTGAGTCGGGCCACATATTCAACGCGGTCTACCACGTACCAGGTCATGCGCACCATGTGCTCTGGCCCCGCCTCTGCAGCTTTTAATACGGCGACTATATTGAGTAGCGCCTGGCGGGTCTGGGCGATAAAGTCGTCGCTTTCAAAGTGCTGCGCTGCATTCCATCCGATCTGGCCACCCACAAAAATCAATGCGCCGCGGGCGATGACGCCGTTGGCGTAGCCCCTGGGTTCAGCCCAGTCAGGCGGTTGGAGTTTTTTCATGGTGCCTTTTGTAAATTATTTTGAAGGTAGGGCAGCAGGGCCGCCCGTAGATCATCAGGAAGCCGCACCGGCTTTCCGTCAGGCACTTTGGAATAAACAACAACGCCACTGGCCCGCAATTTGACCTGCCCGCTACCCAGAATTTCGTATTCCATGCCTATGCTTGAGTTACCCAGCTTCGAAAGTGCCAGCGTGATGTCGACATCATCGCCATTGCGGCACATGCCCAAAAACTGGGTCTTCAGGTCGACGATGGGAACGCCATAGCCGCCGTTGATCATGTGGTGTTCCGCAAACCCGATATGGGCAAAAAAATCTTCCTGCGCCTCATGCAGCAGATAAAAGAACTGCGGGTAAAAAACAATGCCTGCCGGGTCGCAGTGGTGAAAGCGGATTTTTTTGGGTGTGGTAAATATCATGGTGTGCGCAACTTGAAGCGTTGCAGTTTGCCGGTTTCAGTACGCGGCAGTTTGTCCACAAACTCTATCTGGCGCGGGTACTTGAAAGGGGCCAGCGTCGCCTTGACGTGGTCTTGCAGGGCCTTGATGGTCTCAAGCGTGCCGGCATATCCCGGCTTCAGCACAACGAATGCCTTCACCACCATGCCGCGCTCTTCGTCAGGCAGGCCAATGACGCCGCACTCGGCAACGGCGGGGTGTTTCATCAGCGCGTCTTCGACCTCAGGCCCACCGACGTTGTAGCCTGCCGTGATGATCATGTCGTCATCACGCGCCTGGTAAAAAAAGTAGCCGTCAGCGTCCTGCAAAAACGCATCACCGGGGTAGTTCCAGCCACTCTTGACGTAGTTGGCTTGCCTCGCGTCGTCCAGGTATTTGCATCCGGTCGGGCCTTGTACCGCGAGTTTGCCTACAGTGCCGCGTTTGACTTCATCGCCCTGGTCGTCCACCACTTTGGCGACATAACCGGGTACCACTTTTCCAATCGCCCCGCGCCGCACATCGCCCGGTGTGGTGGATATGAAGATGTGAAACATTTCGGTAGCGCCAATACCGTCGATCATTTCAATGCCACTGGCCTCTTTCCACAACTGCCGGGTGGCGTCTGGCAAGGCTTCACCAGCGCTGACGCAGATGCGCAGGCTAGGTGTGCCGTGCTGTTTTGCAAACGCCGCCATCTGCCGGTAAAAGGTGGGGGCGGTGTAGCAAATCGTCGCCGCAGTTGTGTTGATGAGTTTGACCATCGCCTCTGGTGTGTAGGGAATGGACGGAAAAAACACCGATGCACCCGCCCACATCGGGAAAATCAGCATGCCGCCGAGGCCAAAGGTAAAAGCCAGCGGTGGTGAACCCATCACGATATCGTCGGGTGTGGCCTGCAGAACATGGCGCGGCCAGGCTTCACATGCGGCCAGTACATCCCTATGGGTATGCATAGCAGCTTTGGGTTTACCAGTGGTGCCTGATGTAAACGCCATCAGCGCAATGTCGCCGGCATCAGGCGGGCAGGGCGTAAAGTTACCGTCTTTTTGCGCAGACAGCACTGCCAGTGAACCCGGCTCATTCATCAGATTAAAGGGCACTATGGTTTTCAGGACGTTGCTCTGCGCCTTCGCCGCCTGCAGCTCATCGAGCAGCGTTGCATCACACAGCGCCAGCGCTGGCTGCGATTTTTCAATGATTTCAGCCAGCTCCTTGGCGCGAAGCAATGGCATGGTGGCGACTGCAATCAGCCCAGCCTTGACAGTACCCAGCCAGGCCAGCGCCATTCCAATTGAGTTGCCGCCGCGCAGCAGCACCCGGTTGCCTGGCACCAGACCAAAATCTTCAGTCAGCACCTGTGCGATGCGATTGATGCGTTCTGCGGCGTCGTCATAGCTGAGCGTGATTCGGTCCGATCGTAAAAACGGCCGATCTGAAAGCCTGCGCTCAGCGATCCTGCCCAGCAGCACGTCCACCAGATTACCTTGCGCAGCATTCTGCAACTCGGGCAGCTCATAAAGCGTTTTCGAAAGCTGGCTGCCCGCTGGCAGGCGGTCATGCACAAAGCGATCTGTCTGACTCATGATTGCAACACCGCCTTTCCAATAATGAGTTGCTGCACTTCAGTCGCGCCTTCGTAAATGCGCAGCGAGCGGATGTCGCGGTACAGGCTTTCAACCTTGGTGCCAACCTTGACACCCAGCCCGCCGTGCATCTGCAGTGCCATGTCAATCACGCGCTGGGCGTTTTCGGTCGCGGTCATTTTGGCCATCGCTGCCTCTGCAGTCACGCGTGCGATATGGCCAGTGCGTTCGCCTTCATCCCGCAGCCAGGCGGCGCGGTAAGTCAGCAGGGCGGCGGCATCTACCAAAGCTGCCATTTCACCGATTTTTGCCTGTGTCAGCTGAAAATCAGCGAGTTTTTGACCAAACATCTTGCGCTGCTTCGAATAAGTCACCCCTTCGGCCAGTGCCCGCCGCGCCATGCCCAGCGCCGCACCGGCAACTGAGGCACGGAAAATATCCAGCGTCTGCATCGCCAGTTTGAAGCCGCCGTTCAGCACACCAAGCTGGCTGCTTTCAGGCACCAGGCAGTTGGCAAACTTCAGGGCTGCCAGCGGGTGTGGTGCCATCACGGCGATGTGTTCACTGCTGTCCAGGCCGGGAGTGCTGGCATCCACAATAAATGGCGTGATGCCGCGCGTACCTGCATCGGGCTCGGTTTTGACAAAGGTAACGTAAAAATCTGCGATGCCGCCATTGCTGATCCAGGTTTTGCTGCCGTTAATCAGCCAGCCGTCAGCTGTTCGGGTAGCGCCGGTTTGCATTGCGCCAGCGTCAGAACCTGCGTCAGCCTCGCTCAACGCAAATGCCGCAATCTTTTTGCCGCTGGCAACCTGTGGCAGATAAGCTGCCTGCTGTTCGGCGGTGCCGCCCAGCGTGATGGCGCCGCTGCCCAAACCCTGCATGGCAAACGCAAAGTCAGCCAGGGGAGAATAAAAGGCCAGCGTTTCACGCAAAACCACCAGAGCCCGTGAGTCAAGTTTTACCAGCGCGCCGCCCAGGCTACCGTCTGGCCCGGCGGGCACACAATAACGCAGCCAGCCGCTGTCGCCCAAAAGTTGTACCCATTCGCGGCAGGCCTTGCGGTCATCGGTTTCATCAACTTTTTGTCTCGATACCCATTCAACCAGCCGAGCGCCCAGGTCACGGTGAACGGCGTCGAAAAAAGGCAGGTTCAGCTGGTTGGTGGCGGGTTTCATATGCGTGGTCATCTGCCTAGTCGCCCATAAAAACAGGTTTTTGTTTGGCTGCAAAGGCTTCGTAGGCGCGCTTGAAGTCCTGCGTCTGCATGCAAATGGCTTGCGCCTGCGCTTCGGCCTCAATAGCCTGGTCCAGCGTCATGGCCCATTCCTGGTGCAACATGGTTTTGGTCATGGCGTGTGCAAAGGTTGGGCCGCTGGCCAGCTCGTGGGCCAGTTTTTGGGCGCTGACCAGCAGTTGGTCGCTCTCATGCAAAGCGTTGAAAAAGCCCCACTGCAGTCCTTCCTGGGCGCTCATGACGCGACCTGTGAAGAGCAGCTCGGATGCGCGGCCTTGCCCAATCAGGCGCGGCAGCAGTGCGCAGGCGCCCATGTCCGCGCCAGCCAGGCCAACCCGGGTAAACAAAAATGCGGTTTTGGCTTGCGATGTGCCCAGGCGCATGTCGGCGGCCAGCGCCATCATGGCTCCTGCGCCAGCGCAAATGCCGTCAATCGCTGCAATGATGGGCTGCGGGCACAGGCGCATGGTCTTGATGAGATCGCCCGTCATACGCGTGAACTCCAGCATTTCGGGCATGCTCATTTTGGTGAGCGGGCCAATGATTTCGTGAACATCACCGCCTGAGCAAAAGTTACCGCCCGCACCAGTAAGCACCACCAACTTCACGTCGGTCGCATGGTTCAGCGCGCGAAACAGGTTGCGCAGTTCCGCATAGGAGTCAAAGGTCAGCGGGTTTTTGCGCTCGGGGCGGTTTAATGTCAGCGTGGCTACACCTGCGTCAAAGGCATACGCAAAGTGCTCTGCCTGGTAGCTTGCCAGCGCATCAAACTGCGCGTGCATGGGATTGGCTGGGCCTATGTAGTGCTTCATATGGTTTCCAGTTTGTCTGCCTGATGGGCGTCAAGTTGTTTGCTTTGGTGCTGCTTGACCTTGCCAAGCAGCTTGTGCAAGGCCTCGACTTCACGCAGTGACAATGATTCAAAGGCCGCCACAATCCAGGCCTCGTGCTGGCGTGCCATGTCGTCAAACACCTTGCGCCCGCGGGCTGTCAGGCGCACCCGGTAGGCGCGGCGGTCACCATTGACCTCCATGCGCTCGACCACACCCTCGGCCACCAACTGGTCTGTAATGCCGGTGACGTTACCGCCCGTCACCATCATGCGGCGCGACAACTCATTCATCTTCAGGCCTTCAGGGTTGCGCTCCAGCTGCGCCATCAGGTCAAAACGCGGCAGCGTGGTGTCAAACTGCTCGCGCAGTTGGGTGCGCACCTGCTTTTCAACCAGCTGGGTGCAGGTCAGCATGCGCAGCCAGAGCCGCAGGGCTTCGGGGTGCTCGCTATGGCCTCGTGCTTCCATGTCCATGAAATTCCTCCAGTTGATTTGCTATGGTTTTAATAGCTATATATAGCCGTAATCATTGGGCAGAGAGCTCTTTTTGCTTGAAAATATCCCTGTAGAGCTGATCCCGGCCGCTCAAGTACGGCTGCGGCCAGCTGACGTGGCGGCTTTGCATTTTTGCGGCTTCATGCAGCGTCCAGGCCGGGTCAGCCAGATGTGGACGCGCAATGGCGCACAGGTCAGCGCGGCCAGCAGCAATGATGCTGTTGACCTGATCAGCCTCG
Organism: Polaromonas sp.; assembly: GCA_031412235.1. Taxonomy (GTDB): domain Bacteria; phylum Pseudomonadota; class Gammaproteobacteria; order Burkholderiales; family Burkholderiaceae_C; genus Polaromonas. Next base: position 9,112 of record JANOCP010000378.1, read on the forward strand.
GTGATTGCGCCAACGGCAATCGTTCGAATGCCCACTTCGTTGCGAATACGGTCTGCAAACGGCGTCTGGTACATACGGCCATAAACCGGTTTGGCAGCGCGCGTGGTTTGACCCGACGACACGTCAATCAAGTCGCAGCCCGCAGCCTTGAACAGCCGGGCAATTTCAACCGCGTCGTCGGCCGTATTGCCGCCTGGCGCCCAGTCGTGGGCCGAGATGCGTGCACTCATGGGTAGATGGGCTGGCCACGCTTCTCGCATGGCCGTGAACACTTCAAGCGGAAAGCGGCAGCGGTTTTCAAGGCTGCCGCCGTAGTCGTCATCACGCTGGTTGGTCAATGGCGTGATGAAGCTTGAGAGCAGATAACCGTGTGCGCAGTGCAGTTCCAGCCAGTCAAAACCAGCCTCTGCTGCATAACGGGTGGACTGCACAAATTCAGCCTTGACCCTGTCCATGTCCAGCCGCGTCATGGCGGTGGGTTTCTGGTTGGTCGGACCGTATGCGACTTCGCTGGCGGCCAGCAAAGGCCAGTTGCCTGACTGAAGCGGCTCGTCAGGTGATTCCCAGCCGACCTGGGTTGAGCCTTTGGGGCCGCTGTGGCCCAGCTGCAGGCCGATTTTTGCGCTATATTTTTCGTTATTACCCGAAGCATGAACAAAATCAGCAATCCGTTTGAAGGCCAGCATCTGCGCCTCATTCCACAGGCCGGGGCAGCCGGGCGTGATGCGGCCTTCAGGGCAGGGTGATGTCATTTCCACAAATACCAGCGCCGCGCCGCCCAAAGCGCGTGCGCCTAGATGCACGAGGTGAAAGTCTTGTACAAGGCCATCGACGGCGCTGTAAGTGGCCATGGGCGAGACGATGATGCGGTTTTTAAGCGAGATTTCCCGTACTTTTAGCGGCAGCAGCATCGGCGGTGGTGCCGATTTGGCCCCCGCTTGCGTGGCTAACCATTCTTCATAGCCCTTGAGCCAGTTGGCATCACGCACCCGC
>JANOCP010000379.1:0-4882 GCA_031412235.1 Polaromonas sp.
GACCCCAGCGAGCTGCCCATGCTGGATGTCGCCACCTTGCGCCAGCGCCTGTTCAGCAAATCCGCCGACCTGCCTGAAGGCGTGCAGCGGCTGCCGCTCAAATCAGTGCATCTGAACAAGTCACCCATGGTTGTGCGCAAGCTGCAAACCCTGAGCCCCGAAATGGCCGCCAAATGGGGCGTGGACATTGAAGCCGCCCTGGCCAATGCCGAAAAAGCCAGGGCCTTGCCAGACATGAGCGCGATCTGGCCCGAAGTCTTCAGCCGCCCTAAAGAGCCGACGCCCGATGTGGACGAAGACCTGTACGGCGGTTTTGTAGGCAACGCTGACCGCAGGCGCCTGAACCAGTTGCGGGCGCTGTCACCGGCTGAACTGGCGCACAGCCGTACTGGGTTCGACGATGACCGTCTGGGCGAGTTGCTGTTTCGTTACCGGGCGCGAAATTTTGCCGAAACCTTGACGCCCGAGGAATCCGAGCGCTGGGAGTCGCATCGCGCTGCGCGCTTGCTGGAGGGTGAGGGCGGGGCACGCAAAGTGGATGCGCTGTTTGCCGAGATTGATGTGTTGTCGGCTACTGTGGATGAGAATGGGGAGGCTGTGCTTGGGGCGCTTTATGAGTATGTTGAGATGATTACGCCGGAGGTTGGTTAGTCCAGCCCGACAGCCTTGCGGATAAAGGACGTTTCGTCGACCGCACCTTTCGACGTCGTTCCGCACATCCTTCCAGTACCCCAGTCCCGCACGTAAGTCAGCGTGGCGAGGATTCGCGCATCGCGGCGATCAGAAACCGTCATGTTGACCCGGTCCAGACGTCGCTCGTCTTTGGCGGACTCGATTTTTGTGAATGTGTAGGTAACGAGTGCCTCAGCGGTTAGTTCTGTGACGCCTAGATTCTCCGCACTAGGTGTAGCGGGTGTGCGGAGGTAAGGTCCAACTGCATTTGCAGGCTGGCCGGCGTGTGCACCCCATCGTGATTCAGTAAATCCTATAGTTGCAGGAAAACGCGGCATCTTATAGGCTTCCGAAGTGATCCTTCCGCTATATGCAATCTCGAAGAGGTTGGTGCCCGGTCCCTTATTGCCAGCCCAGTCATAGGCGATCGATTTCACTAGCGCGGAAGGTTTTGCAAGATACTCGACCCCGGCAGTTTTGCAGGCAAGCGTGAATTCTGGTGAGGATGACTTCAAGTCGCTCATTCCGACGCCTGCCAACTGCACAACAAGACCCACAACGCTAGCTACCGGCCATGTCAGTAACGCAACTATTAGTCCCTTGTCATTCTTTCCAGTGGAACAGAGATTCCATGAGGCAAAGGCAAAGCCCAACGCCCAGAGCCCTCCGATGACCAATATCGTCCAGCCTGTTTGTGCGCTGCCGCTACCCGCTGCCGCAAGAACGGATGTAACGAGGAGACTGGCAATATTGAATAGCGTGATCAGAAAAACACCGATGCGTTTCATGTGTTCCCTACTTGTCTTTAATTAACTTGTTGGGAAGTATTGCTTGTCGCCAGTCTGCGTTGAAGTACAGATAGATGTTTTTTGTTGCCTGAGCGATAGGCGTGTTCGGAACGATTTTCGTTGACCTGGCGTTCATGCCCTTCACGACCAAGCCGGGGGTAGCCCGGCGGCTAGTCACTTTCTCTTGCTTCGCCAAGAGAAAGTAACCAAAGAGAAGGCGACCCGCAGTCTGGGTCCCTTCGCTGACGCTTCGGGCAACTTGCGGTGCTCACATGAAACGGAAATTTTAGAAACTAGTCGGCTCCGCCGCCGTCGGACATCTAAAATTTTGATCCGTTTCCTGCTCCGCTCCTCAGCCCAGCCAGGACGGGTTTGGGGCAGAATTCGGATTCGGGGAACCCTCATCCCTGCCTTCTCCCTGCGGGAGAAGGAGTAATACCGCAGATCGCGCTTCGCGCGATCTGCTTCCCGAATCCGCACCTGTACCCGCACCCGCACCCGCACCCGCACCCGCACCCCAAAAGTCCTTCTGTATGCGCCGAGGAGCGCAAGCCAAAGCGGATCAGGGCTCGCGATTGTCTGAGCGCAGCGAGTTCGAGCGAGACCCCGCTTTGCCTGAGCACCGCAGGTTGCCCGGAGCGACAGCGAAGGGTCGCAGACAGTAGGGTCGCCTTTTCTTTTGCTTACTTTGCTTTTGGCGAAGCAAAAGAAAAGTGAGTAGCCGCCGGGCTACCCCCGGCCTCGTAGCAAAGGGCAAAGCACCAAAACTACTAAAAAATCGGGGATTTCACACAAAATACACTCCCAGCCCAATAATTACGGTTACCAAAAGCTACGTAATTGATAGCACTAAGTCATCCTGGAAACCCAAACCGGATGCTTTCCCATAACCCCCAAATACAAATCACCAAGCTCAAACCCAGCCAGCCAGACCTGTATTCGCGGCCAAGACTGGGCAGCAAACCAGGCCACATCGGTATGCGCAAACTGCCGTACAAAAGGCAATACGGCCATATCAGCCAGACTGGTTGCAGACCCAAACAAACAACCATCGCCAAGCATCAAGTCAAGCTCACTTAGCCAGCAAGCAGCTTGCGCACGATGCATATTTGCGAATCCAGCCGCATCACCACCGGACTCCTGCGCATAACGATTGGGGTATTTGTAGCGATCAAGATGCTGCTTGAAAGCGCCGTCGTTGGCCCCAATCAGCGCCAGCATGTCTACCACCGAACCACGTTGAGGCAGCAACCATCGCTCAGGGTCGTTTTGCCGCAGCGCCCACAGCATGATGCCCAGGCTTTCATCAATCACTTCACCGCTGGGCAAGACCAGAACCGGAACCGTGGCCTTGGGCGATACGGCCAGCATTTCAGCTGGCTTGTTGCGTAATACGACCTCGCGTAATTCGTAGGGCACACCGCTGACTGCCAGCGCCAGTCGCGCCCGCATGGCGTAGGGGCAGCGCCTGAACGAATATAAAACTGGAAGATCAGGGCTGACGTTGCTCGGCATCGTCTTGTCGCACGCCTATGTGCGCCTGCAAGCGTGTAGCAGCCAGCGTGACCTGCTTCTGGCGCTCGCGGTAGCCTGCCTTTTGCGCTTCACTTGTAGATGCGTGGCAGTGCGCGCAGCTTACACCCAGCTCGTACAGTGGTGAGGCGCGGTCGGCCTCGCTCAAGGGGTCGCGGCATGAGCGGCAAAGTGTGAATTTACCCGGCTGCAGGCCGTGGCCTACTGACACGCGTTCGTCAAACACAAAGCATTCGCCTTGCCAGCGGCTTTGGGCTTCGGGAATGGTTTCAAGGTATTTGAGGATGCCGCCTTCGAGGTGAAAGACCTCGTCAAAGCCCTTTGAGCGCAACAGTGCGGTTGATTTTTCGCAGCGTATGCCGCCGGTGCAAAACATGGCGACTTTTGGTTTTTTGCCATTCACTTCAGCCAGCTTGCCGTCCGCAAGCATTGCGCGCTCTACCCAGCCGGGCAGCTCTGAAAAATTGGCAGTAGCTGGGTTAATGGCGCCCTCAAACGTACCAATTGACACTTCATAGTCGTTGCGCGTGTCGACCAGCACCACGCCTGGCTGACTGACCAGCATGTTCCAGTCTTGCGGTTTGACATACTGGCCGGCGTTCAGCGCCGGATGGACGTCGGGTACCCCCATGGTCACGATCTCTTTTTTGAGCCGTACCTTCATACGGTAAAACGGCATCTGCCCAGCCCAGGCCTCTTTGTGCTCCAGCGCTGCCAGCCGTGGGTCACCGCGTAAAAAGGCCAGTACGGCATGTACCCCCTCAGCCTTTCCTGCAATGGTGCCGTTAATGCCCTCGGGTGCCAGCAGCAGCGTGCCCTTCACGCGGTTTGCTTCGCAGCAGGCGAGCAGGGGCGACTGAAGCGCCTCGAAGTCGGGCAGTTCAACGAATTTGTAAAGTGCGGCAGTTAAAAAATCGTACATACGAAATTCACTACTCAATCCGCGCTTAAAGATCAAACATGCGCTGCAGCAGCCACCAGGTCGCCAGCAGCGCCACAATAATGGAGCCGCCCGTCAGCACCCCAACCCGGTAAAACGTCGTCTTGCGCAGCCAGAAAGCCAGCGGCAAAAACACTGCAACAATCGCCAGCTGGCCAATTTCGACGCCGCCATTAAAGCCAATCAGGGCCAGTACCAGTGCGCCTTGTGGCAAACCCAGATCGGCCAGCACAGACGCAAAGCCAAAGCCATGAATCAGGCCGAACACAAAGGCCATGATCCAGCGCCGCTTGTCTATGGTGCCGCGCAGGTTGTTAAGCGCCGCCACTATCACCGAAGCCGCAATGACGGACTCCACCAGACGGGAAGGCAGGGTGATGATTTGCAAGGCCGCCAGACTCAGGGTGATCGAATGCGCCAGCGTGAAGGCGGTTACGTCTTTCAGCACCTCTATAAACGAGCCGCGCAGTGTGGGCGCGGGCTCCCATTTACCTGCTTGACGTATCAGCACGGCGGGCAGCAGCAGCGACAGCAAAAACAAAATATGGTCATAGCCAATCCAGATATGCCACACCCCGTCGCGCAGGTATTGAATCAGCGTTTGCCAGGCGCTTGCGGGCTGTAGCGCGAGCACCTGTTCGGCAGATTCAGTAGCAAAAATCAGTGCCTGTGCGTTTGCAACGCCCGGTGCAATCCACTGCACAAGGCCGCGGTGCGAGGGGTCAACGTCAAACAGCATTGAATATTTGGCTTTGAGCGAGCCTGAAAGGCTTTCGCATTGGGCTGTCAGGTTCAGTACGGCGTAGGTCCCGTCGCTGTGTTTGTCCAGCATCATGGGGCTGGCTGTAGCCCAGGTGCAGGCCTTGTCTGCCGAGCTGATCTCAAGCCGGCTGGTGGCCAGGCGGGTGATGTCGTCGTTGCGCTGGCGTACTTCGCCCCAGGTCAGCTC
>JANOCP010000380.1:0-4453 GCA_031412235.1 Polaromonas sp.
GTCACGCTGGTTAAAGGTGATCTGCGCGGTATTTCAATTGCGCTTGGCTTGTCTAACGCCACTGTTGCCAACATGAAGCAAAACCTGGCGTTTGCCTTTGTCTACAACGCGCTGGGCATTCCGATTGCCGCAGGCTTGTTGTACCCGCTGACGGGCTGGCTGCTCTCACCCATGATTGCAGCGCTGGCCATGAGTTTGAGTTCTGCCTCAGTGATTTTTAATGCGCTGCGTTTGCGGCGCAACAAACCTACTTTGCCAGCTCAATAGCTGTAACCACGGCTGAACCCCCAGCCGCTTCGGCTTTGAAGCGCACCTTGTCCCCGGCCTTAACCTTGTCCAGCACGGCAGCGTCTTTCACCTGAAACACCATGGTCATGGCAGGCATGTCCAGGCTTTTGATGACGCCGTGTTTGATGGTGACCTTTTTGTTTTCGATATCGACTTTGCGGATTTCACCGTCTGCCATGTCGGCACTGGTGGCGGCCTGCATTTTGGCGGGGGCTGCCATGCCCGTTGGCGCGCCTGCGTGTGACGCGGCAAATGCCGCTGTTGTACCCAACATAAGCGTAGAAATAGTGATGAGAGATTTAAAGGTGTTCATGATGCATCTTTCAGGTTGATGAAATGTTGAAGGGTCGAAATCAGGACTTGACGCGAGGTTTTGTTGCAGCTTTTGCTGGGTATGTCTCATAAACGCGCGAGTTGCCGTCTGCGGTTACCAGCAGAACGTTAAAAGCATCACGCACGCCTGACATCTCGCCCTTCATTTCCATTCCAGGCGAGCCAACAGGCATGCCCGGAACGGCCAGCCCGATAGCCGCAGGCTTTTCACGCAGCAGTCGCTTGACTTCTTGCGCAGGTACATGGCCCTCAAGCACATAGCCGCCAACTTGTGCGGTGTGGCAAGAGCCAAACTTGGCAGGCAGTCCGAGTTTTTGGCGAACAGGTGCGGTGTCGCTCACGTCGTTTGTCACGACGTTAAAGCCTTCTTTGCGCAAGTGGATAACCCAGTCCTTGCAGCAGCCACAAGTGGGTGTTTTCCAGACGGTGACAGTCTCTGGCTGGGTGGCTGCCATGCCGACTTTGGAGTAGCCCAACGCCGTGATGGCAAGAAGGTTTAACGATGTTTGCACAAACCTGCGGCGGTTGGCGCCTTTTGGGGGGGTGGTGGATGTCTGCATATTTATGTTCCTTGGTGAGGGTTGATAGGGCAATAAAACAATAAGGCTGCGCTCACTTTGCTGCCAAAACGGTAATTTTTCCGATCATGCCTGCCTGGTAGTGCCCCGCGATCAGGCAGGCAAAGTCAAACGTTCCAGCGCGGTTGAATGTCCAGATCAGGCTTTGTGACTTGCCCGCTGAGACGTGCGCCATATAGGGCTCGTCATGCTCCATGTTCGGGAACTTCACCATCAGCGCCGCATGTTCGTCGAGTTCCTTTTTTGTGCCAATTACCATTTCATGCAACTGCTTGCCCTGGTTTTTAACTACAAAGCGGATCGTTTCGCCTTGCGTGACGGTTATTGCGCTTGGGGTAAATCGCATGTTGTCCCCCATGTTCAAAGTGATCTCTCGTTTAACTGACCTGGCATCGCCTGCAATGCCCCAGTCTTTTTGCTCTTTTACCACCGCCGTTGATTTAGCCTTGTGAGGCGTATTTTCATGGGCAAAAGAGGCTGTAGCCCAATGAATAAGGGCGTAAATTGCTATTAGTTTAAGAGTAATTTTACGTTTCATATATTTTCCTTATCGAGTTCTAGTAACTCGCAAATTCAATTCAACTCAATTCAATGCTTCATGCCTTCGTGCCCGCCGCCTGCGCCTTTTTTACCCATCACAGGCTTGCGCACTTGCACCTCAACTTCTTTGGCAGGCATGTTTTGCGCTTTCATACTTTGCCCGCCTTCTGACGCAAAGCGGGCTGGGTTGGGCAGCGCGCCCGTCCACTCGTAGGCGACCGTGCCAGGCGGGTGCTTGTACCAGCCGGGGTCCTTGTAGTCACCTGCCTTTTGGTCTTTACGCACTTTGAGCATGCTGAACATGCCGCCCATCTCGACGCTGCCAAACGGGCCTTCACCGGTCATCATTTTTGCGGTGTTGTCGGGCAGCGGCATGTCCATTTCAGCCATGTCGGCCATGCCGCGTTCGCCCATCACCATGTAGTCGGGAATCACGTTGGTGATGTCCTTGACGATTTTGCGGTGGTCAACACCTATCAGCGTCGGTACGTCGTGGCCCATGGCGTTCATGGTGTGGTGGCTTTTGTGGCAATGAAAAGCCCAGTCGCCTTCTTCGTCGGCCAAGAATTCAAGTTGCCGCATCTGGCCCACAGCAATGTCTTGCGTCACCTCATACTGGCGCGTCGATTTTGGCGTGGGCCCACCGTCTGTGCCTGTCACCAAAAACTCATGGCCGTGCAGGTGGATCGGGTGGTTCGTCATGGTCAGGTTGCCGATGCGTATGCGTACCTTGTCGTTTTTACGAACCACTAAGGGGTCGATGCCCGGAAAGACGCGGCTGTTCCAGCTCCAGATGTTGAAGTCGAGCATGGTCATGATTTTTGGGGTGTAGGCGCCGGGGTCAATGTCATAGGCGTTGAGCAAGAACACAAAATCGCGGTCGACCTCGTCAATCAGCGGATGTTTAGCTTTGGGGTGGGTGATCCAGAAACCCATCATGCCCATGGCCATTTGCGTCATTTCGTCGGCATGTGGGTGGTACATGAAGGTGCCGGGGCGGCGCGCTTCAAACTCATACACAAAGGTTTTTCCGACCGGAATGGCGGGCTGGTTCAGGCCAGACACGCCATCCATGCCATTCGGCAGGCGCTGGCCGTGCCAGTGAATGCTGGTGTGTTCAGGCAGCTTGTTGGTCACAAATATTCGTACGCGGTCACCTTCAACCACCTCAATCGTCGGGCCGGGTGACTGGCCGTTGTAACCCCACAAATGGCCTTTAAAGCCGGGTGCCAGTTCACGCACCACCGGCTCTGCAACCAGGTGGAACTCCTTGACGCCTGCGTTCATGCGCCACGGCAGGGTCCAGCCGTTGAGCGTGACCACCGGGTTGTAGGGCCGGCCTGTATTGGGCACAAGGGGCGCCATGGTGTCAGGTTTGGTCTGCATGACCGGTTCAGGCAGGGCAGCCATGGCGACGCGGCTGACAGCAGCCGTAGCAACCGCTGCAGTGATGGCACTGGCACCGGTTAAAAAATTTCTTCGGTTGTTCATAAGATCGGTGTATTGGGTTGTTGCGTTTATCAGTGGCCTGGTGCTTCGCCGCCGCTTTTTGCAGGCGCAGCCATCATGGTGTTCATGGGTTTGCCCGTCACAGACGCAGCAAGCGCTGCATCAGCCAGCCAGAATTGCTGATAGGCATTTATGGCGGCAATTACGCTGTTGATCTGCTCGCGGTTGTCGGCCAGCAACTCAAACACGCCAATCAGCATGCCGTTGTAGCGCAGAACGTTTTCGTCAGCCATCGTTTTACGCAGCGGCACGATCTCGTCGCGGTAGTGGCGGGCCAGGTCATAGGTGGTGCGGTAGGCTGAGTAACTTTCACGCAACTGTGACGACGCGCTGCGCACCGTGCTTTCGTAGCGACTCGCGGCGGCCAAAGACTGCGCGTTCATCACGTCGCGGCTAGCTGTACCCCAGTCAAAAATCGGCAGCCTGATGCCCAGCTCAAAGCCCTTTTTGTTGCTTTGCGTACCCGCCGCGTTGTCAAAAACCGTGTCGTAGCGCAGGCCCAGCTCTACATCCACCAGACTGGTGAGCAGGCTCAAACCTTGCGATTTACCCGATGCGTCCAGTTGCTGGCGCGCCATCAGCACATCCAGCCGCTGCTCGCTCGCACGGGTATTGATGCTTTGCGGCTGGCGTGGCTCTTTGGGCAGGTCGGGCAGGCGGTCTGGCAGTTTGAGCCGTGCCGCCTGCTCGTCTGTCAGGCCCAGCAGGCGCGTCAGCTCTTCACGGCTGGCGGTGGCGGCGTGTTGGCTGGCGGCCAGTTGCGCCGCACTATCAGCATAAAAAACCTGCTGGCGCATACGCTGCAGTTTGTTGAAGTTGCCCACCTGTTGCATACGCCTGGCCAGCTCGGCACTGGCCTGCGCCGATGTATTGACCTGCTGCGCATAGTCAAGCGCCTGCTTCGCCGCCACCGCCCGAACCCATGCCTGGCGGGTTTGCGTGACCTGGTCAACCACATTGGCGCTGAGCTGAACCCGCGCCTGCGCAATCTGGCTGCTGCTGATGGCGCGCCTTTGCGGCAAGGTCAGCAGGTCAAGCAGGCCAAAAGACAGCAGCCGGCCAATATCAAGCTCGTCACCCATGCGCATTCGCTCAAAAGTAAATACCGGGTTGGCAATACGGCCGCCTCTGTCAGCCTGTGCCATGTCAGCCCAGCCTTGGGCCAGCAGGGTTTGCACGGCAGGGCTGTTGGCCAGGGCCAGCTG
>JANOCP010000381.1:0-2516 GCA_031412235.1 Polaromonas sp.
GCAACCTGCCATTTGGTGTAGCAAAAAGCCAGCGCCAGTTGCGTGGGCGTCAGGCCATTGGCTTTGGCCAGCGCGTTGTAGCGGCGGGCGGCAGTCAGGGCTTCGGGGCGGCCCCAGCGCTGCTTTTTCATGCTGTCAAACAGGCTCATGCGGCCAATGTCTGTGTGCTGGGGGTCGGCAATGCCTACGTCATCGTACTTGCCGGTCAGCAAGCCAAAGCCCAGCGGCGAGTAGCCCAACAGCGAAACGCCCAGGCGGTGCATGGTTTCGTCGATGCCGTTTTCCACGGTACGGTTAATCAGGCAATAAGGGTTTTGTACGGTGGCGATACGCGTCAGGCCGTGTTGCTCGGCCAGGCGCACGAACTCATGCACGCCAAAAGCTGATTCATTGGAAAGTCCGATCGCGCGGACTTTTCCGGCCTTGACCAGTCCGTTAAAGGCTTCAAGCTGGGTGTGTATGGATGACAGCGCCTTGTTGTCTTTGGCAGGTTCAAAGTACAGCATGCCAAATGCAGGAACATGACGCACAGGCCAGTGAAGCTGGTACAGATCGATCACGTCGGTCTGAAGGCGCTTGAGGCTGTCATTGCAGGCGCCCACAATGTCGGCGGCAGTCAGGTCGGTGCTGCCATGGCGAATCCAGGGCATGCCGCGCGATGGCCCGGCTACCTTGGTAGCCACGACCAGTTGGTTGCGCGCAGCCGGGTTTTTTGCGAACCAGTTACCAATGATGGTCTCGGTTGCGCCAAAGGTCTCGGCGCGTGCGGGCACTGAATACATCTCGGCAGCATCAATAAAATTAATGCCGCGCTCAAGCGAGCGGTCAAGAATGCTGTGAGACTCGCTTTCGCTGCATTGCTCGCCAAAGGTCATGGTGCCGAGGCAGATGGGCGTGACCTGCAGATCGCTGGAGCCTAGTTGGACTTTTTTCATAGGGAATTGAGTTTCGGAAAAGGTAGTCACCGGCAGTTTGACGGCGTGGCAAATTTGGATAACTTGAGGGCAGACCAGAGTTTAAAGGCTAGGACGCTACCTTGCCTGCCGGCAAATCAGGCTCTTGTCTTACAGCAGTCCGCCAGAAGGACATTTAGCATCCAACTATTCGCATTTCAATGCGTTTATTTCTAAAGTTTTTTCCATCATCCTGATCCTTGAGGAGCTCCACCATGCAGAACATCAAAACACTCACTCTTAAATCCATGACCTGCGCAGCATTGGCTGTTGCCGTACTGTCGGGCTGCGCCAATATGAGCGAAACCCAGCAAGGCACAGCCAAAGGCGCTGGCATTGGTGCGGTTGCAGGAGCCTTGCTAGGCGCGGCAGCTGGTGGATCCAAGGGCGCAGCGCAAGGCGCTGTCCTGGGCGGCGCAGTTGGCGCTGGAGGCGGATACCTCTGGTCCAAAAAGATGCAAGACCAGAAAGTCGCCATGGAGCAAGCTACCGTAGGCACCGGCGTAGCTGTCAGCCAAACCGCCGACAACCGCTTGAAGCTGGACATCCCGAGCGATGTGTCGTTTGACACTGGCCGGTCCGCCATCAAGCCCAACTTTGCACCCATTCTTAACCAGTTTGCCACCAGCCTGAACCAGAACGCGGTAACCACCGTGACCATCATTGGTCATACCGACAGCACCGGTTCTGATTCCATCAACAACCCGCTCTCAGTCGACCGCGCCGATGCAGCCCGTGACTACCTGGTCAGCCGTGGCGTTGCCCGCACCCGCATTGCAACCGACGGCCGTGGTGCCCGTGAACCCATCGCCGACAACGGCAGCCAGCAAGGCCGTGACAAAAACCGCCGCGTTGAGATTTATGTGGCCGAGCAGGTTGCCTCGCAGTAAAAAGACTTGCCATCAGGGTACGCCCTGAAGTGTCGAAGCGATAAAAAAGCACCTTCGGGTGCTTTTTTATCGCTCACCTCAAGGCACGTCATTGATATCGGCTACCGGATCCAGCCGTGATGGTGCGCCAGCGTAGGGCGGGTAAATCGGCCTGGCCGCTACCGGCACGGTGCGCAGCAAAAAGTCAATCACAGACGTTCCAAAAATGTCGTTTCGATCGCCCGCCACCATATGGCCCGCATCGGTGACGTTGACGTATTCAGCCTGCGGGCACAGCGTCAAAAAATGCTGCGCGCCCTCTTCGCTCAGCACGTCAGACAGCCCGCCGCGTACCAGCATGGTCGGCAGGCGCAGCTCCCGTGCACAGTGTTCCAGTCGCAGCTCCCTGCGCCCGAGGTCGCGCATCCCGGTACGGAACTTCGGGTCCCAGTGCCAGTGGTATTTGCCGTCAGTGCCGAGGCGGACATTTTTCACCAGGCCAGAGAGGTTTTTTGGGCGAGAGCGTTGCGGCTGGTAGTTTCCGATGGCCTGGGCCACCTCTTCAAGCGAGTCAAAGCCTTCAGGCTTCTGGCTCATGAAGGCCTGGATCTTGCCAACCCCTTCGCTTTCAATATGCGGCGCGATGTCGACCATGATGAGCGCTGTGGCATCAACATGATGCTCGCCAACCGCA
>JANOCP010000382.1:0-3669 GCA_031412235.1 Polaromonas sp.
TGCCTATGCCCGAGCTGCCTGCAACAACTCATAGAACTCAAAGCCACCCGCCATGACATTCCCCCTGCCAACGATTGAGTCCACCGCTGATGCTCAGCTTGAAGCCCGCTTGCGGCACAAGATTGACCACAAGACCAAGCCGCTCGGCGCCCTTGGCCAGCTCGAAGACCTTGCGCTACAACTGGGGCTGATTCAGCGCAGCGAAGTCATAAGTCTCCATGCCCCACAAATGGTGGTGTTTGCCGCCGACCACGGCATTTCGGCCGAAGGGGTTTCGGCCTATCCGCAGGCCGTAACAAAGCAGATGGTTGCCAATATGCTGGCTGGCGGTGCCGCCATCAATGTGCTGGCGCGCCAGCACGGCTTTGCCCTGCAGGTGGTAGACGCCGGTGTAGCCAGTGATATGGCTGACCACCCCAGCTTGATCAAACGCAAAATTGCCTGCGGCACGCAAAACATCTGCAATGGCCCGGCCATGACAGACGGGCAGCTTCATGCCGCCTTGCAGGCCGGTTCTAATATTGTCAAAGCCCTGCCTGGCAATGTGCTGGCTTTTGGCGAAATGGGTATTGCCAACACCTCGCCTGCGGCGCTGTTGCTGCATCGCTTGGCGGGCATTTCGCTGGAGGACGCGACGGGGCGCGGAACTGGTCTGAGCGATGTGCAACTTCTGCACAAGCAAAAAGTCCTGGTGATGGCTGCCACGCGGCACGCTGAAGCTACCGCTCCACTGCAGGCGCTGGCCGCTTTGGGCGGGTTTGAAATCGCCATGATGACGGGCGCGATTCTGCAAGCCGCCAGCGAACGCCGGGTGGTTCTGGTCGATGGGTTTATTGCGGGCGCTGCCGCGCTGGTCGCCCAGGCCATGGTGCCGCAGGTGCAGGACTACATGGTGTTTTGCCATCGCTCGGCCGAGCGTGGCCACCGCCTGCTCTTGGGCCACCTCAAGGCCAGGCCACTGCTTGACCTGGACATGCGGCTTGGTGAAGGCACGGGCGCGCTGCTGGCCTGGCCGCTGGTGCTTTCGAGCGCCTGCCTGATGAACGAGATGGCCAGCTTTGAGTCGGCTGGCGTCAGCACTCAAGGGACCGATAAGACATGAACATCATCAGCCGGCTGGTTCGGGAATATTTGCTGGCGGTGCAGTTTTTCACGCGTATCCCCGTTACCGGGCCGCTGGCCGAATGGGTGGGCTACAGCGCCGAGCTGCTGCGAGCCAGCGCCGGGCACTTTCCGGGCGTGGGTGTTCTGGTGGGCGCTCTGGCTGCGGCAACGTATGCGCTGGTGCAGGCCATGCTTCCCGAAACAGTTTTTACGCCACTGGTGGCCGCCGCGTTGTCTACCGTGCTCACTGTGCTGGTGACGGGCGGTTTTCATGAAGACGGGCTGGCTGATGCCACCGACGGTCTGGGCGGCAGTTACACCCGCGAGCGTGCACTTGAGATCATGAAAGACTCACGGGTTGGCGCTTTTGGTGCCATGGCGCTGGTACTGGCCTTGCTCAGTAAAGTCGCGCTTCTAGCGGTTTTGGGCTCCATCGAGGGCGAGCCGGCGGGCTGGAGCGAAGCGCCCCTCTGGGGAAGCTACGGCACCTGGTACATCTGCGCAGCCCTGTGGGCCGGCCATGTGGTGTCGCGCGGCCTGCCCCTGCTGCTGATTTACCTGCTGCCGCATGTGGGCGACACCGCCGCATCAAAGTCCAAACCGCTGGCTGACCAGATTTCGGCCAATAGCCTGTGGATCGGGTTTTCGTGGTGTTTTATGGTCCTGGCTTTGGTGTCCACCGTCTTTGACGCCCTTAATTTGGCAGTTGCCTGCAGCTTTTCACTGCTGGCGCTGCTATGGATGGGCAGGCTCTTCAAGCGCCGCCTGCAGGGTTTTACCGGCGACTGCCTGGGTGCGACCCAGCAGGTTTGCGAGATTGCGTTTTATCTGGGGCTGGCGGTTTCGCTATGACACAGCCGCAGCGCCGGGCCGCCCCAGGCAAGGCTAGCCCCCTCGGGGCTGAGCGCTGCGGCTCCAAATCCGCAGACGCGGGTTTGGACAGCGTGAAGAATCCTTGCCTCTGGCATGGATGCGTCCAGCGTATTACACGAAGTGAACAGCGTGGGGGCTAATCTCTGGCTAGCTCGCCATGCGCAACCTATGGTCGATGCTGGAGTCTGCTACGGCCAGCTGAATATGCCAGCCGACGCGCAAGCGACCGGCGCATGCGCCCAAAAGCTGGCTGACCTGTTGCCCTCAGGAATTGCAGTCGTCAGCTCACCGCTACAAAGATGTGAGCAGCTCATAGCCGTACTCATTGGGCTAAGACCTGATTTGGCTTGTAAAACAGACGCCAGACTGATGGAAATGGACTTTGGGGACTGGGAAGGCCGCGCCTGGGCTGACATTGCCAAAACCGAGCTGGATGCCTGGACTGCCGACTTTGCCCGCCACAAGGCTGGCCACACAGGTGAAAGCGTGGCGCAATTCATGGCCCGGGTTGCCGAAGCTTTTGATGAACTTTCGCCTGCATCAGACACGCTGTGGGTCACACACGCGGGCGTCATCCGGGCAGCGGGACTGATTGCCAGCGGTATGCGGCACATAGAGCGCGCAGACCATTGGCCGATAGCTGCACCCGCTTATGGACAATGGTGCAAACTCGCGATATGAACACCCCCGTGGCCTGCTCAGTGCGTGTAGCGCCTCCCCCCTTGCAGGGGGCGACGCTGGCGGCCTGGCCAAGCCAGTTCCGCGGCGTCTGCTTGACCAGAATTCGGGCCAGCGCGCCGATAACGACAAGGTTTTAAAAATGGCAACCAATCTGGATGGACAACTGGTCGTAGCGATTTCGTCGCGTGCACTTTTTGACCTGGAAGAAGAAAACCGGGTTTTCGAGCAATCGGATGACCGCGCCTACATGAAGCTGCAGCTTGAAAGGCTGGAAGAACCTGCCAAACCGGGCGTGGCTTTTTCGCTGATCAAAAAACTGCTTGCGTTCAACGCCACCGACAGCCAGAGGGTTGAGGTGGTGATCCTCTCGCGCAACGACCCGGTGTCTGGCCTGCGCGTGTTCCGCTCGGTGCAGACACATGAGCTTAGCGTGGCGCGCGGCGTGTTCACGCGCGGGCGCGAGCCCTGGCGCTACCTGTCGCCGCTACAGGCCAACCTGTTTTTATCGGCCAACCCCGATGACGTCAAAGCTGCGCTGCTGATGGGCTTTCCGGCAGCCACGGTTGCCACCCATTCGGTACGTGCCAAAGACACCTTCCCCAATGAAGTACGGATTGCCTTTGACGGTGACGCCGTGCTGTTTTCAGACGAGGCCGAGCAGGTTTTTCAGCGCGATGGCTTGCCGGCTTTCCAGCAGCACGAGCGCGACAAAGCCGTGCAGCCGCTGCCTGATGGCCCGTTCAAGCCGCTGTTGATTGCGCTGCAGCGCCTGCAGCAGGCCGGCACACCGACCATGCGACTGCGCACAGCCCTGGTCACCGCCAGGAGCGCGCCGGCGCATGAGCGCGCCATTCGCACGCTGATGAACTGGAACATCGAGGTGGATGAAGCCATGTTTCTGGGCGGTCTGGCCAAGGGCGAGTTTTTGCGCGAGTTCGAGCCGGACTTTTTCTTTGACGACCAGACCGGCCACGTCAATTCAGCCGCCCAGCACGTGCCTGCGGGGCATGT
>JANOCP010000383.1:0-2222 GCA_031412235.1 Polaromonas sp.
TCACGCACACCGCGGCGGGCCAGTGTGGTGGCAACCTCACGCGCCACATGCAACACCTCAAGCTGTGGAAAGCGGCCCTGCAGCGCGTCATGCCAGGCGTGCGCCGTGTTGCAGGCCACGGCCACTGTGGTGGCGCCCAGCGCAGCCCGATTGCCCATGGCCTGCAACATGGCTTCAAGCGGCTGGTGGCCGCCAAAACCTGGCAAACCCAAAGCGGTGCTGCGGTCAGGTACCGGCACCTGCGCCAGCCAGTGCTCAGGAAATTCCTGGTCACTGACGGCAATGCCCTGCTCGTGCATATGGTCTGTACAGGCACGCACAAACAGCCGCGCAAAATCAGCCCCGGCGGCTGGCCCCATGCCGCCCAGAATGCCGACAACCCTTGTTTGATTCATCGCGTGCGTCCTTGCGTTTATCCATAAACCATGAAAACCGGGCGCAGGCTGGCGCCCAGAAGACTTGCAACAGAGGTCGCAAGCTTTGGTGTTTAACCATCAGGTGGTGGGGCGTAGCCTGATGCCGGGCCAACGCGAAGGGGTGTAACGCCAGGGCTGCACCCCTTCGTTGTTACAGCGCTGGCTTGTCGCTAAGCGCCTTGACGTTGTCCTTGAGCTGGGCGCTCATGGGCAAAGCCAGGTTGGTGCCTTTTGGCACGATGGGGGACTCAAACCACTTGGCGTACATCTTTGCAAATTCACCCGACTTCATCAGTCGGGTGATGGTGCCATCCACCAGCTTTTTAAACTCGGGGTCGTCCTTGCGCAGCATGCAGGCATACGGTTCGACCTGCAGTGAATCACCCACCACTTCAAGCGATGCCGGGTTCTTGGAGTTGGCACGCAAGCCGAACAGCAAAATGTCGTCCATGGCAAATGCCACTGCGCGGTCGCTTTCAACCAGCAGTAGCGAGTCGTCATGGTCTTTACCCAGAATCAGCTGCATGTCGAGGTTTTTCTCGGCGCTGTATTTTCGGATCACCTGGGCATTGGTCGTGCCTGTGGTACTGGCAACGGTCTTTTTGGCGAGGTCAGCGTAGTTTTTGACGCCAGAGGTCTTTTTGGTCAGCAAGCGCGTGCCGGTGTAGAAATGGTTGATGGCAAATTGCACGTCCTTGCCACGGGCAGAATTGTTGGTAGTTGACCCGCACTCCAGGTCATAGGTGCCATTGACCAGCAAGGGGATGCGGTTTTGCGAGGTCACGGGCATGTAAGCCACTTCAAGATTGGGCTTTTTGACCTTTTTACGCACATCGTCAATGATGGCTTCGGTCAGGTCCACAGAAAAACCCACCGCCTTGGTGGAGCCAATCAGGTAACTGAAAGGCACCGAGGCTTCACGGTATGACACCGTTATCTTGTTGGCATCAGCTACTTTTTTCAGCGTTTGCGCGCTGACGGTCGAGCTAACGGTGACCAGCCCAGCGCCAAGCAGTGCTGCGGTCATGAGTGTTGAGAATTTCATGCGAATCCTTTCGGGAAGGCAATTTGACGATTGAAGAAGTGAGACAAAAAGACAAGAAACGACGAAAACTAAAGGGCTGCGTCGCCAGTATAGAAACACACGCCATTTGGCCTCATTCATTTTCATGACAAACCCATGACGAAAACTCATGGGATACCGGATTCAAATTCCCTTGCGCCAAGGGCATAACTTTCGGTCATGGCCATTGTTTGATTCAGCATTGTTCAAGCCGGCCTGCGCTGCGTAAAGTTGCATTTTTCAAAGCGGGAGTTGTGATGCGTGTGTGTGTGCTGGGAGCCGGTATCGTGGGTTTGGCAACGGCTTACGCCTTGAACCGGGCGGGCCATGAGGTCACCGTGATTGACCGCGCCAGCCCCGGCAGCGGCGCCAGCGGGGGTAATGGCTCGCAGCTGAGCTATTCCTACGTGCAGCCCCTGGCTGACCCAGGCATATGGAAGCAATTACCCAAATTGCTGCTATCGCCCTCCTCCCCGCTCAAAATACGGCCCCAACTTGATATTCACCAATGGCTGTGGGGCCTGCAGTTTCTTGCCGCCTGCAACGCAAGCACATCACGCCAGACCAGCGTGCAATTGCTCAGGCTGGCCGCCAGCAGCAGACAGGCCTTTGAGGCCATGCTGGCCGAAGAAAAGGTAGATTGCGACTTTTCAGCCACCGGCAAACTGGTGCTGTATTCAGACCCGGCAAGCCTGGCCGTAGCGCGCCAGCAGTTGCTGCTGCAACGCGAGCTGGGTAGCAGC
>JANOCP010000384.1:0-17237 GCA_031412235.1 Polaromonas sp.
CCCAGGCTGGCGGTAATTTCCTTCAAGGTACCCGCAGTGTCCATCTGCAGTTGTTCCGACTCAATGACGCAAGGGCCGGCAATCAGGAAAAAGGGTTGGTCAAGACCAATTTCAAATCCGCATAGCTGCATGCTTACGCCACCACTTTGAGTGATTTACCTGCCGTTTGATGGTCCAGCGCAGCCTCTATATAAGCGTTGAACAGCGGGTGCCCGGCCCAGGGCGTAGATTTGAACTCCGGGTGAAACTGGACCCCTACAAACCAGGGATGAACGCTTTGAGGTAGCTCGACAATTTCAGTGAGCTGCTCGCGCTGAGTGAGGGCAGAAATCACCAAACCGGCGCTGCGCAGGGCGTCCAGATAATTGACGTTAGCCTCATACCGGTGGCGATGCCGCTCGCTGACAATATCGCCATAAATTTTGTGCGCCAGCGTGCCCTTGGCCACGTCGGAGCTTTGTGCACCGAGGCGCATGGTGCCGCCCATATCAGATTGTGGGTCGCGGGTTTTTATGGTGCCGTCTTCGTCCTTCCACTCGGCAATCAGCGCTATTACCGGGTGCGGGGTAAGCGGTGCAAATTCGGTACTGTTGGCGTCTTTGAACCCCGCCACATGACGTGCAAACTCAATGGTCGCCACCTGCATACCAAGGCAAATACCAAGATAGGGCACCTTGTTTTCCCGTGCATAACGGGCAGCACAAATTTTGCCTTCAACGCCGCGTACGCCAAAGCCACCCGGTACCAAAATGCCATCGAACTTGGCCAGGCGTGACACATTTTCTGGTGTGATGCTTTCCGAGTCCACGTATTCGATAACGACTTTGGCATGGTTTTTCATACCGGCATGGCGCAGGGCTTCGTTCAACGATTTGTAGCTGTCGCTCAGGTCCACGTATTTGCCGACCATCGCAATATGCACCTCAAATTTGGGGTGCTCCGTCTCAAACACCAGTTCATCCCAGCGTTTGAGGTTGGCTGGCGGTGTGTTCAGTCGCAATTTGTCGCAAATCAGGCCATCGAGCCCCTGCTCGTGTAACATGCGCGGCACTTTGTAGATGGTGTCCACATCCCACATGGAGATCACGCCCCATTCGGGCACATTCGAGAACAGCGATATTTTTTCCCGCTCTTCGTTTGGAATACGGCGGTCAGCGCGGCACAGCAGAACGTCAGCCTGAATGCCGATTTCGCGCAGCTGTTTGGCCGTGTGCTGAGTCGGCTTGGTTTTAAGCTCGCCTGCCGCAGCGATCCAGGGCACATAACTCAGGTGCACAAAAGCGGTGTTGTTTGCACCCAGGCGCAAACTCATTTGCCGTACAGCCTCGAGAAAAGGCAGGGACTCGATGTCGCCGACCGTGCCGCCAATTTCAACGATGGCAACATCAACAGCGTCAGGCGTTTCAAAGCCTGCCCCGCGCTTGACGAATTCCTGAATCTCGTTGGTGACGTGCGGGATGACCTGGACTGTCTTGCCCAGATAGTCGCCACGGCGCTCTTTTTCGAGCACGCTTTTGTAGATCTGGCCGGTGGTGAAATTATTGGCCTTTTTCATGCGCGTTTCAATAAAACGTTCATAGTGGCCAAGATCAAGGTCAGTTTCTGCGCCATCTTCGGTGACAAAAACTTCACCATGTTGAAAAGGCGACATGGTGCCAGGATCTACGTTGAGGTAGGGGTCCAGCTTGATCAAGGTGACTGTGAGGCCTCGCGATTCAAGGATCGCAGCGAGGGAGGCTGAGGCGATTCCCTTACCGAGGGAAGACACCACACCGCCGGTGACGAAGACAAATTTGGTCATGTCAGATACAGGCTGTGAGCCCGCAGAGGTGGGAAATGTTGATTATAGGCGCTGGCGTTTTGACGCAACACACCATGTTGTGAACTGATACATTGCCGAACATGACGAATCAACAAAATCCTGCTGCAAACCTTTTTGATGGCTCGGAAACACCAGAGTTGACCGGCAAACACATTGTTCTTGGTTTGTCGGGCGGTATTGCCTGCTACAAGGGCGCTGAATTGTGCCGGGCGCTGATAAAGGTGGGCGCGACCGTGCAGGTTGTCATGACCGAAGCGGCGGAGCAATTCATCACGCCAGTGACCATGCAGGCCCTGAGTGGGCGCCCGGTTTACACGAGCCAGTGGGACAGTCGCGAGCCGAACAGCATGGCGCACATTAATTTGTCGCGTGAAGCCGATGCAATTTTGATAGCCCCCTGCAGTGCAGACTTTATGGCCAGGCTGCTGCACGGACGTGCCGATGACTTGCTGAGCCTGATGTGTCTTGCACGCCCCATCGACAAAGTGCCGTTGCTGGTAGCGCCTGCCATGAATCGGGAGATGTATGCACACCCGGCAACGCAGCGCAATTTTCTTCAGCTTCAGGCGGACGGTGCAACGATACTCGGGGTGGGTAACGGCTTTCAGGCCTGTGGTGAAAGCGGCGATGGCCGCATGCTGGAGCCAGACCAATTGCTGGAAGACATCATTGCGTTTTTTACCCCCAAAGTTCTGTCCGGGCAGCGCGTGCTGGTAACCGCCGGGCCAACCTATGAGGCGATTGACCCGGTGCGCGGCATCACCAATCTTTCAAGCGGCAAGTTGGGGTTTGCGATTGCAAAGGCCGCACGCGAGGCGGGCGCAGAAGTCACGCTGGTAGCTGGCCCTGTCAGCCTGGCTACACCGCGCGGTGTAACCCGAATTGATGTCAAATCGGCAAAAAATATGCTTTCCGCCGTTATTTCGCGGGCACAAGAAGCTACTATTTTTATAGCAACTGCAGCCGTGGCGGATTGGCGGGTCGCGTCACCCTCAGACCAGAAAATTAAAAAGGACGGGTCTGGCCTTGCGCCGCAGCTGGCATTTGCGGAGAACGCAGACATTCTGGCGACCGTTGCGCAATCGGCGGAGGCGGTATCTGGCAAACTTTTTTGTGTGGGTTTTGCTGCTGAAAGTCATGACCTGCTTGACAACGCCCAGGCCAAGCGAAAGCGTAAAAAAGTCCCTTTGCTGGTCGGCAATATAGGGCCCGATACCTTTGGACGGGACCACAACGCCCTGATGCTTGTAGATGAGCAGGGGACAATGGAGTTTGCCCGGGCTTCCAAGCTTTCTCTGGCCAGACGGCTGGTGAGCGAGATCGCAAGCCGAATGGCAAAACCCTTTAAGACCTGAAAACACGAGACCGAAGAAATACAAGCCATGAAAATCGACATCAAAATCATGGATCAACGGCTGCAGGGCAATCTGCCCAGCTACGCCACTCCCGGCAGTGCGGGACTCGATTTGCGCGCCTGTCTGGACGCGCCACTAACCCTTGCGGCAAATGCGTGGCGACTTGTGCCCACAGGTATTGCGATCTATCTGCATGACCCTGCTTATGCTGCACTGATCTTGCCACGCTCGGGACTCGGCCATAAACACGGCATCGTGCTGGGTAACCTGGTGGGCTTGATAGACAGCGATTACCAGGGGCAGCTCATGGTGAGCGCCTGGAATCGCAGCGACACTCCCTTCACCATTGAGCCCATGGAGCGCATTGCGCAACTGGTGATCGTGCCAGTGGTGCAAGCCGAGTTCAATGTGGTCACTGAATTTCCGGCCAGTGAACGCGGTGAGGGCGGTTACGGGTCAACCGGCAAGGCTTGAGCTTCAAGCGTCAATGTCTGAGAGCGCGCTATTGGCCTACAAGCAGGGCGCAATAGCTCCCACGCTCACGCTCGGCGTCCCCCGACCCAATTCAATCTGTCGAAGTCATGTAATGAAGTTTCAGCGAAAGGCGTTAACGGATGTAGTTACCGGCTGTAGTCGCTGTTTTTAAATTCATTACAGGAGAATTTCATGAGCGCTAAAAGTGTGGTTTCCATAGCGTCTGCTGCCGTGCTGCTTGCCGGTCTTGCTGCCTGCGGCTCGCAACCGATGAACTCCAGCGCGCCGATGTCTACCTACCCGTCGTCGAGCTATCCATCGTCGCAGTATCCAAGTTCCCAGTATCCGAGTTCCCAGTACCCTGGTGGTAGCGTGGCGCCTGGCTATGTGGAATACGGACGGGTTACAAATGTTGAAGTGATCCGTACACAGGAACCTGGCCGAACCAGTGGTGCGGGTGCTGTAATTGGCGGTATCGCAGGTGGCGTGATTGGTAACCAGATCGGAGGCGGTTCTGGTCGTGATGTCGCCCGAATCGCCGGAATTGCTGGTGGCGCAATCGCTGGCAACGCGATTGAGCGGAATTCTCAGAATCAGGTGCGTGAGGCCTATCGTGTTTCAGTCCAGACGGACAACGGTGCCGTGCGAGCCTACGACTTAGCGTCGGCTGCGGATTTGCGCACTGGTGACCGCGTCCGGATTGAAAACGGACAGGTCTACCGCTACTGAGGCACAACTGCTCAGTGCAGGGTATTGCTACCGCCGGATGTGGGCTCCAGCTTGAAAAAGCCTGTACCCAAGGTGCCTTGGCCAATTTCGGTTTCTGTGGCCTCGCGCACCGCATCGACCCTGAGCGTCAGTCTGATCGCGATGCCAGCCAGCGGGTGGTTGCCGTCGAGTACGACGTGCTCCGGATAAATTTCAGTGACAGTGTAAATCTGGTCATATGGAATACCAGTTGTGGTGCCGGACGGTAGAGCCGCGCCATCAAAGCTCATGCCTTCTTCCAGCTCCGCAGGAAACAGGGTTTTCTGCTCCAGAAACACACGGTTTTCGTCGTAGTCGCCAAAAGCGTTTTCGGGTTCCAGGTGCAGGTCAAGACTGTCGCCGGCCTCGTGGCCTTGCAGCGCCTCTTCAATTTTTTCCAGCAAGTCATCGCCACCAAGTAAAAATTCGACGGGTTCGTCAAGCTCATCGAGTACTTCGCCCAGGGTATCTTTCAGCGTCCATGTCAGGGCTACAACGCATTGAGGGGTGATTTTCATCAGACAATTGTCCCATGGATGTAAATCAACCCCTGTCACTTCTTGCCGGCTTGACCGCCGCACAATTCATGCGTCGTCACTGGCAGAAAAAGCCCCTGCTGGTGCGTCAGGCTCTGCCTGGCTTCGCGCCCTTGCTTAGCCGACAAGAGCTTTTTCGGCTGGCATCCGAAGAGGGTGTCGAATCGCGTTTGATTGTTCAGGATAAAAAAACCTGGCGCATGAAAAACGGACCTTTTGCGCCGCGTGGATTACCGGCCCTTACCAAGGCAGGCTGGAGCTTGCTGGTGCAGGGTGTTGATCTGCATGACAAACAGGCGCATGGCCTGCTGCAGCGCTTTCGGTTTGTACCTGATGCGCGACTGGATGACCTGATGGTCTCGTTTGCCACGACTGGGGGCGGGGTTGGTCCCCATTTCGACAGTTACGACGTTTTCCTGCTGCAGGCCAGTGGCCGCCGCCGCTGGAAAATTGGCAAGCAAAAAGATTTGACCCTGCAGGACGGCGTGCCTTTGAAAATCCTCCAAAACTTTGAGCCTGAGCAAGAGTTTGTGCTGGAGGCGGGCGATATGCTTTATTTGCCGCCGCGCTACGCGCATGACGGCATTGCAGAGGAAGCCATTGGCGCTGATGGCAAGCCGGCTGATTGCATGACCTATTCCATCGGATTTCGGGCGCCGGGGCATGGTGAACTGGCCGCCGAACTACTCCATCGTCTGGCCGAGTTTAGCGAAGATGCTGCAAAAACAGCCGCCGAAGAAGGTGGACCTTACGCAAAACGTACTCAGCGCCTGTACCGCGACCCCGATCAACCCGCCACGGCTAACCCGGCCGAACTTCCAGCTGCGTTAACAACCTTTGCTTCTGAGGCTGTGCGCGAGGCGTTACAGAACCCCACGGCGGTCGCGTGTGTACTCGGGGAGTACATGACTGAGTTAAAGGCTTCGGTGTGGTTTGACGAGGTGACACAAAAATGGGATCCATTGCAGGGCGACACAGGTATTCGTCTCGACTCCCGTACCCGGATGATGTATGACGCCCAATACGTTTTTATCAATGGCGAAAGCTATCGCGCAAAAGGCGCGGATGCACGCTTGATGCAGCGCCTGGCTGATCAACGCGCCCTGACTGCACAAGAGCTAGGCAAGGCCAGCACTGCGGCACTGGATTTGCTGGCAGACTGGCATGACGCGGGTTGGCTGAGCGCAGCATTGCTGCCCATAGAAACATAAAACAGGGGTGCGCGATGGATACTGAAAAAACGCCTGAAAGCCCGCAACCCGAATTGATCTCCAGTCTGCCCCAAGGGCGCTTTCACGGGCCCACCGCATTTGCAGAACTCGTCCGTTTGTCACTGTCTGCCGCTGCGGCACAAGGCTGGCGTGAAATTATCCTGAGCGACAGTGGATTTGAAGATTGGCCTCTCGGCGAGCGGGCTGTCGCGCAATCACTTAATGACTGGGCGCGATCGGGCCGAAAGCTCACCATGCTGGCCAAAAATTATGATGAGGTCGTCAGGCGTCATGCCCGCTTCGTGACCTGGCGGCGTACCTGGGCCCATGTTGTCGAATGTCGTGCAAATTCGGCCCTGTCTGCAGACGATTTCCCGAGCGCGCTCTGGAGTCCTGCGTGGGTTCTTCAACGGCTTGACTTGACGCGCTGCACCGGAATTTCAGGATCTGAAGCTGCGCGACGTGTCGCTTTGAAAGAGAGGCTGGATGAATGTTTGCGACGAAGCTCGCCCGCCTTTCCTGCCACCACGCTCGGAATCTAGCAAGCGCTCGCATTAAATGCTGAAGTGGCGATTTGCAATCGGCTTCGCGTCCTACACCGGTTTTTGCATAATCGTGGAACTTTTTCAGGATTGCGAAACCGGGCTATAATCATGAGCTGGACAAAAGAGCTCGAGTCCTTTTGTCTGGTCAAACTACACCTGATTTTCAGGCTGGTTTTTTGACAATTTCCGGAAATTGTTTTCTTTAATCATCAAGGATAGTAAAAATGAACAAATCTCTCGTCTTGGCAGCTCTGGTTGCTGCAGTTGCCCTGGCTGCTTGCGGTAAAAAAGAAGAAGCTCCTGCTCCTGCTCCAGCTCCTGTAGCTGCTCCAGCACCTGCACCGGCTCCAGCACCAGCTGCTGCACCTGTTGCAGAAGCCGCTTCTGCTGCTGCTGGCGCCGCCATGCAAGCTTCGTCAGCTGCTGGTGCCGCTGTTGATGCTGCCAAAGTCGCTGCCGGTGCTGCTGGCGATGCTGCCAAAAAAGCAGTTGACGCTGCCAAAGAAGCCGCTCCAAAGAAGTAATTTCTTGAGCATGCTGAAAAGCCGCCTTATGGCGGCTTTTTTACGTCTTTTTTTTCCTGCGGTAGTTTCCGGGGTTAAGGTCAGAGGTGCAGCCAGCTGCATCCGTCGTCGGGGGTTGCCACCACGATCTCACTCGCTGGCCTGGACAGTGCCTCGGCCAGCATGTTTTGCACCAGGTCTAGCCGATTATTTTGCACGCTCAAATGCGCTGCCACTACATGCCTGAGCCCTTGATGCGTCAAGCCGCGGGCAATTTCTGACGCGGCGAGATTTGACAGGTGACCGTATGGACCACTAATCCGCTGTTTCAGAAATGCTGGGTAGGCTGAGCGGGCTAGCAGGTCGGTGTCGTGGTTGCACTCTAGCAGCAGGGCATTGCAGCCCAAAAGCTGCGCCATGAGATGCGCCGTAGCATGTCCAAGATCAGTAAGTATGCCCAACTTTGAAGAGCCGTCGCTACAAGTCAGTTGCAGGGGTTCGCGCGCATCGTGCGGTACCGTAAACGGCATGAGTAGCAAGTCGCCCAGTGCTATGGTTTCGCCATCACGCGCCCAGTGAAGCAAGTCCTCAAAATCTGGCGCACCGATGGCTGCATGGGTGCCACGACTCATCCAGACCGGAATCCTGTA
This sequence comes from Polaromonas sp., assembly GCA_031412235.1. Classification (GTDB taxonomy): domain Bacteria; phylum Pseudomonadota; class Gammaproteobacteria; order Burkholderiales; family Burkholderiaceae_C; genus Polaromonas. Next base: position 7,844 of record JANOCP010000384.1, read on the forward strand.
GCGCAAGCACAAGGCGCGTGCGCATCCAATATGGTCGGCATGTTCGTGGGTGATGAAGACCGCATCAATGTCCTGCACCTGCAGGCCTGCTTTTTCAACGCGGTACACCAATTGCTTTATACCGAGCCCGCAGTCTATGAGCAGTCTGAAGGGTTTGGGTCCGGCAGCCTCTACCAGGGTTGCGTTGCCCGAGCTTCCGCTGCCAAGGCTTTTGAACCTGATCACAGCGGCCCCAGCCTGAAGCGGAAGCCGCTGCAACCCGTGCAGCGAGGTGGCTTACTTGAGGTCGTCAGCAATGACCTGCACAATCCGCTGGGCATTGGCTGAGCTTTCGGCTGCACCTTGCGCGTTGAGCACTGACACCGTAGTGACCTCGCCCTGGGTCTTGACACTCACGCGATACTTCAGTGGCGCCACTGCGGGCGGTGAGCCGCTGAAAATCTTGCTGAAAAATCCGGGCTCTTTCTTGTCGGTATTAGGGTCGACATACCGGACAAAATAAGTCCCTTGCGTGCGGTCCCGGTCCTCCACGGTGAATCCGGTGCGGTCAAGCGCCAGGCCAACGCGACGCCACGCGCGGTCAAAGCCTTCGTCGATTTGCACAACAGGCGTGCCATTGACGCTGGCTACACGCGACGTCGATTTGGTAGCTCCGCTTGCGATCAGTGCCTTTGACTGCTCCTGGTTGACGCCCAGCTTGACCATCATTCGGCGCAGGAACTCTGCTTCCAGCTCCGGGTCGGACGGTCGTGGCTGCCACACCGTACCGTCACCCTGTTTATTGCTGCCCTGAGCGCCCGTAACCACCTCAATCATGCCCCTGTGGCTGACGTAGATCTCGGTTCCACCAGCGGCATTTCGCTCCAGGCGAGTGCGGAACTTGTCACGCTCTCCGGTCGAGTAAAGACTGTCGATCACCTTGCCAAGGGCTTGCCGTATGAAGTCTTGAGGTAGCTTCGCCCGGTTTTCGGCGAAATCGGTTTCCATGATGCCGAGATTTTCCTGGTCCAGGGTCAGCAAAAAGCCGTTTTCGAGCCAGAAATCATGGACCGGCCCCCAGAGCTTGTCGGCCGGGCGGTTAACTACCAGCCAGCGCTGGTTGCCGTTTCGTTCTATACGTACATCACCGACTGCACTCGCAGCGGTAGGCACCGACTGCGTGACCTGACCCACCTGAAAGCCACTTGCCGTCACCGCCGTACCCGGCACGATGTAGCGCGTTTCCCGCGACAGCTGACTGAGGTCCGGCGGGATGTCCAGAGAGGGCGCATTTTTGCCACTGGATTTGTAATCGACCTTTTCACCCTGCAACAAATTGCCCACGCTGGAGCAACCGGAGACGAGCAAGGCAGTGACCAGGGCGGTGGCAGTTGCGACGTGTTGTACGGTTGGCGACTTGCCGCATTTTTGCAATATCTTCACTTGGGTTTCCTTAAAAATCAGACCAGGCCGCAGAGGCGCAGTGCACCTTCAACAACTGCTTCGTTCGATGGGTCCAGGGGCGTCATGGGCAGGCGCAGCGTGGCACCGCACAGGCCCATTCGGGCCATTGCCCACTTGAGGGGGATCGGATTCGCTTCGACAAACAGGTGTTTGTGCAGAGGCAGCAGGCTTAGTTGCAGTTGCATGGCCCGCTTCGCGTCTCCAGAAACAGCTGCCACACACAATTCGTGCATCAACCTTGGCGCGATATTGGCAGTGACGCTTACATTGCCCTGTCCACCGCAGAGCATCAAAGCCACTGCCGTGGGGTCGTCACCCGAGTACACGGCAAACCCCGCGGGGGCTTCCTTGATCAGCCATTGGGCGCGCTCAATATTACCGGTGGCTTCTTTGATACCGACAATACCTGGTATCCGGGCCAAACGCAGCACCGTGGCGTGCGCCATATCCGCTACCGTGCGGCCGGGTACGTTATACAACACGATGGGCAGATCACCCGTTGCTTCTGCGATGGCCTTAAAGTGCTGGTACTGGCCTTCTTGCGTAGGTTTGTTGTAATAGGGAACAACCTGCAGTTGACAGTCAGCGCCTACCTGTTTGGCAAATCTGGCCAGCTCAATGGCTTCAGCGGTTGAGTTTGCACCGCAACCCGCCATGATGGGAACGCGCTTTGCCGACTGCTCGACCGACACCCGAATAATCTCGCAGTGCTCTTCAACACTGACGGTTGGCGACTCGCCCGTGGTGCCGACAACGCAAATGCAGTCTGTACCTTCTGCGATATGCCAGTCCACCAGCTTGCGCAGTGAGGGATAGTCCACGCTGCCGTCTGTGTGAAAGGGTGTTGCCATTGCAACGAGGCTGCCAGTAATGGTTTTCATGTCTTGTGTTTACGTTCACGGCTTTGGGCGGGGGCGTCTTGTAAGGTTTGTCTCAACCTGCCCCAAAGCCCGGTCATGCATTCTACCCAGACAGGAACTGGCTTTCAGGGCAGCTGGTAACGTGTTGGTTCAGGGTGATCGGCGCCGCTTGCGTTTTCACGGACGGCGGCAATACGTTGTACAAAACGCGGTGACTGCCCCTGCGGCCCGGCGTGAAAACCGTCTTCAAAAGCCACCACACGTAGACCTTCGCATATCACCAGCAACTCCCCGGTGCGCAGCAAAAAGTCGGGTCGGGACGGCTTGCCCACGGTCTCATTGCCCTGGGTAAAGGTCTCGTAAATCAGTACTCCGCCGGGTGCCAGGCTGGCCCGCAGGGTGGGCAGAAGCGGCCGCCATAGATAGTTGGTAACCACCATGGCATCAAATTGCCGGCCCGCAAAGGGCCAGGGCCCGTTTTCAATGTCTGCCACCACCGCTTCGCAGGCGCTTGCCGGGATCACTTTTGCTATGGATTCGATGGCATCTTGCGATCTGTCGACAAGGACTACAGGGTGATTTCGCTCATAAAACCAGATGGCGTGGCGACCCCGGCCGCAGGCGACGTCCAGCACCACGCCCCCAGGTTTGACAAGTTGTGACCAGCGCTGCACCCAGCTTGATGCGGGTTCTGAGCCGTGCAGCCTGATGTCCCCGGATGGCTGGTTCCGGCCTTCAGACATTTTTATAATTGCTATCATTAATATAGCTACAGGTAACCATAATCATTTGGCTAAGGAGGTAAATGATTAAAAAAGTGCTCAAAAACACGCCCATGCCTGATTTGCCAGCGTCACCAGAAAGTCGGGCCGCGTGTACATGGCAAACACTGCGAGCGATGCCGCTGTCACGCCGGTCCAGATGGCCGTCTTGCGGAGCGTTGAACGGTTCATCTCAGGCACCTGCCGGCTGCTGGCCGGCCGCTACCCGATGGATGGGCGCTTCCTTGACCGGCAAATTGATGAGTCCTGCAAACACGCCCAGTGCAATCGTGATGTACCAGACAATGTCATAACTGCCGGTGCGGTCATACAGGACGCCGCCCAGCCACACGCCCATGAACGAGCCAATCTGGTGGCTGAAAAATACGAATCCGCTCAGCATCGACAAGTGGGCAACGCCAAAAATCTGGGCGACCGCCGCATTGGTAGCCGGTACGGTCGAAAGCCACAGCAAACCCATTAAACTGGCAAAGATATACACACTCGCAGGGCTTAAAGGCGCCGCAATAAAGACAGTGATCACCGCCGCGCGGGCAAAATAGATGAAGGCCAGAATATTCTTTTTGGCCATTTTTTGGCCTAATGCACCCGCCGCATAGGTGCCAAACACATTAAACAGGCCAATCAGCGCCAGCGCATAACCCGCAACTTGCGGCGACAAACCCTTGTCCTTCAGATAGCTGGGCATGTGTACGCCGATAAACACCACCTGAAACCCGCATACAAAATAACCCGCCATCAGAAGCTGAAAGCTCGGGTATTTGAAGGCTTCACGCAGAGCCTGGACAATGGTTTGCTCGCGTTTGGGCGTTTGTCCGCCGCTAAAACCGCTTTCACGCAGGCCCATGGCCAGCGGCATGATGAGCAGAACCACGCCGCCGAGTACCAGCAAGGCCTGCCTCCAGCCTATGGTTTCGATCAGAAAGCTCTCGGTTGGAACCATCAAAAACTGGCCAAACGAGCCTGCCGCAGCCGTCACACCCATGGCCCATGAACGCTTTTCAGCCGAAATATTACGCCCAATAATGCCGTAAATCACGGCGTAAGTCGTGCCCGCCTGGGCTGCGCCAATCAGCACGCCTGCCGTCAGCGTGAACAAAAATCCGGTAGGCGACAGCGCCATGCCGATCAGGCCGAGCGCATAAAGCACGGTGCCGGCAAGGATGACCTTGAAGGCACCAAAGCGGTCGGCCACCATGCCCGCAAAAATCCCGACAACGCCCCAGGACAGGTTTTGTATGGCGATGGCGAAGGAAAATGTTTCGCGAGTCCAGCCCTGCGCCTGCGTAATCGGCTGCAGCCACAGTCCAAAGCCGTGGCGAATGCCCATCGACAGCGTGACGATAGCCGCGCCGCACATCAAAACCTGCATCATCGATAGGTTTTTTATTGAGGAAACGGGTGTAGAAAGGTGGTTTGGAGGCATCCGGGTACTTTAACGACAATAGCGAGGGCGCGTTGCCGTCGGACCCGCACACGGAGCCGTTAAGACTCTTCAGCTGTATATCCATCCAGCTAGTTTTTGGAGCCCGTCTACAATTAAGGCAAATAACCGATCCGCCATGGCTGTCAAATTACCACCTGTTACCCCTGAGTATTCCGAAAGTTCCATACGTGTACTGAAGGGGCTTGAGCCCGTCAAGCAGCGTCCGGGCATGTACACGCGTACGGACAACCCGCTACACATCATCCAGGAAGTACTCGACAACTCTGCGGATGAGGCGCTGGCGGGTTACGGCAAAAAACTCAAAGTCACCTTGCACACAGACGGCTCGGTCAGTGTTGAAGACGACGGGCGCGGCATTCCGTACGGCCTGCACCCCGAAGAAAAAGCGCCGGTGGTCGAGCTGGTTTTTACCCGTTTGCACGCAGGCGGCAAGTTTGACAAAGGCAAGGGCGGTGCCTACAGCTTTTCGGGTGGCCTGCACGGCGTGGGTGTGAGTGTTACCAACGCGTTGTCCAAACGGCTTGAGGTCACGTCTTACCGCGAAGGCATGGTTGCCCAGCTGGTGTTTTCAGGCGGCGACGTTATTGAGCAGCTAGCGGTACGCAAGGCCGATCTGGCAGGTGGCAACGATAGAAAATCAGGTACATCGGTTCGTGCCTGGCCAGACGCCAAGTATTTTGAATCGTCGGTCCTGCCGATGGCTGACCTCACGCATCTGCTACGCAGCAAAGCCGTGTTGATGCCAGGGGTGACGGTAACGCTAACGATTGAGAAAACCAGAGAAACGCAAACCTGGTTATTTAAAGGCGGTCTGCATGACTACCTGGCGCAAACACTTAATGGCGATCTGGTCATTCCCATGTTTGAAGGGCGCGGCTTTGCCGATGCCTCGCATGACAGTTTTGCTGAAGGCGAGGGCGCTGACTGGTGCGTTGCCTTTACCGAAGACGGCCAGCCCGTGCGTGAAAGCTACGTCAATCTGATTCCCACCAGCGCGGGCGGCACGCATGAGAGCGGCCTGCGTGACGGGCTTTTTACTGCCGTCAAAAGCTTTATCGAGCTGCATTCGCTGCTGCCCAAAGGTGTCAAGCTGCTGCCCGAAGACGTATTTGCCAGAGCCAGCTATGTGCTGAGCGCCAAAGTGCTGGATCCGCAGTTCCAGGGCCAGATCAAGGAGCGGCTCAATTCCCGCGATGCCGTGCGGCTGGTGTCCAGCTATGTGCGTCCCGCCCTTGAGTTGTGGCTGAACCAGCATGTGGACTACGGTAAAAAGCTGGCCGAGCTGGCGATTCGCGCCGCGCAGACCCGCCAGAAGGCCGGCCAGAAGGTTGAAAAACGCAAGGGCTCAGGGGTTGCAGTGCTGCCCGGCAAGCTGACCGACTGCGAAAGCAAGGACCTGGCGCATAACGAAGTTTTTCTGGTTGAGGGCGATTCGGCAGGCGGCAGCGCCAAGATGGGGCGTGACAAGGAAAGCCAGGCGATATTACCGCTGCGTGGCAAGGTGCTGAATACCTGGGAGGTTGAGCGCGACCGCCTGTTTGCCAACACCGAGATTCACGACATTGCTGTGGCCATAGGCGTCGACCCGCACGGGCCCGATGACAACCCCGACATGAGTGGCCTGCGCTACGGCAAGGTATGTATATTGAGCGATGCTGACGTCGACGGTTCGCATATCCAGGTACTTTTGCTCACCTTGTTTTTCAGGCATTTCCCCAAACTGATTGAAACAGGCCATGTTTATGTGGCCAGGCCGCCCCTGTTTCGGGTTGATGCGCCTGCACGTGGCAAGAAACCTGCTTCAAAGGCCTATGCGCTCGATGAAGGCGAGTTAACGGCTATTCTGGACAAACTACGCAAGGAGGGCGTGCGGGAGTCGGCGTGGAGCATCAGCCGATTCAAGGGCCTTGGTGAAATGAATGCGGAACAATTGTGGGAAACAACACTCAATCCCGATACCCGCCGCCTGTTGCCCGTGCAATTGGGCAACCAGAGTTTTCTGCAAACTGAGGGCCTGATCACCAAACTGATGGGCAAGGGCGAAGCTGCTGCACGCCGTGAACTGATGGAGCTGCACGGTGACGCCGTGGAAATTGATATTTGATGATCGTTTCGGTAAATACTTCGAAAAGCCCCCGCCTGCAGCTCGCCAGGCTGCTGCAGTCTTTGCGTGCCCGATGCAGGACTTTGCTGTTGATTTTGGCAGCCGTCATGTTGACAATGTGGTGCACGGGCCAAGCCAAAGCCGATGTGTGGGGTTATGTCGACGCCAAAGGCGTGGCACATTTTTCAGCTGAACGACTTGACGAACGTTACGAGCTGTTCTTTCGAGGCAACGAAAGTTTTTCGGTGGGCAAGGGTGAAAAGTTGCCTGCGGGGCTTGCCGAAAAACCGCCAGTCGCTCCGCCTGGCGGAGCCTACGCGCCACCCAAACTGCTCGCCTATTTTGACGTATCCCCCAATTACAAGGCCGTCAAGCATTTACTCAGGGACGCCTCGGTTACACATGGGATTGACTACGAGCTGCTGCAAGCACTGATTGCCACAGAGTCAGGGTTTGACACCCATGCGGTGTCCCCCAAAGGCGCGGTTGGTCTGATGCAGCTGATTACCCCCACCGCCGAGCGCTACGGCGTGCGGGCTGACAAAAATTCGGCGGTAGCCCAAAAGCTCACCGACCCGAGGATCAATATCAGGGCGGGTTCACGCTACCTGCGCGACCTGATCAATATGTTTCCCGGCCAGCTTGAACTTGCGGTGGCAGCCTACAACGCTGGCGAGGGCGCGGTTCAGCGTGCCGGCAACAAGATTCCGAACTACCCCGAAACCAAAAATTACGTCAAAACCGTGATGCAGCTCTACACGCACCTGAAACCGCCTGCAGTTGTGCTCGAGGCGCGTCGGTCTACAGGGCGGATACGCATGGAAATGATGGGTGGTTCCGGTGGTTCCGGTGGTGCCATGGGTCGCAACAATATGGTGCCCTACCTGGTGGCGCAGCCGGTGGGACAGCTCGCCCTGCCCGACCCCAGATCCGGGCAAAACTGACATGCACCTTGTTTTTAACCCGGACGGCTTCGCACTTGGTGTTGCTGTCGGTGTACTAGGGCTGGTATTACTGCTGAGCCTCATTGTTGCGTATGCCTACGATGAGCCTACTTTGCTGTTTTTGTCAGCCTATATCGCGGCACTGGTTGTGTTTTTACTCGCGGGCGAGCGACTGGCTATGGGTATGGAGCTGATTCAGCGCGTGCTGCTGGTCGCCGGGCCAGCGCTGATCAGTGGCCTGCTGATGCGGCTGTTCAGAAAACGCAGCAGCGGGCTTTTTGACAAACTGATCATCGTGGCAGTGATATCCGCAACGCTAGGCCTGCTGGGTTTTTACCTCTTGAAGGGCACTTTGCCAGACGCCGTTACAGCTGGGCCCGACTTTGCGCTCTGGTTTTGCCTGTCCTGGGGTGTTTTGATGGGCGCCGGCTTTGCCTACCGCAGCATTCAGGCGCTTGAGACGGCTGGCCCCTGGAAATGGTGGCTGATGCTGGGTCACGCCGCCGGGTTGGTCGTAGCCTTACTTTTTTTGACTGACGTGGCCGATGCCAGGCGGGCTTATTGGCCGGTGGTGTTGATGCTTTTGATGCAGGTTCCACCGATTTATCTGTCCCTGGTCTGGCGCAGCCGACTGCTCAATGAAATCCGCCTGCGCAGCAATGCCGCCAATGTCGTTGACCCTCTTACGGGCCTGGCTACAACACCGGTGCTGATTGAACGGCTGCTGCGCATCATGTCCCGTGCACAGCAATCCCGGCAAAACCAGGCCAGTGCCCTGTTTTTGATTGAAGTACAAAACTGGAACGGCCTGCTCAATGAACTGGGTGCAGAGTTCAATGAAAAGCTGCTGCTTGAGGCCGCGCTGCGTTTGCGACGCTCGATTGGCGACAACGACCTCGTGGCGCGGATCAAGGGTGGCCGCTTTGCCGTGGTGGCGCAAGGTCTGGCCAATGAGCACGAGGTTACGGCGCTGGCGACTCGCCTGGTTGTCAGTGGCTTGCGCATTGACAGCCCGCTATTGCCGGGTGTCGAACTCAAGTTCAGGGTCATTGTCAGCAACTTGCAGCTTTCAAAGCCACTCGCCTTGCCAGCGGCGGAACTGTGGCTGGACAATCTTGCCGATAACTTCGGCGCTTGGCCCAGCAGTCATCGCTCGCGCAGTATTTTGGTGGTGTCCGATGAGACTGAGCCGGCAGCCCCAACGGTGCTGGACCTGGCCATTTAACCGTTCGACTGCGGCAGTAACCTGGCAGGGCGCATGCTGTGGTGGCGGCGCGCAATCTGGATTTGTAGTCATTCACTTATTAATCAAACGCTTTTTAACGGTTCAATATCACGATGGATCTCTTTACCGCTAACCCGGAACCCGTCAAGCCAGACGCCGCAGACCAGGACTCCCTTGCCGCTTACGCCCAGCGCGCTTATCTTGAATACGCTTTGAGCGTCGTCAAGGGCCGCGCCTTGCCCGACGCCTGTGATGGCCAAAAACCTGTACAGCGGCGCATTTTGTACAGCATGGCGCGCATGGGTCTGGGCTTTGGCGGGGCCAATGGCGCAAGCGGTGCCAAACCCGTCAAAAGTGCGCGTGTGGTGGGCGATGTGCTTGGCAAATACCATCCGCACGGTGACCAGGCCGCTTATGACGCGATGGTGCGCATGGCGCAAGACTTTAGCCAGCGCTACCCACTGGTTGATGGCCAGGGTAATTTTGGCTCGCGCGACGGCGACGGTGCTGCGGCCATGCGTTATACCGAAGCGCGCCTGTCGCGAATTACTACGCTGCTTCTGGATGAACTCGATGAAGGCACAGTCGA
>JANOCP010000385.1:0-9658 GCA_031412235.1 Polaromonas sp.
AGCCCCAAGGCCGACATGAAGATCTGGAACAGCCACCCCAAGGTTTACCTTGATGTGGCGCGTGAAGGCTCGGCCAAGTGCCCTTATTGCGGCACGGTTTACGCGCTCAAAGCGGGCGAGCAGGTCACCGGTCATCACTGACCGGCTCTCCTGTCTGTTCCAGGCGCTGGCTATTACTGCTATTACTGCTGTTTGGCACCTTCAACAAGTCGCCTGCCGAGGGAGATAGCGTACGGGGCAGCACGGGCCGGCAACATCGGGTCGGCTGAAGCCTCAACCCCTTTTGGCATCACCATGGGGTTGTAGTTGGTGGTCAGGCAAGGTCCGCCGCCATCTTCAGATACGGAGGTTACTTTCAGAGTCCCCAGGTTCATCTTTTTGCGGCCTTCAGGCAGTGGAACCGTTGCGCTGTCAATTTTGTCGCCAGGCTGCGCCAGCTCAAGATTGAAATTGAAGGCTACTTTGCCGTCCTTCACGCGCTGGCGCAAATCATCAAAGAGAAACGTGGCACCCTTGGCTTTTGCTTCATCGTCGGTCAGGCCCTGCAGGCCGCCTACGGGCTCAAAAATCCACTTGCCAAACTGTTTGTTACCGCTGGCGTTGACAAAACCATAGGCATGCACGCCCCAGTAATTCACGCTGCCAAAACTGGCGGGTACAGGCTGCGACGCAAGGTGTTTAGGCAGCAATAGAATTTCCGGGTTGGCGTCGTTGAAGGCCTTGACCTTGGCTGGGTCGGGCATTTTGGTGGCGGGATCTGGCTGGCGCGATGCCAGCAGGTCGATGAATTGTTGCGGTGAGGAAGCGCCGAATACTGGTGCCGAGATATTGCCCATCAACCACTGCTCCCCGCCGGGTAAATTGAACTGCAGTGCAAGGTTGCGCTGGGATTTTGCATTATCAGGCGCCTTCGGATTGGCACCACCGACCGAGAAACGAACCACCACTGGCACCGGCCTGCCGCTAAAAACCGAAGCCGTCGACAAGGTTCTGGCATCCGTGGTGCCCACAAACTCGCCAGTCGCGCAAATCCCTTTGGCGCCGGAGCGGCGATAACCCTCAAACTTGCCAAAGGTTGATTCAAACTGGTTGATGAATGTAGACGGATCAACAGGCGTTGCCGTACCGGGACTGGTTTGCGCCATGGCGCTGAGGGTCAACATCGAGGTGGCGAACGCCGTTGCAGTGAGAATCAAGGTTTTCATGGGGTCAACTCCTGGTTTTTGATTGAAACGTGCTGCTGACAGCAGCTACCGTCTGGGGATAGTCGGTGCTGTAGTCCATTTCTTACACAGACCGTCAAAGAGATTTACGCATCTCGGCCGAGGCCAGCTTGCATCGCCAATAAGAAACACGATGTCCTGAACAGGGGGGCAGTTACCATTGCCCGACTTAAGACAATTGGCCTTTGACTATGAAGATCTGTAGACAATCCTGGAATCTGACTGCACCACTGGGCTTCTTGTGAGCGCCTCCCTGATCATTGCTCCGCAGTGGATTGGCGACGCTGTCATGACCGAGCCGCTGCTGCGTCGCCTGCATGCGCGCGGTGAGCGCATCACGGTAGGGGCCTTGCCATGGGTTGCGCCGGTGTACCGCGCGATGCCGCAGGTGTTTGAAGTGATCGAGTTTCCTTTTGCGCATGGCGGCCTGCAGTTTGCGGCGCGGCGGGCGATTGCCAAACGCATTGAGGGCCGGTTTGACAAGGCTTACGTGCTGCCCAATTCCCTGAAAAGCGCCTTGCTGCCTTTTCTGGCGAGCATTCCAAAACGCATTGGCTATCTTGGCGAGGCGCGAGTCGGCCTGCTAACACACCGGCTGAAAAACCCCAAAAACAAGCCGCCCATGGTGGCGTTTTATTCCGCGCTGAGTGGTGAGGCAAACCTTGAAGCCGACAAGCCCCAATTGACAATCGCAGCTGCAGAAGTTGAGGCGACGCTGGACCAACTGGGTTTGCAGCGCGGCGGCTACGTGGTGTTTGCGCCTGGCGCCGAATACGGCCCGGCCAAGCGCTGGCCAGCGCAGCATTTTGCTGAACTGGCGACGCAACTGGCCATGCCCGTGGTCTTGCTGGGAGCGGCCAAAGAGGCGGCGCTTTGCGACGACATTGCAGCGCCCGTCAATGCCGCGCAGTCGGGTAAATGCATCAACCTGGCCGGTAAAACCTCATTACCCCAGGCGCTGTGCCTGATTGCCGCAAGCCACCGCACGGTCAGCAATGATTCGGGCCTGATGCATGTGGCCGCAGCGCTTGGCGTGCCGCAGGTGGCCATTTTTGGCTCGTCCAGCCCGCTACATACGCCGCCCCTGAGTGACAAGGCGGTGGTGCTGTGGCTCAAGGCCGACCCCGACTACCGGCCGCCGCTGGACTGCGCACCGTGCTTTGAGCGCGTATGTCCGCTGGGCCCGGACGAAGGCCACATGCGCTGCCTGAACGACATTGGTGCGGCGCGGGTGCTGCTGGCGCTGCAAACCTGAGTATTTGCCCCTGGCCAAGGCGGCAAACATCCAGGAAGTACAGGCAAAAAAAAGGCTACTTTTCAGTAGCCTTTGAAAGCCCTCCTTGCGGAGGGCGTCGTTGGTAAAACCCGTATTGGTTTGCCGATGTAACAGCCTTTTTTCTCTTTAACCTTGGTGTGTTGTGACAGCAACAATGTGACTATGCCGCATGGGGGCTTCTTTGACCATCACCCAAATGGATGAGTGCCGCGCGGAAATTCAACGATGAAAGAAGCACCGCCACCGGGGCGTGCCTCGCATCTGGCGCTGCCGCCATGCCGCTCGCTGATGGACTTCACCAAAGCCAGCCCGAGGCCTACGCCGCCTTCACGCTCGCTGGCACCTGGCAAGCGGTAAAACGGCTCAAAAATGCGTTCGCGCTGCGAGGCAGGCACGCCTGGCCCCCGGTCATGTACCTTGATCACGGCCATGGACTTATGCCCCGCACCAACTTGCACCAGTTCCAGGCTGACTTCGCCGTTGCTGTAGCGTCTGGCGTTTTCAAGCAGGTTGCGAATCAGGCGCCGCAGCAGGCGCGGTGAGCCTTGCACGCTCAAGCTGGGGCCAGTCCCGTCAATGCCCAGGCCAGTGTCCAGCTCGGCGCTGACGCGCGCGCATTCCTCGGCCGCCAGCCCGGTCAGGTCAAGCGTTTCGAAAGGTTCGGCATCGGACTGTTTGGCATCAAGCCGGCTGGCCAGCAAAATCTCGTCTATCAGCTGGTCAAGCTCATTGATGCTGCGCGAAATCTCTATGCGCTGCGGCGATGCCGCGTCTGCCCCCATGAGTTCAAGACTCATGCGAATGCGCGCCAGCGGCGACCGCAGTTCGTGCGATGCGTTGGCCAGCAAGGCCTTGTGGGAGTTCATCAGCGTCTCAATACGCTCGGCGGCGTTGTTGAACCGCGCGGCCAGAAAAGCAACTTCGTCGCGCCCGTCAGCGTTAACGCGCGCTGACAGATCGCCCGCGCCCCAGCGCTCGACGCCACGCTGCAATGCCTCAAGCCGCAAGGTCAGTCGCCGGATGATCGGGTACGCGCCCAGCGCTACGGCCAGGCCCACCACCATCAGCATCGAGCCAAAACCAAAAGGCAGGCGGCCCCATGGCGGGGGCGGCGGCAGTTTGGGGCGCGGCAGCAGCAGGTTCAGGGTCTGGCCGTCATTGGTCGTGACGTCAAACTCAAGCCCGTCACCCATCTTGCGACCCGGCTTGGTTTGCGCCGTACCAATGACTTCACCGGCCTGGTTGTGAACCAGAACCTCACGTATCGGCAGCTGCGGCTGCGCCCGTGTAAGACGCCAGGAGGCAGCCACCAGAAACGTCAAAACGATAACCGTGGCCACCACCGCAAGCCACATCCTCACGTACAAGTGCGAAGTAAAACGAGCCCACATCTGTCGGGCCTTCAATCTTGCTGCTTGGCAAAAACATAGCCCACGCCGCGCACCGTCAGTATGCGTTTGGGATCCTTCGCGTCGACTTCAATCGCGTTGCGGATACGGCCCATGTGAACGTCGATTGAGCGGTCAAAGGCTTCGAGCTCGCGCCCGCGTACGGCTTCCATGATCTGGTCGCGGCTCAGCACCCTGCCTGCGCGCTCGGCCAGTGCCACCAGCAAGTCAAACTGGTAGGAGGTCAGCTCGCACAGATTGCCAGCGACGCTGACGGTACGCGCGTCACGGTCAATCTCAAGCGAGCCAAAACGCATGACTTTTTGGCCACTGCCAGCTGCGGCGCTGACCTCGGCCCCGCGGCGCAGCACTGCGCGAATACGCGCCAGCAGCTCGCGCGGCTCAAAAGGTTTGGGCAGGTAGTCGTCTGCACCAATCTCCAGGCCCACGATGCGGTCCATCGGGTCACCCTTGGCAGTCAGCATCAGCACCGCGGTATGGGCCGTGTTGCTGCCCTGGCCCTTGATGCGGCGGCAAACCTCAAGGCCATCCATATCGGGCAGCATCAGGTCCAGAATCACCAGGTCAGGGGTTTCCGCCTGCAGTGCGGCAAGGCCGCTGGCACCGTCCACGGCGTGAGTAAAGCCGTAACCCGACTGGCGCAGATACTCGCCCACCATAGTGGCCAGGCGGGTATCGTCTTCAATCATTAAAAGTTGCTGTTGAGTCATGGATTCATACTCCTTGTACTGAGGCAAGTGCGCTTGTCGCTTGCGTAAAGTTGGGGTAAATACCTTTTCACAAGATGATCAAGGAGGAAAGTCAAAAAAATGAACTCTCCTTTCTTACTCCTGAACTCCCTGAACTCCTTGATCTTTTTGTGCTGCTGAATTTTGAGTTTTTGAAGCCAACCACACCAGCACCAGCACCGGCACACCCAGCAAGGCCGTTGCCGTGAAAAAGTGGCTGTAGCCAAAAGTGTCCACATATTTGCCTGAATAGCCGGCCAGAAACTTGGGCAACAGCAGCATCATGGAGCTGAACAGCGCGTACTGCGTGGCCGAATAGTTGATATTCGTCAGGCTCGACAGATAGGCAATAAAGGCCGCCGACGCAATTCCGCTTGACAGGTTGTCCGCCGAAATCACAAAAATCAGTGCGTTGACATCATGCCCCCGCGAGCCCAGCCATGCAAACAGCAGGTTGCTGCCAGCGCTTAGCACCGCGCCCAGCATCAGTACCTTCATCACGCCAAAGCGCATGGCCATCGCGCCGCCCACAAAAGCGCCCGCCAGCGTCATGATGACGCCGTAGATTTTGGTGACAGCCGCTACCTCGTCCTTGGTGTAACCCATGTCCACATAAAACGGGTTGGCCATGATGCCCATCACCACGTCACTGATGCGGTAGATGGCAATCAGCGCCAATATCAAAAGCGCCTGCTTGCCATAGCGGCGCAAAAAATCAGCGAAGGGCTCGACCAGCGCACCTTTAAGCCACTCGGAAACGTTGCGGGATGGCGTCCATGCCCGCGCTGCCGGCTCAGGCGACAGCAGCACCGTTGCCACGCCCAGCAGCATTGACGCCGCCATTGCCAGGTACGCGGTTTGCCACGCGCCTTGCTGGTACAGCGCGGCATTGGGCACCTCGGCCCGCGCTGCAATCCACAGCGCGCCCGCACCGGCCCAGATCATGGCCATGCGGTAACCCGTCTGGTAGGCGGCAGCCAGTGCGGCCTGGCGCTGCGTATCGGCAGACTCAATACGGTAGGCGTCAAGCGCAATGTCTTGCGTGGCCGAGCCAAAAGCCACTGCCAGGGCGCACCACACCACCGGCGTCAAAGCCACGCGCGGGTCAGTCAGCGCCATACCGACGAGTGCGCAGATGATGGTGAGTTGCGCCAGCAGCAGCCAGCTGCGGCGCCGGCCCAGCAGGCGCGTGAGGATGGGTATCGGCAGGCGGTCTACCAGCGGTGCCCAAACCCACTTGAAGCCGTAAGCCAGACCAACCCAGCTCAGGTAGCCAATGGTGGTGCGGTCTATGCCTGCTTCGCGTAGCCAAAAACTCAGGGTGCCAAACACCAGCAGCAAGGGCAAACCGGCTGAAAACCCCAGCAGCAGCATGCGCAGTGTGGCAGCTTCGGCGTAGACCTTCCAGATGTCGCGCCAGGGTTTTTTGACGGCAGGATTTGAGCCGGTTGGCGCTGGAAAGGTCGGTGTTTTGTCTGACATGAAAATTTTGATTTATGACTATTATTGCGCCATGTGTTTTTTATGTGAGGCCAAAAACTCTGCCTGGGCTGGCCGCCGGGCTTTTTTACTCGCTGCGGGTGCAGGCGCAGTGACCGCTGCAACGCCTGCGCTGGCACAGGTTGATGTCGGGTCATCGTCCAGCCTGCGCAAGCTGGTGCCCGCCGAAGAGCTTGAGAACGCAGCCACACAGCAATATGCAGAGCTGCTGGCTGAAGCCAGAGCCAAAGGCGCGCTGGCCCCCGCCACACACCCGCAACTGCAACGCCTGCGCGGCATTGCCAGCCGTCTGGTGCCGCAAACCGCGCAGTGGAACGACCGCTCGCGCCAGTGGAACTGGCAGGTCAACCTGCTGGGCAGCAAGCAGCTCAATGCGTTTTGCATGCCGGGCGGCAAGATTGCTTTTTACATTGGAATTCTTGAGCAGCTCAAGCTGACCGACGATGAAACCGCCATGATCATGGGCCACGAAATGGCCCACGCCCTGCGCGAACATGCGCGCGCCCGCATCGCCAAAAGCAAGGGCACCGGCCAGCTGCTTTCATTTGGTGCGCAGCTGCTGGGCTTGGGGCAACTCGGCGATGTGGCGGCCAGCCTGGGCACGCAACTGCTGACGCTCAAATTCAGCCGTGAAGACGAAACCGACGCCGACCTGGTCGGGCTGGAACTTGCCGCACGCGGCGGCTACAACCCGCAGGCATCGGTCAGCTTGTGGGAAAAAATGGCCCAGGCCGGTGGCGGCGCAGGCGGCCCCGGCTTTTTGTCAACCCACCCCAGCGGCCCGGACCGCATTCAAAAGCTGCAGGCCAATGTGCCGAAGGTGCAGGGGCTGTACCAGCGTGCGCGGGGTTGAAATACTGTGGAAACCCATAAAAAGAGCATGAAAAGTGCTCTGTGCCCAATTAAAACGGCTTTAGATAGCTATTGAATTCATAGCGTCTTACCTCAACAAAATTCCCGGCGCTGCAGCCTGAGCGCATCCCTGTCCACACTTGCCGCCAGCAGCTCCATGTCTGCAGCGCACACGCCAAGCCGCTTGAAATGCGCAGGCCATTGGTCTACCGTCCGGGCCACGTTCTGGACCAGTTGGGTGGCACGGGGTCGCGTGATGCCGAATTCGCTGAGCTCCGTCAGCGCGTTGTCCAGTGTGGATTGCGCACCGTGCCTGCCCACTATCATGGACTGGGTACCCATGTTCAGCAATGTCGGCACCACATCAAAAGCTGGCGCCAAGTCGTAGTAGCCATCAAAACCCAGGCGCAGGCAGTGGTTGCGCTCGTGGTCGTCGGTGTTGTCCATCAGGATGTTGAACACCATGCGCTTGAACAGCTCTTCACGCAGATCGCGTTGCCGGTCGGGGTGGGCCAGACGCAGCAAAACGGTGGCCAGGGCGCCGTAGCTTTCACTCAAGCCTGCCGCCGCAAGCGCGGTTTTGGCAGAAATGCAATGCAAGCGCAGCTTCAGCGTACCGGTATTAAGGCGGTCAAAGCGCTCAATGGTCAGTGCATGACGCCGCTTGTTGTGGCTGTGTCGTGACGGCAGGGGCAGTACGCCGGTGGTGGCTACGTTGATGCCTGCCACTGCGGCCAGCGTCATGGTCGCGTGTTCAATAAGAGGGGTGTCGACCGCGTCACCCAGTTCGCTGAACTTGATGACGCGGGGGCCGCTGTCTGTTTGCAGCATGGCTTTGGGCCTGGCGCCGCCGAGCGTGACACCGGGTTGCACCAGGCGTTGAATCTCAGCCGTGACAGGTGCTTGTGACTGCACGTCCTCCATGGCCTGCGCCAGTTGACCAAGGTCCTGCAGTTGCGGGTAAGGCCCGATGTGGCGGGGAATATAGTGCTCGGCCGACGTGGAAATGCCCAGCGCACCAAAGCGGTCGTCGCCGGCAAACAGCAGCATTTCAAGAACGGACAGGCGAGCGGGCCGGTCAATGTGGCGAATGATGCGCTCACCCCATCGGTCAGGGCGGGCATCGTCTATGGCGCCGGGTGCGCTGTCCTTGGTTTCCCTGCTGAACAGCTGCCTCGTGATAAGGGGCAAGTCCTCGCTCAGCGCAAACTCCCACCAGTCATCTGCATACGTGAAGGTGGCGCAGTTTGGTATCAGCCGGGACAAACTCACCGAACCTGTCAGTACGGGGTTGGCCGGGTTTACAAGCGTCCAGACATAGAGTTTGTCTTGCGGCACATAGGTGCCCGGTGTGACATTTGACATAGCTATAGGCGTGTTTTTTTGCTGCCAGATACCAGTGCAGCCAAACCTGATGCCGTCCGGTTTGCGCTGGCTCCAGGCAAGCCCGGTCCGGTTCTGGCCGGCACATTTTTCGCCGAACCTTTCACCACAGAAGGACGTCTGGTGCGGGTTCTTTCTACTTCACGCTCCAGCGACGCCATGTCGTTTTGCGGTGCGACCAGATCAGCCAGGCCATGCGCCTGGTTGACAAGCCATATGCACATCACATAAGACACCATCGCCACAGAGGGGTCACCGCGCTCGATGCGCGCCATGGTGGGTTGTGAGACGCCCAGGCGCTGTGCCCACTGCGCTTGCGTCTCCTTGCGGCGCTTGCGCGCTATGACGATGTTCTGCGCCAGCTGTTCAATCTGCTGGATGACCGCCTGAGGGTAGTCAGCGGGGGCTGTATTTTGCTTTGGCATTCATAGATATTATCAAAATTTGAATTTAATGCAAATCTATGAATTAATTGTACGAGTTGGATTGAAGGTCAGCTTTGCCCATTCTATAAATGGCGATGTAAGTGACTTAAAAATATCATAGATAACTAAACAATTAATAAAAACAAATATCTATAAATTATTTTTGCGGCTGGTAATCAAGCTTCCGGACGCAAAAGGCGCAAAGAGGTTTGACACAGGAAGAAGAGATTTGAACAAGGAGATCAAGAGATCAAGGAGATAAAGATTCAAAATCTTCTGGTTGTCCTCCTGATCTCTTTGATCTCCTGCGAAATCGGTATGCATGCCCGTTCCGAAGGACACTTGCCAGCACCGCCAAATCTTCAATGTACTCATGCACCATCTGATTGCGAAGGCGGCGCATTTCCATCCAGTCATCCGCAGACGCTATGAATCCAAACTTTTCAGCCTTGTCGAGGTTGTCAATGGCCGGGCCGGGTTACCCGGGCAAATTCAAGGCGAGCCGTCTGCGCCGGTGTGATTTTCATAAGCGGATTCCTTCAGCAAGCGCGATGGAGTGAATAGGTAACAACTTCAAATTGGGCGCTTTGATCAGCACGTCCACCTTGCGGCCACACATTGCCCGTGACACTAACGCAGCCAATCGCGCAGCCAGTTGTGCTGGTTCAGCTACGGCCTCATCCAGCTCCAGCAGCAAGTCAACATCACCACCCCGCGCATCGTCACGCACGCGCGACCCGAACAGCCAAACTCGCGCAGCATGGCCCGCAAGCTGGGTGGTGCCCAGGCGAATGGCTGCAATTTGTGTTTCTGTCAGGCGCATGGCTTGGCGTTTGTATTAAATCGTTTTGAACCAGGGTCC
>JANOCP010000386.1:0-19570 GCA_031412235.1 Polaromonas sp.
GCACCAGAAATGCCTGCAGCGACATAAAGCTGCGGCGCCACAATCTTGCCGGTCTGGCCGACTTGCCAATCATTGGGTGCGTAGCCTGCGTCAACGGCGGCGCGGGAAGCACCGAGTGCAGCACCGAGCTTGTCGGCCAAAGGCGTCATCACGTCGTTGAACTTCTCAAGAGAACCCAGTGCCCGGCCGCCCGAGACAATGATCTTGGCTGCAGTGAGTTCAGGCCTGTCGTTCTTCGCGATTTCTGAACCGACAAAAACTGATTTTCCGCTGTCGGCCACGCCTGCCAGAACTTCAACAGCGGCACTGCCGCCTGTTGCCGCCGCCGGATCAAAACCGGTAGTGCGAACCGTGATAACTTTGGTCGTGTCCAGGCTTTGCACCGTTGCGATAGCGTTACCGGCGTAGATGGGGCGCTCAAAGGTGTCAGCGGCATCGACCTTGGTGATGTCCGAGATCTGTCCCACATCCAGCGCGGCGGCTACGCGCGGCGCAATGTTTTTACCCGATGCAGTGGCCGGAAACAGGATGTGCGAATAGCTGCTGGCAATAGCCAGAACCTGCGCGGCCATGTTTTCAGCCAGGCCATGGGCAAAGTGATCGCTGTCAACGTGAATGACTTTGGCAACACCAGCGATTTTTGATGCTGCAGCGGCGGCGGCTTCAGCGCCCTTGCCTGCCACCAGTACATGCACATCACCGCCACACTGAGCGGCAGCGCTTACGGTGTTGAGGGTGGCCGGCTTGATGCTGGCGTTGTCGTGTTCTGCAATAACTAAAGAGGTCATGATGATTCCTTAAAAAGTGTCTGGATCCCCGCCTTCGCGGGGATGATTTGCACGACGTGTCAAATGACTTTGGCTTCGTTTTTAAGCTTGTCCACAAGCGTGGCGACATCTGCCACCTTGATACCGGCGCTGCGCTTGGGCGGCTCGCTAACCTTGAGGGTCTTGATGCGGGGCTTAACGTCAACACCGAGGTCTTCGGGCTTGAAGTTGTCGAGCTGCTTTTTCTTGGCCTTCATGATGTTGGGCAAGGTGACATAGCGCGGCTCGTTCAGGCGCAGGTCGGTGGTGATGATGGCCGGCAGGGTGAGTGAAAGGGTTTCAGAGCCGCCATCCACTTCACGGGTTACTTTGACCTTGTCGCCGTCGACTTCCACTTTGGAGGCGAAAGTCGCTTGGGGCCAGCCCAGCAATGCAGCCAGCATTTGCCCGGTCTGATTGCAGTCATCGTCAATCGCCTGCTTACCCAGAATCACGAGCTGGGGCTGCTCTTTTTCAACCAGCGCCTTGAGCAGCTTGGCCACAGCCAGCGGCTGCAATTCTTCGGACGTTTCGACAAGAATGGCGCGGTCAGCACCAATGGCCATGGCTGTGCGCAGGGTTTCCTGGCACTGCAGTACGCCGCAGCTTACGGCGATGACTTCAGTCACAGCACCTTTTTCACGAAGCCGCGTGGCCTCTTCAATGGCTATTTCGTCAAACGGGTTCATGCTCATCTTGACGTTGGCAATGTCAACACCGGTGCCATCGGATTTGACGCGGACTTTAACGTTGTAGTCGACTACACGTTTGACGGGGACCAAGACCTTCATTGCAGGGCTCCAGAGTAAGTTAATTGACGTTTACGTAAAGGTAAGCTTCGGATTCTATGCTGCGGCATCCATGTCGCAGGCTTTTGACCCGCTGGCAGGCTGGTGTTTGCCCGTCTCAATAAAAAAGAACGGTCGTTCTATTTTTAGATTATAGATTGAGACTCCGAACAAATTAGAGCACCGCATCCAGCCCGGCACCGATCAATAAGGAATACCCCCAGATTAAGGGACTGGCTGCGGTTTCGATTCATATTGCACGATGCCTTGTGCGCCAGGCGGAGTCACCGTATGCACTACCCGCTGGGGGTAAGGAATTTCAACCCCGTGCTCGCGCAGCGCCGCAAGAACGCCCAGATTAATCAGTGAGCGCAAGTTTTGCTGCCCGTTCTCGGGGTCGGTCATCCAGTAATTAAGGGTAAATTCCAGGCCATCCGCGCCAAAATTAGTCAGGTTGACGCCTGGGCCAGGCTCTTTGAGCACACGTTCCTGGGCCACCGCTGCCTGGGTCAACAGCCGCATAACCAGTTCCACATCACTGTCGTAAGCCACCGATACCACCGTGGACTGCAGCACATGAGAATCTGCCAGCGACAGGTTTTCAATGCGGTTGCTGATAAACATCTCGTTAGGTACTATTGATTCCCGACCGGAAAGTGCACGTACAACGGTGTAGCGCGCACGTATATCGGTGATGCGCCCTTCAAAGTTGTCAACCCGCACGCTATCGCCAATGCGCACGCTGCGCTCGGCCAGCATGACAAAACCGCTGACGTAGCTTGAGGCGAGTTTTTGCAGTCCAAAGCCGACGCCCACGCCAATCGCCCCACCCAGCACCGAAAGCGCCGTCAGGTCAATGCCGACTGCCGATAAAGCCACCAGCAAGCCCATAAAAACCAGCACGACGCGCGTTGCATTGCTGACGGCCTTGCGCAAGGACAGCTCGCCCCCCGTGGCCGTGCGCAGCAGTCGAGCTTCAATCGCCGATGAAATCCAGAGCGTGATCAAGATCACTACCCCGGCAGTCAGCGCGCCCTCAAGCATGTTGCGCACTGACAGGGTTGAGGCACCCACCTTCCATTTAATGTCATCCAGCTCTTCCAGAATCACGGGTAACAAGCCACTCACCCAGAGCAGCATGGCGAGCCAGGCCAGCCAGGATATGGAGCGCTCCAGCGCGCGAACCCAGGGCGCGTTTTTAAACGCGGCCTGCAGCACCTTTACGCCCAGGCGAATCACCGCTAGCGACAGCAAAACAGGTATTGCAACCTTGAAAACCGCCAGCGGAAACATGCGCGACAGCAAGGTACTCGAGGAGTAAGCCAAAAACAAAAGCAGTAGCGGAAACAGTACGCCGTCAACAATACTCCGCCCAAAAAGGATGGAGGCTTCGTCGGTATTGCCACTGGCGCGGCGCAGCAAACGAACGGCGAGCCAGGCCAGCAGCACGCAGGCCACCAGCAAGCCCAGCTCGACCAGAGCCGCCGGTTGCGTCAGCGCTGCAAGCCACTCATCCAGGTTTTCAATGCGGCGCTTGGGGTAGGCAGCGGTTCCAGACAGCAAACCCGGTGGAAAAATGGTCCCGATGCTGAAGAAGGATGAAAAAGAAGGCAAGGTCGTTAAAGAAGTCAAAGCCTCAAAAAGATTCACGCTGGCCATTGCGGCTTCCGTTTCTCAATAAAAGCCTGCACACCCTCTTGCGCCACCGGATGGCTCATATTGCAAGCCATGGTCTGGCCCGCCAGCTGGTAAGCCGCTTCAATGCCGGTCTCACGCTGCTTGTAGAAAAGCGCCTTGCCCATGGCAATGGCTTCGCGCGGTTTTAGCAAAATAGCCTGCAGAAGTTTTTCAACCTCGTCATCAAGCGCATCTAGCGGCACCACCCGGTTGACCAGGCCGCGTGCACGTGCTTCGTCGGCGGTGATGAACTCACCCGTCAGCAGCATTTCCATGGCCTGTTTGGCGGGCATGTTGCGCACCAGGGGTACGCTGGGGGTGGCGCAAAACAGGCCCACATCGATACCGTTAACGCCAAAACTCGCGTTACTTGCGGCAATGGCCAAGTCACATTGCGCCACCAGCTGGCAACCTGCAGCGGTTGCCAGGCCCTGCACCCGCGCAATCACCGGAACGCCCAGGTTCTGAATCGTCAGCATCATCCGCGTGCATTGCGCAAACAGCTTCTGGTAGTACGCCAGTTCAGGATTTGCCTGCATCTCCTTGAGGTTATGCCCGGCGCAAAAGGCCTTGCCCTCGGCAGCGATGACCACCACGCGTGCCGTGGCGTCAAGCGCTATGAAATCAAGCGCGGCCTGCAGGCTTGACAGCATGTCTTCGCCCAGCGCGTTGAAAGTGCCGGCGCGGTTAAGCGTCAAGTGGTGCACACCCCGGCTGTCACGGGTATGAAGCAAAAACGGTGGAAGCTCAGGTGCTGGGGTGGTCATGGGGCAGCCTACAAATCAGCCAGCACGCGAATATGCGCTTCAACCGACCTGGCCAGTGCATTCAGGTTGTAACCCCCTTCAAGCGACGAGACAATCCGGCCTTTGGCGTGGCGTTTGGCGACGTCTTTAATACGCTGGGTAATCCATGCATAGTCCTGCTCGACCAGGCCCATCTGGCCCAGGTCGTCGTCGCGGTGCGCATCAAATCCGGCGCTGATAAAGATCATTTCGGGCTTGAACTCTTCAAGGCGCGGAATCCAGTAGGTTTCAATCAAGTCCCGCACGTCCATGCCCTTGGTGTAGGCGGGCACAGGCAGGTTGAGCATGTTGTTTGCCGGGTTCTCGGTACCCGTGTAGGGGTAAAACGGATGCTGGAAAAACCCCACCATCAGCACACGGTCATCACCTTTGAGGATGTCTTCTGTGCCGTTGCCGTGGTGCACATCAAAGTCGACCACCGCCACCCGCTTCAGGCCATGGCGCTCAAGTGCATAGCGTGCGGCAACGGCAATGTTGTTGAAAAAGCAAAAGCCCATGGCCTTGTCATGGCAGGCGTGGTGACCGGGCGGGCGCACGGCGCAAAAGGCGTTTTCAATCTCGCCAGCCATGACGCTGTCAGTCGCCGCCAAAGCTGCACCACACGCCCGCAAGGCCGCTTGCCACGTGTGCACGTTCATCAGGGTGTCGGGGTCAATTTGCGCATACTTTGGTCCGCCTGCATTGATGTCGTCCATCAGCTGGTGGCCGAAACCGCGAATACCGGCCACCATCATGCGGGCGTGCGCCAATTCAATGTCAACCAGTGGTGCCAAAGGCGCTTCGCGGCAATCGAGTGCGTCCTTGACGCCGGTTGCAAGCAGCCAGTCCTCAATGGCATCAAGCCTTTCGGGGCATTCGGGGTGCCCGGGGCCCATTTCGTGCTTCCAGCAGTCTTTGTGGGTGAAATAACCAGTCGCGTTCATTGCGTAAATATTTTGAGTTAACGTATCGAGATGCAAGCCAAAGAAAAACTTCAAGCTCTTCTGAATCAGCTTAACACGGTCATTGTCGGCAAGCCGGGCCAGGTGCAAGACTGTGTGGCATGTTTGCTGGCGGGTGGCCACCTGCTGATTGAGGATGTTCCGGGTGTCGGTAAAACCACGCTGGCCCATGCGCTGTCGCGCTCGTTTGGACTGCAGTTCTCGCGTGTTCAGTTCACGGCTGACCTGATGCCCAGTGATTTGTCGGGTGTTTCCATTTACGAGCGGCAAAAAGAGGGGTTTGTATTCCACCCCGGGCCGATTTTTGCGCAGGTGTTGCTGGCAGACGAAATCAACCGTGCCAGCCCCAAAACCCAGAGCGCACTGCTTGAGGCGATGGAAGAAAAGCAGGTTACCGTCGAAGGCGCTACACGCCCCCTGCCAGTACCGTTTTTCGTGATTGCCACGCAAAACCCGCACGACCAGCTTGGCACTTATGCCCTGCCCGAGTCGCAGCTTGACCGTTTTCATATGCGCATTTCACTCGGCTACCCCGATCGCGCAGCCGAACGCGAGCTGCTTCGGGGCAGCGACAGGCGCGAAATGGTGGACAAGCTGGGCCCTGTCATTACCCCGCATGATTTGCTGGAGCTGCAGCAACAGGTCAGCCAGGTACATGCTGCCGAGCCCCTGCTGAACTACCTGCAGGACCTGATGGCGGCTACCCGGTCTGGTCAGTGGTTTTTGCAGGGTTTGAGCCCCCGGGCCGGCATTGCCGTGATGCGTGCCGCCAAAGCCCAGGCTTTTTTGAGTAACCGCGATTACGTTGCGCCTGACGATATTGCCGCCGTACTTCCGCAAACTGCTGCACATCGCCTGATTCCCGTCAGCGACGCCGGTCGTGGCTCTCTCGAACAGGTACGGGCCATGCTTGAAGCGGTGCCCCTGCCTTGATGGCCCAGCACGCCAAGGCACTAGTTTTGATCTTTCTCCATGGCTGAGCTGGCGCTTTTTCCAAACCCGGCAACCTTCATCAGAAGGCGCTTTCAACGGTGGTTTGAAAGCCGTCTGCCGTTTACTGACCATGTAGAGCTCACCCAGCGCACCGTGTATATCCTGCCAACCCGGCCGGGGCTAATGCTGGGTGTCACGCTGCTGACGCTTTTGGTGGCATCCATTAACTACCAGTTGAACCTGGGTTACCTGCTGACTTTTTTGCTGGCCGGGAGCGCACTTGTGGGCATGCATGTCTGCCACGGCACCCTGCGCGGTCTGGCCATGAATTTGGCTGCTCCCTCGCCGGGTTATGTTGGTGCAGCAGCCACATTTGACGTGAAACTCACCAATACCCGACGCTCAACCCGGTACGGCATTGGGCTGAGCGTGCTGAATCTGCAGGGCATCAGCGAGCAGAAATCAACAGCGGCGCATTGGGCCTGGACCGACGTGCCGGGCCAGGGCGCGAGCACGGTTCAAGTTGCTTTTATGCCGCCCCGGCGTGGCCTGCACCGCCTGCCAACGCTTACGGCCGAAACACGCTTTCCGCTCGGCACCTTCAGGGTCTGGACCGTCTGGCGGCCAGCGGCGCAGATACTCGTCTACCCGGCGCCAGAGCTTCATCCCCCGCCGCTGCCTCCTGGCGAGCCGCGTTCGGGTGGCGCTTCGGCGGCCGCACGTGCCCAAAATACCGGTGAGTTTGACGGCGTGCGCAGCTACCGACGCGGCGACCCCATCAAACTGGTGGTCTGGAAAAAAGCCGCCAAGGCCGATGAAAACACCAGCAGCGACAGTGGCGGCCTGGTGGTACGCGACACCCAGCAAGCCCAGCGCCATGAGCTGTGGCTGGACTTCATGCAGGCCGGTACGGCAGACACTGAACACAAGCTGTCACGGCTATGCGCCTGGGTTTTGAATGCTGACAAGCTGGCGCTGGACTATGGGTTGCGATTGCCGGCACTGGATATCAAGCCAGGCTCTGGCGAAGCCCACAAACGGCGCTGCCTGGAGGCACTGGCACTATGCTGAGCAAACTCGCCTCGGTGTTACGCAACCTGCCACGCGACTGTCGCGACACGCTGTTTTTGCTGCTGGTCATCGCCTGGGTACTGCTGCCCCAAACGCCCCAACTGCCGCTATGGTGCAGCGCACTGGCCGCAGGCGTATTGATCTGGCGCGGGTACCTGGCCATTGCTGCCAAGCCGCTGCCCGGCCGCTGGTGGCTGTTGGGCCTGCTGGCCGTCACCATCGCCGCCACACTTTTAACCCATCGCACCCTTCTAGGCCGCGACGCTGGCGTGACCTTGCTGGTGGTACTGCTCACGCTCAAAACGCTGGAGCTGCGTGCCCGGCGCGATGCATTTGTGGTGTTCTTCCTCGGCTTTTTCTGCATGTTGAGCAACTTTTTCTACTCGCAGTCCCTGCTCACCGCTTTCAGCATGGTGCTGGGGCTGCTGGGCTTGCTCACGGTACTGGTCAATGCGCACATGCCCGTTGGCAAGCCGCCGCTGTTGCAAGCCGCCAAAACGGCGGGATGGATGGCGCTGCTGGGTGCGCCCATCATGATTGTGCTGTTTTTACTGTTTCCGCGACTTGCACCATTATGGGGCGTGCCCAGCGACGCCATGACGGGCCGCAGCGGCCTGAGCCAGAGCATGCAGATCGGCAATATTGCCAAGCTGGCGCTGGACGACAGCGTCGCCATGCGCATCAAATTTGAAGGCCGGCCCCCGCCTCAGCAAGACCTGTATTTTCGTGGTCCGGTCATGTCTGATTTTGACGGCCGCGAGTGGCGGCCACCCCGATTCAACTTTTCATCGCGCTACGGTGTCACCGCCAGTCTGGTCGTATCTGGCGCGCCCGTGAACTACCAGGTTACCCTGGAGGCCACCAACCGGCCCTGGCTGTTTGTCATGGAGGCCGCCGCACAAAACCCCGTGATGGCAGGCTACCAGACCATGATGCAAACCGATCTGCAATGGCTGGTCAACCGCCCGATTACCGATCTGGTGCGATACCAGGTGCAAAGTTACCCGACCTTCAGGCACGGGCCTACGCAGCCTGTCATGGGTCTGCGCCAGTTTGTCGAGCTTCCGCCGGGCTTTGACCCGCGCACCCTAGAGCTGGCCAGCCAGATACGCAGAGATGTGCGCTATGCCAACGCAGGCAGTGCGCAGCTGGTGCAGGTCGTCATGGAAAAGCTGCGCACCGGCGGCTACGTGTATACGCTGGAGCCCGGGGTGTATGGGCAAAACACGGCAGACGAGTTCTGGTTTGACCGCAAGGAAGGTTTTTGCGAGCACATCGCATCGGCGTTTGTGGTGTTGATGCGGGCGCTGGATGTGCCGGCGCGTATCGTTACTGGCTACCAGGGCGGTGAGCGGAACTCGGTGGACGGCTTCTGGGTACTGCGACAAAGCGATGCGCACGCCTGGGCCGAGGTCTGGCATGAGGGGCGCGGCTGGGTACGGGTGGACCCGACCAGCGCGGTGTCGCCGGGCCGGACAGGCGCCTTCCAGCGGCTGGCGGCACCGCAAGGTGTAGTGGCCCAGGCGCTGGGCAACATCAACCCTGCGTTTTCACTGCAACTGCGCGCTACCTGGGAGGCCATCAACAACAGCTGGAACCAGTGGGTGCTGAACTACACCCAGGGCAAGCAATTGAATCTGCTCAAGGACATAGGTTTTGAATCGCCAAGCTGGGAGGATTTGAGTTACGTACTGATCGGCATCATCGTGCTGGCCAGCCTGGTCGGGGCCGCCTGGACGTTGTGGGAGCGCACCCAGCACGACCCCTGGCTGCGCCTGCTGGCCCGGGCGCGCGGGCAATTGGCCAAAGCGGGCATTGAAAGTACGGCAGCCACGTCGCCACGCCAGCTGGCCGCCTTGCTGAGGGCAAAGTGCGGCGATAGTCATCAAGACTGGCATGACTGGCTGACTCGGCTGGAACTGCAGCGCTATGCCAACCCGTCAAAGTCCAGCGTCGCACAAGGCGCAAGCCACGCGTTGAAAAGTCAGCTCAGCCAGCTCAGGCAACAATTCGACCAGCTTGAGCCTTTAAATCAGGCCAGGCACCCGTCACAACAAAACCAGCCGGCATGACCCGTCACATCCATTTTTCAGGCAGCCTGTTCAAACTGGTTTTTGCTATTATTTTAATAGCTACATATAGCCGTAGTACCTGGGCACAAGACCTAAAAGATCTAAAAAAACAGTCAACGGCAGCTTCCAGGGCGAGCCCAAAGCTTGGGGGAGGTCCGTTTTACGCCACGCGGCCAGAAGCCATGCAGTTTGCCGATGACCTGGCGGCCAGGCGCGACCTTGACCCGGCCTGGGTGCGCGAAGCCATGGGCCAGGCGCGCTACAGCGCCACCATATCGCGCCTGATGCAACCGGCGACCAAGCCGTTTATTAAAAACTGGCGCGTTTACCGCAGCCGTTTTATTGACCCAATTCGCATCGAGGCTGGTGCCAGGTTCTGGCGCGCCAACCTGGCCACGCTGGAGCGTGCCGAAAAAGAATATGGCGTGCCGATTGACATCATCGTCGGCATCATCGGTGTAGAGACCATTTATGGCCGCGACACGGGAAGTTTCAGGGTGCTTGACGCGTTGACCACGCTGGCCTTTGACTTCCCCGCCAGTCACCCCCGCGCCAAAGAACGCAGCGAATTTTTCAAAGGCGAGATTGAACAGTTTTTAAGCCTGCAAAACCGCCGCGGCACAAGCCCGGCTGAAGCGCTGGCCCTGCAAGGCAGCTTTGCTGGCGCCATGGGCATGCCGCAGTTCATGCCGTCGAGCGTGGTCAAGTACGCGGTTGACTTTGACGGTGATGGCGCTATTGACCTGTGGAACAGCCCGGCCGACGTCATTGGCTCGGTGGCCAGCTATTTCAAGGCCTTCAACTGGCAGCCCGGCATGCCCACCCACTATCCGGTGACTTTCGATAAAAACCGGCTGGACATGGATGCGCTGATGGCGCCAGATATTTTGCCGACCTTCGGCGTTGCAAGCTTTACGGCCAAAGGCGCGGTTCTTGAGGGCCCGGCCCTGCAACACACCGGCCCGCTGGCGCTGGTCGAACTGCTCAACGGCCCCGATGCACCGCAGTACGTCGCCGGCACCGAGAACTTTTACGCCATTACCCGCTACAACTGGAGCAGCTATTACGCCATGGCGGTGATTGAGCTGGGGCGGGAAGTAGCTGCGCGGATAGGGCGATAGGCTGCAGAAAGCCGGGAGAGGGCCGAATCTGGTGTTTATCCGCTCAGGCCGTCGACAACCTGAACCGGCTCAATCGTGATCACAACGTTCATGGACTCCTTGCCGCCGCCCTGCCGCACACCCTTGGCGGGGGGACAGGCGTTGTAGTCGGTACCCATGGCCAGGCGCACATGGCGTTCGTCAATCAGGCAGTGGTGTGTCACGTCTATGCTGACCCAGCGTCGGGTGGCTACGTCAAGGCAGACATCGACCCAGGCGTGGCTGGCCAGATCAGGCTCATTGGCGGCATAAAAATAACCGCTGACGTAACGCGCCGGGTAACCGAGACTGCGGCAGATGGCGACCATCACGTGGGCCTGGTCCTGGCACACACCGGCACCAGCGTTAAAGGCCTCCAGGGCCGTCGTGGTGACATTGGTGCTATTTTTTTGATAGCTTACTACACCCGAAACTCCTAGGCTAAGGGCCAATAAGGCTTGTAAATCAGCTTTTCCGTCGAGGCTTTGGGCTATAAATTGCCGACCAAACCCGGCCAGCTGCCAGTGCGGCTCAGCCAGGTGGGTTGCGCGCAGAAAAAAGTAGGGATGCGGCAGGGTTTCGGGGTCTGTAAATTCAGGCACGCCCGAGGTCTCGACATCCCCCGCCGCATTGACCAGGCTCCAGCGAACATTGTCAGCCACCGTACCGACGAAGGTATAGGAATGGATGGTGTTGCCAAAGGCGTCTTGTTGCGCAAACAGCTTTTCAGGTGCGCCCACACTCCAGAAATTAACGGTTTGCGACGGGCTGGACTGCGGCGTCAGCCACAGCGTTTGCAGCGCATAGCGCAAGGGCTCGCTGTAGCGGTAGTCGGTGGTGTGGCGAACGTGAAGTTTCATTGATTCCCAGTCATTTCGGAGCGAAAACTACGCAACACCGGCTGCAAAGAGAAGTCCCTTTCAAACAGGGGCCGCGGAACCGGCTTTGCCGGGCCGCAGGCGCAGCGGCCCCCTCGGGGGGCAGGGAGTTACACGAAGTGAACGACCGTGGGGGCTCAATTCGTCGCCGGGACCAGGAACTCGCGGCTCAAATGCGCGCCGAGTTCATTCACGCGGTCAAGAAACTGGGTCAAAAACGCATGCAGGCCGTTTGCCAGAATTTCGTCAATACGGGCGTACTGCAAATCAGAGCGCAACTTGCCGGCTCGGCGCTGGGTTTCGCTTGATGCGTCACTGGTCACCATGGCCAGGTTGCTCATGACTTCATTGAGGCAACCCAGCAGCGAACGCGGCATGTCGGCGCGCAAGATCAGCAACTCGGCTACGCGCTCGGGCTTGATCACATCGCGGTAAACCTTGCGGTAAATCTCAAAGCCCGAGACGCTGCGCAGAATCGAACTCCAGTGGTAGAAGTCAAACTCCTGGTCTTTGGCGGTGGCCAGGCCCAAAAAGTCGCTTTGCACCGCATGAAACTTCACATCCACCAGGCGGGCTGTGTTGTCAGCGCGCTCAAGAAAGGTGCCCAGGCGCAAAAAGTGAAATGCTTCGTCCTGCAGCATGGTGCCAGCGGTAACCCCGCGCGACAGGTGCGAACGAAATTTGACCCACTCAAAAAATTGGGAGGGGTCACGCTCAAAGTCGCCGTTGTTCAGCATGCGGATAACTTCAAGAAAGGTCTGGTTTTCGGTCTCCCAGACTTCTGTGGTCAGCGTGCCGCGAACCGCGCGTGCGTTTTCACGGGCGTTTTTAAGGCAAGACACGATGCTGGATGAATTTTGCTCATCACGCACCATGAAGTCCATCACATTGCGCTGCGAAATTTCTTCGCCATATTTTTTGGTGTAAGCGGGCTTGAGCTCACTGATGCTGAGCAAACCCTCCCAGCCCACCATTGCGGCACCGGCTGATTGCGGCAGCATGGATGTCTGGTAGTTGACGTCCAGCATGCGTGCGGTGTTTTCGGCGCGCTCGGTATAGCGCGACATCCAAAACAGGTGGTCAGCAGTTCTAGATAGCATTTTTTCTCCTTGGCCTCAAACACCGAAAGCGCTGACGCGCTTTGCGTATTTTGGTGCGGACATCAAAAGCGCTTCGCGCAATTGATGAGTCATCCCCGCGAATGCCTTCGGCATGTCGCCTGCCCGCTCGGTATAGCGCGACATCCAGAAGAGGTGATCTGCGGTGCGTGACAACATGATTAATTGCCCCCTTGCGACTGGCTCTGTGACTGCGATTGGCTCTGCGCGGGCGCACCCGAATCGGCCTCAAGGATCCAGGTGTCTTTGGTACCACCGCCCTGTGACGAGTTGACGACCAGCGAGCCATCTTTGAGTGCCACGCGCGTCAGCCCGCCCGGCACCATCTGCACCTCTTTGCCGCTAAGCACAAAAGGCCGCAAGTCAATGTGGCGCGGCGCAATGCCGCTGTCGACGTAGGTCGGGCAGGTTGACAGGCTCAGCGTAGGCTGCGCAATGTAACCCGACGGGTTGGCCAGCAATGCGGCGCGGAAGTCTTCAATCTCGGCGGTGGTCGATGCAGGGCCGACCAGCATGCCGTAGCCACCAGCACCGTGCACTTCCTTGACCACCAGGTCTTTCAAGTTGGCCAGCGTGTATTTCAGGTCTTCGGCGTTTCGGCACATGTAGGTGGGCACGTTTTTCAGAATCGGCTTCTCACCCAGATAAAACTCAATCATCTTGGGCACATAAGGGTAAATCGACTTGTCATCAGCCACACCGGTGCCGATGGCGTTGCAGAGCGCCACATTGCCGCTGCGGTAGACATTAAGCAAACCTGCGCAGCCCAGCGTTGAGGTGGGGCGGAACGCCAATGGGTCAAGAAAATCGTCATCAACCCGGCGATAAATCACATCAACCCGTTTCGGGCCGCGCGTGGTGCGCATGTACACAAAGTTATCCTTGACAAAAAGGTCTTGCCCCTCAACCAGCTCAATGCCCATCTGCTGCGCCAAAAACGCGTGCTCGAAGTACGCAGAGTTGTACATGCCCGGTGTCAGCACCACCACCGTCGGTTCAGCCGTAGCAGGTGGCGCGGAGGCACGCAGCGTTTCAAGCAGCAAGTCAGGATAATGCGCAACCGGGGCAACCCGGTTTTCACTGAACAATTCGGGGAAAAGCCGCATCATCATCTTGCGGTCTTCCAGCATGTAGCTCACGCCGCTGGGAACGCGCAAATTGTCTTCGAGCACGTAATATTCGCCGTTGCCCTGCGCGTCGGGGGCGCGAACGATGTCAATGCCGCTGATGTGCGAGTAAATATTGCCGGGTACATCTACGCCCATCATTTCGGGGCGAAACTGGGCGTTTTGAAAAATCTGCTCTGAAGGGACGATGCCGGCCTTGAGAATTTCCTGGCCGTGATACACGTCATGAATAAACCGGTTCAGTGCCGTGACGCGCTGCACCAGGCCTTTTTCCATGCTGGCCCACTCGTGGGCTGGAATGATGCGGGGGATCAGGTCAAACGGTATCAGGCGCTCGGTGCCGGCGCCGTCTTCGTCCTTGGCACCATAGACCGCAAAGGTGATGCCGACACGGCGAAAAATCATTTCGGCCTCTTCGCGCCGGGCCTGCATGGACTCCATCGGCTGGCGCGATAACCAGTTACGGTAGCCCTGGTAATGCTCACGCACCGAGTCGGCAGTGATATTCATTTCATCAAACATGGGGCGGCTCATTCGTTTTATCTCCGGCTGAATGCGTTCGTTTTTCTGACTCTAGCTTAGCAAGTTATGCGCCAATGGTTTACATCCGCCTGTATTTTTTATGACAAAACCAGGGCGGCACTGCGGTTCAGGGTGGCCGGGGACCAGATTCAGGTCGGTGGTGCCAGTACCGCAAAGCCTGCTGCCGATGACACGCCATCTGATCAGGCTGCCTGGTGTGCCAGGTGGCCGCACCACAGGCAGGCGACTTGACTATCCTGATGCCGCGCTCCCGGTAGCGCTCCAGCACAGACTCCACCGGATGGTTAAAGCGATTGCGATAACCCGACTGTGCCAAGGCAAACTGCGGTTTAACCGCATCGAGAAACGCGGCACTTGATGATGTTTTGCTGCCGTGGTGCGGCATCAGCAGAAAGTCAGCCCTGAGTTTTTCAGCCATTTGCGGGTTGGCAACCAGACGCAGTTCTTGCGGCGACTCAAGGTCGCCAACCAGCAGCGCTGTTTGCTTGCCGTTAGTGATACGCAGCACGCAACTCATGGCGTTTGACCTGCCGGGCATGTCGTAATCTGCTGCGGCCGGATGCAAAATCTCAAAATCCACGTCATCCCACCGCCAACGCTGGCCTGCCATGCAGCGTTTGGATTTACGCAGGCTTTGCAGTTCATGGCTATCTTCAATTGAGCTGAGCAGCCGCGCCTGGGGCTGCATGGCCAGCACGGCCGCCGCACCGCCAACGTGGTCGAGGTCTCGGTGACTGAGCATCAGCAAGTCTATGCGCTCTCCCAGGGCCCGCAGCAGCGGCACCAGAACGCGGTGCCCGGCATCGCTTTCACGCGAAAACCTCGGCCCGGTGTCATAGACCATGCTGTGGGTGGCCGTGCGTACGATGAGCGCATTGCCTTGGCCAATGTCAGCGCCCAGAATTTCAAACTGCCCGGTGTCAGGGCGCAAGGGTTGCCACATCAGCACGGGCAGCAGCAGCGGCAGGCCCAGCGCGCGCCAGTGCCAGGGTAATCCCATGGCCAGAAGCACACCACCCAGCACACCAGCGAGCGCACACCAAAGCGGCGCAGCAGCCACACTGATGGAGGCCAGCGGCCACGCCGCCAGCCCTTGCAGAACCAGTGTTAAAAGACCCACTGACCAGGCTGCTACATCCCAAACCGGTGACCACAGCACGCCCAGCATGGCCAGCGGCGTTACCACCAGCGTTACCCAGGGAATGGCCACGGCATTGGCCACCAGACCGATCAGCGATACCTGGTTGAACAGCAGCAATGACAAAGGCGTCAGCGCCAGCGTGATAACCCATTGCTGCCGGGCGACGCCTAGCAGGCTGGCAAGCAGTCGCGAAAAGCTGGGGCCCCATAGAGCCTTTTTGACAGCAGTTTTATGATCGTTTAAGTCTGTAGCCCAATTATTACGGCTATCACTAGCTCCTGAATTAGTAGCAAACAGCACACCGACAGCTACAAACGACAACCAGAATCCAGCCTGCATCAGCGCCCACGGATCAAGCGCCACAACTACTGCCATCGCCAGCAGCCAAACAAAGGGCCAGGGCCACTGTTTGCCGCTCTGGCGCAGCAGCACCACGGTTGCCAGCATCCAGATGGTTCGCTGGGCTGGTACACCCCAGCCTGAAAACAGCGCGTAAAGCGCAGCCAGCGCCAAACCGCCCAACGCGCCGGCGCTACTGGCAGGCAGCCATAAACACAGCCTGGGCGTCAATTTGACTGATTTGCGCCACAGCCAGCGCAGACAAAGAGACGCAAGCCAGGCAAACATGGTGATGTGCAAGCCCGAAATACTCATCAAATGCGCTACGCCCGTCGCCCTGAACACATCCCAGTCAGCGCGCTCAATAGCGTTCTGGTCACCCACCACCAGCGCCGCCAGCACCCCTGCCAGCTGGCGATTGGCCACCTGGCTAAAAATGGCCTCTCGCACTGCCTGCCGGGCCCGTTCAACCGGCTGTGCCCAGCGCTCAAATCCAGCAGAGGGCAGCTTTTGTGGTGGCGCATCGCGTACGCCCGTTCGCACATAGCCGGTCGCCTGAATGCCCTGCTCCCACAGCCAGAGCTCGTAATCAAAGCCATGCGGGTTGCTATTGCCGTGGGGCGCCTTGAGCCGCACCGTCATTTGCCAGCGCTCACCGGCGCGAAGGTTTTGTGGTTGACGCTGCAGCTCCAGCGAAAATTCGGGCGGTTCGGGGTCGCCATCCGCAGCAGGCGCAACCGCCCTGACAGAACGCGCCCCAAAGCCCGAATACCAGCCCAGGTAGATTTGTGGCGGCAAGCGCACCGCCTGCCCGTTCAAGAGCGCCGAACTCACATCAAAACGGAAGCGCAGGCCGTCGTCACCAAACTGCGGCATGGTGCGGACTTGGCCCGTCACCAGAATATCTTTGCCCTCCAACGCGGGCGAAAGCGCGGTTTTCTCAAAGGTTCCGGCTCGCAGCCCGGTAAGCCCGAAACCCAGAGACGCAGAAAGCAGCAGAGACAAAAAAAGCCCGCTCTTTCCACCTTTGATTTTGCCGCCTTTGAAACCGTACGCAAGACCCATCAGGCCGACCATGGAGCCCAAAATCAACAGGAGATCAAGCGAGCGTGTAAAAAGCGATTCCTGCTGGAGTTGCAGCGCCACCCCCGCTACAAAGCCCAGCAGCACGCCGCCAGATAGCCGTGAAACCGAGAACGACCGGAGCCGGTCTTTCGGTCTGTTTAATGAAAAATCGTCCCCCACAAAGCGCCCTTATTGTTATCTTGAAATTGCGGCTATGCCTTTAAAACATGGCTGCATGTTCAACGGGCAAACACACGAAATCGCCTACAGCAACTTCTTTGGCGCATCTCTTGCTAGCATTGCAAGTGTGCGCGCGCGGTAAGCTACACATTGAGCGCAGGTCGTTTATTGTTGTCCGTGCCCGTAAAAACCTGAAAAGAACCTTCAAGAAGCGAGATCGCCTTGTCCATCCACGTTGCCCTGAGCCACATTACCCACTACAAATATGACCGCCCGGTCACGCTTGGGCCGCAAATTGTGCGCCTGCGGCCAGCCCCGCATAGCCGAACGCAAATTCTCTCGTACTCGCTGAAGATCGAGCCAGTAGAGCATTTCATCAACTGGCAGCAAGACCCTTTCGCCAACTACCAGGCCCGGCTGGTCTTCCCCAAACTCACGCGTGAGTTCAAGGTCACGGTCGACATGGTGGTCGATATGGTCACGCTTAACCCGTTTGACTTTTTTCTGGAGCCGGAAGCTGAAGAGTTTCCCTTCAAATACTCCGAGACGATGCAGCGCGAGCTCACCCCTTACCTGGTGACTGAGCCCGCAACCCCGCTGTTGCAAGCTTATCTTGACAACATCGACCGCACACCAAGGCGCACCAACGACTTCCTGGTCAGCATCAACCAAAAACTGCAGTCAGACATCAAATACTCCATACGCATGGAACCCGGCGTGCAAACGCCTGAAGAAACATTAACGCTGGCGGTGGGTTCATGCCGTGACACCGGCTGGCTGCTGGTCCAGTTGCTGCGCCACATGGGACTGGCTGCGCGTTTTGTTTCGGGCTATCTGATTCAGCTCAAGGCCGACGTCAAATCACTTGACGGCCCAAGCGGTACTGAAGTTGACTTTACCGATCTGCACGCCTGGTGCGAGGTATTTTTGCCCGGCGCAGGCTGGGTGGGTCTTGACCCAACGTCGGGCCTGATGGCAGGCGAAGGGCATATTCCGCTGGCCTGCACGCCCGAGCCCTCAAGCGCCGCGCCCATTGAGGGCGGGGTTGACGAATCTGAAGTTGAGTTTTCCCACCACATGGGCGTGCAGCGCATTTACGAATCGCCTCGCGTGACCATGCCCTACACCGAAGACCAGTGGGCCAAGGTATTGGCCCTGGGTGAGGCGGTTGACCGCGAGCTGGTCAAGGGCGATGTACGCTTGACCATGGGCGGTGAGCCCACTTTTGTCGCCACCAACGACCGGGACGCTGCCGAGTGGAATATTGACGCACTCGGCCCAACCAAACGCGGCTACGCAACAGAGCTGGTTCAGAAATTGCGCGCCGAATACGGCCAGGGCGGCTTCCTGCATTTTGGCCAGGGCAAGTGGTACCCCGGCGAGCAGTTGCCGCGCTGGGCACTGAGCATTTTCTGGCGCAAGGACGGCCAGCCGGTCTGGAAGAACCCGGCGCTTTTTGCCAACGAGAGCGAACCCTGCAACTACACGGCTGAAGACGCAGCGCGCTTTACCGCAACCCTGGCCGACAAGCTGGGGCTGGCGCCAGACTTCATTACCCCCGGTTTTGAAGACGTCTGGTATTACATGTGGCGCGAGCGCCGCCTGCCGGTCAACGTCGACCCGTTTGACTCCAAACTTGACGATGCCATGGAGCGCGAACGCCTCAGGCGCGTGTTTATGCAGGGGCTCGATTCAGTCATTGGCTATGTCTTGCCGCTGAAGGCGCGCGAAAGCGTTCCGGGTTCGACAAAACCGCTGGCTGGCCCCGCGTGGACGACCGGTCCTTGGTTTTTCCGCGATGAGCGCATGTATCTGATGCCCGGCGATTCGCCCATGGGTTACCGCCTGCCACTCGACTCGGTGCCATGGGTGTCCAAAACCGACTACCCCTACATGATCGAGTCAGACCCGTTTGCACCGCGCGATGCCTTGCCGCCCCCCAACGTGATGACAGCGCGCTACAGCACGCCGGTCAATGCGCCTGGTGCTACGGCAGCAGCAGCCGCTTTATCGCAGCGCGTCGAGCAATACCTGGCGACCCATACCAAGGGCGTACCGCCACGTTATGAGGCGCGCCGGGTTCTTCAGTCAACCACCAGCGTCGAGGCCAAAGAAGCCGCCGAAGTATCGCCGGAACAACTGCAAACCGCCGAACCGCAAACCCGCGCGCCGAATGCATTTGAATCAGCCGCCTGGCTGACCCGCACCGCTCTCTGCGTTGAGGTACGGGACCCGCAAAGAGCCAACGGCCCCAAAGACTCGAAAGCCAAAAAGGAAGCCGATGCCAAAGCTGCTGGCCTAAGTGCCGAAGACGCCCGCATGGGTGAGGCTGAAAAAGGCGCGCTTTACATCTTCATGCCACCCATGGAGCGGCTTGAAGATTACCTTGACTTGCTGGCTGCAGTAGAAGCCACGGCGCAAAGCCTGAAGCTCAAAATCGTGCTGGAAGGCTATGCGCCACCACGCGATCCCCGCCTGAAAATGCTGGCTGTCACACCTGACCCTGGTGTGATTGAAGTCAATATTCACCCAGCCTACAACTGGGGGGAACTGGTCGCGCATACCGAATTTTTATACGATATTGCGCACAAGACGCGCTTGTCGGCTGAAAAGTTCATGACTGACGGCCGCCATACCGGTACCGGCGGCGGCAACCATTTTGTACTGGGTGGTGCCACGCCCGCAGACAGCCCGTTTCTACGCAAGCCTGAAGTGCTGACCAGCCTGATTGCCTACTGGCACAACCATCCTTCACTGAGCTATTTGTTCTCGGGCATGTTTATCGGCCCTACCAGCCAGGCACCGCGTGTGGATGAAGCGCGTAACGACCAGCTCTATGAGCTAGAAATCGCCATGCGCGAGATCTCCGTCAACCGCGAAAAATACGGCCAGGACATGCCGCCGTGGATTGTTGACCGCACCCTGCGCAATATTTTGGTGGACGTC
>JANOCP010000387.1:0-38719 GCA_031412235.1 Polaromonas sp.
GGTGGCCGACGCCGTGGTGCAAAGCGCGTTTCGCTCGGCCGGCCAGCGCTGCTCGGCCCTGCGCCTGCTGTGCGTGCACGAAA
This sequence comes from Polaromonas sp., assembly GCA_031412235.1. Lineage (GTDB taxonomy): Bacteria > Pseudomonadota > Gammaproteobacteria > Burkholderiales > Burkholderiaceae_C > Polaromonas. The sequence continues at coordinate 84 of JANOCP010000387.1, forward strand.
GCATTGCCGACCGCATGATTGAAATGATCCAGGGCGCGGCCAAAGAGCTGGTTCTGGGGGACACCGCCAACCTGGCAACCGACGTAGGCCCTGTGATTGACGCAGAAGCCTTTGACAACATCCAGAAACACGTCAAAAGGCTTAATTTGGATTCAAAAGTGCTCCTTGCCCAATCAGATCGGCGATTACCAGCTACTGATTTAATAGCAAACAAGTTGCCCAACCTGATTGCCCCCGCAGCCTTTGAAGTTGCCAGCCTGGCCAACGTGAAGGAAGAAATCTTCGGCCCCGTATTGCAAATCGTCCGCTGGGGCAGCGGCGAACTCGACAGCCCGGAAGCCGTGATGGACCAGATCAACGCGCTGGGCTTCGGCCTGACCCTGGGAATACAAACCCGAATCGACTCACGCGCCCACGCACTGGCTGCACGCGCCCATGTAGGCAACGTCTACGTCAACCGCAACATGATTGGCGCCGTGGTAGGCGTTCAGCCCTTTGGCGGTGAAGGATTGAGCGGAACCGGGCCAAAAGCTGGCGGGCCGCATTATCTGTACCGGTTTTGTGCGGAGCAGACGCTGACGGTGAACACTACGGCGGCTGGGGGGAATGCGGCGCTGTTGGCTGGGGGTTGAGTGGAGCGCAGACTTAGGGAGGGCTTGGCCTTGCATCGGATGATGCTTAAATTTGACATTTGTCCTGTATTATGAGGTCAAATGTCCAAGGAGATCATTATGCCAACTGCTCTGCCCCAGTTATCTGCCCACTCACTTGGCAAAAAGCCGATTTCCGCCAAGAAGGCGAGCCTCACTTCCGCAAGACTGCGGAGTCAAAGACTAAATATTTCGAAGGGAGTCCTGGCTACACCTGACGAGTGGACGCAGCTTTCGGGGCAAATTCGCAAGCTCGATGCTGTGGCCCGACACAATTTCGTCAGTCAAGGCGTGAGCACAAAGGTGTTGTACACACTGCTCGATTCGTTTGAAAAGACCAGCCGACCAGAAATTTTTTCGGTACTCGGCTTTAGCAGCAAAACGGCCAGTCGTAGAAAAAACTCGTCCATGTCGTTGCCAGCGTCTGATGCCACCGTAAGCATGATCGAAATCAAGGCCCTGGCCGAAACGGTGTTTGGCAACAGTGCACTTGCTGAGGAGTGGTTAAACAAACCAGCACTTGCACTGGATCACCACAAGCCCATGGAGCTGATTGCCACGCGGCCTGGTGCCGAGCTGGTGAGGGAGCACCTGATTCGCCTTGACTACGGTGTGGCGGTTTGACGCCTCTACCGGCCGCGTTGAATCCAGCCGCCTCAAAAACCGGGCTGTCGGTCTGGCGGCTGGAAGTAGCGCGCCATGCGACGACCTGGCACATGGGCGAAGGGGCTTTCCAGGTCGGCGGCCGGTGGTCGCCCAAGGGCAGGCGTGTGGTTTATTGTGCGCTGGAGCCATCAACGGCGATTCTTGAAGTGGCCGTACACAAATCCTTCGAGGTTCTGGATACCGTGGCGCACAAGCTGCTTCATATTGTCGTCAACCAGCCAGCCCTGGTGCATCAAGTCGATATCGCCACGATTCCGAACAAAGCCTGGCTGCAGTCCGGCACCATCAGCGCTGGTCAGCAGGCTTTTGGCGACGCGCTGCTCAAGTTACATCCGTTTTTACTGGTGCCTTCGGTAGTTAGTACGCGCTCATGGAATCTTGTCATTGACGTGAATGGGGCGAGTGGGCTGTTCTCTTTGCTTGAAGCTGAGGACTTTAGTTTGGATACTCGGTTGAATGCCGCCAGGTGAACGGTAAGGCTAGCCCCGATGCTAGCGATGCCGAAAACCTGCCTTCACCCCATCCCCGCCAAAACCTCAGCCATCTCCCGCACTCCAACAGCCTCTACATCGCTGCTAACCGGAAATCGCTCAGCACCGCCATGAACCACAAACCGCCTGGCGGGTTTCAGGTCTTCACAGGCTTCGTAAAAGCCACGGGCGGGTTTGGCGGCACGACTGCGTTTGACTTCTATGGCCCAGCGCTCCCCGCCTGGCAACTCCAGCAGCAGGTCAATTTCTGCGCCGCCTGAGGTACGGTAAAAACCTGGCACGGTAAAAGCTGGTGCGGCGTTGATGAGGTTTTCAATCACAAAACCCTCCCAGCTGGTTCCCACTACTGGGTGGCCTAGCAGGCTGTCCCGGTCAGGAATGTTGAGCAATGCATGCAGCAGGCCGCTGTCGCGAATGTAAATCTTGGGCGACTTCACCAGCCGTTTGCCGGTGTTGGTGTGGTATGGCTGCAGTCTGCGCACCAGCAGCAAATCAACCAGTAAGTCGGTGTAGCGGCTAATCGTCTGGCTGCTGACCTCAAGCCCGGCAGCCAGACGTGAGGCGTTGTGCAACGCGCCCTGATTGTGCGCCAGCATGGTCCAGAAACGGCGCAGGGTTTCAGCAGGAATGCGCGAGCCGAACATGGGCACGTCACGCTCCAGATAGGTGCGAAGCAGGTCTTTGCGCCAGTCCAGGCTGTGCGCATCATCTGCGGCCAGAAAACTGTCGGGGAAACCGCCACGCACCCACAAGGCCTCAAGTGCATCGCCGGGCACTTCCAGCACGCTGAGCGGTGTCATGTCTATATAGCTGATGCGCCCAGCCAGGCTTTCACCACTTTGCTGCATCAAGTCCATTGATGCCGAACCCAGCAATAAAAAACGCCCGGTGCGCTGGCCTCTGCGCCTGCCTTGGTCGATCAGGCCGCGCAGGGTTAAAAACAGTTCCGGTACGCGGTGAATTTCATCGAGAATGACCAGCCGGTCTTCGTAGGCGGACAAAAACGGAGCGGGGTTACTCAACTTGTCTCGTTCTTCAATGGATTCCAGGTCAAGGTAGAGCGCATTTTGCTGCTTGCCCACTTCAAGCGCCAATGTGGTTTTACCGACCTGGCGCGGCCCAATCAGGGCTACAGAAGCCTGGCGCGACAGGGCCTGTATTACTTTTTCTTGAGTTTTTCTGACTAACATCCGTGCAAATTTACCATCTGATGGAGAATTTGCAAGGATATTCGGTGTTTTTTACTACTGCACGAAACAGGTTCAGGCTTGACCTGATGGATCCCTGTAGGGCCTGAAACCCTGTAGGGCCTGAAATTAACCTATTTCAAGCCGAACGTGCTCTTAGCCCAACAAGTACGGCTTTAATTTGCTATTTATTTGATAGCAAAGTGCACTCAATCTTCGTCAGCCTCAATGAACAGCCCCATAAATATGCCCGTCGACCAAATGCTCATGCGCCAACCTGAGTCGGTCATGCGCAGCTTCCAGCGCTTGAAAGGCTGCGTTGATGGCGGTGTAGTTGGGCACCGGCGCGCGAAGCAGCATTTCGTAGGTTGAGCGCAGAAAGTCGTAGTCGGCCAGTGCAACAGTGGGTCTGGGGTACATGGTGGCAGGGTGGGTTTGCATACGTGTCCTGATCAATAAAAGTTCAGTCGCCAGACAGACGCGTCACCAAAGTAGATTCAGCACGGTTTGAACTGGTCCTGAATCAAATTTTGCTCAAAACAGCGCGCCTGGGCCATAGGCCAACTCAACATGATCCTGTCAGAGCCAGCCTACCCTTGGTGGGGCAGGTTTTACAGCAGCAAACAGCATTTCAGGCCCGGTCCGCAAGGCCCGCCATAAAGACTTCCAGCTCCTCTATCGGCAGCGCCTTGCAAAACAGGTGCCCCTGGTAGCATTCGCAGCCAAACTGCGCCAGCAGCTCACGTTGCTCCTCGGTTTCAACACCCTCGGCCACTACGCCAAGGCCCAGGCTTTGCGCCAGGCCAATGATGGTGCGCGCAATCGCTGCGTCGTTCGGGTCAAAAAGAATGTCCTTGACGAAGGTCCGGTCTATCTTGAGCTGGTCCAGTGGCAAATACTTCAGGTATGACAGTGCTGAATACCCCATCCCGAAGTCGTCAATCGACAGCGTCACACCCGCTCGCCTGAGCAGGCCCATTTTGGCAACAGTGACCTCCATGTCCGTCGCCAACAAACTTTCCGTCAGCTCCAGCTTCAGCTTTTTTGCAGAAATGCCCGATTCAGACATGGTGCGCAACACCATGTCGACAAACTCAGGGTGACGAAACTGGCGTACGCTGACGTTGACGGCAATGCTGAGGTGTTGGGTACTTTCCCTTTCGCTCCAGCTGGCCAGCTGCTTGCAGGCGGTCTCGAGTACCCATTGGCCCAGCGGCAAAATCAGCCCGCTTTCTTCTGCCTGTGTGATGAATTGGTCGGGGTAGACCAGTCCTTTTTCCGGATGCTGCCATCGCACCAGCGCTTCAACACCGAACATGGTTTCAGTGCCGACCTGCGGCTGGTAATGCAGTAAAAACTCGTGGTCACGCAAGCCGCGCCGCAGCTCCGAGCTGGTCGCGGCATTCGCAGTAGCGGCGGCCTGCATTTTCGGATCGAAGAAGCAGACCGAATTGCGCCCGACCGCTTTGGCCTGGTACATCGCCAGATCGGCCTGCTTCAGAAGGTCGCCAATGCTTTCGCGGTTTCTGCTGAACGATGTGATGCCTATGCTGCAGGTTGCGTAATGCTGGTAACCCGCGAGGTCATACGGCTCGCTGAGCGCAGCCAGAATCTGCTCTCCAATAAGCCTTGCTGTCTCAACAGCCAGGTTTGGTCTGTCGCCAAGGTCTTCGAGCATCACGACGAATTCATCACCCCCCAGCCTGGCCACGGTGTCGCCCTTGCGTACACAGGCGGCAAGGCGCGAGGCGACCTTCTGCAGCAGCAGGTCGCCTTTTGAATGCCCCTGGGTGTCATTGAGAACCTTGAAGTTATCCAGATCGATAAACATCAGCGAACCTATCTGCCTGTTCCGGGCACCCTTGACCAGTGCCGCCTCCAGCCGCGTCATCAATAACTGGCGATTGGGCAACTGGGTCAGGGTGTCGTAGAAGGCGAGGTGTTCTATTTCGTCCTCTGCCGCCTTTCGTGCGCTGATGTCACGGGCCACAGAAACCCAATGGGTCTGGCCGCGACCAAAATAATCGACCGCCACAATCTCCAGCTCCATCCACAAGGGCTCACCGTTTTTCCGGTAGACGATCAGTTCTGCCCGCACGGGACGTGACTGCACCAGCGCCAGGCTGATACGAAAAAGTTCACTGTTCTCGGTCAAGGGGCCCCTGAGCATGTGGGGCGGCTTGCCCAGGACCTCTTCGCGGGTGTAGCCTGTGTGCCGCTCGAAGGCGTCGTTGACAAAAACGATCAGTGGGCTGGACGTATCAACCGGTCCGGCATCGGTGATGACAACGACATCGTTAAGGCGCGAAATGCTTGTTTGAAGCAACAGCAATTGTTCCTGTGACTGCCGGGCTGCGGTCACATCCCGAAAGTACACCGCAATGCCTTCTTCAAAGGGGTGCACACGCAGCTCCAGCCATTTGCCAAGATTCGCGTAAAACTCGGCAAATTCCACATTGACGCCAGTCCGCAGTACCTCATTTATTTCAGCCGGCAGTCTGCCCTTGGCCTCGTTTCCAAGCTGGCTGCATATCGTCTTGCCAAGTAGCTCGTCGCTTTTTAGCCCTAACAAGCGCTCGGTTTCTCCGTTGACATAAATAAACCGGCCTTCGCGGTCCAGCGTGACAAAGGCTTCAGAAATACTTGCCAGGGTAGTGCTCAGGCGCATGGTCAGGCTCATCGAGAGCTGCTCGGCATGTTTGGCCTCCGTAAGGTCCTGCAGTGTGCCGTGGATGCGCAATACATTTCCGGATGCATCAGAAATAGCCTCGCCTACGGCGCGCAATCGCAATCGACGTCCCGTGACGTGCACTGCTTCAAGCTCGGTGTCGAACGGCGTTGATTTTGTTTTGCAGGCGTCGATCGCGGCCGAAATCTGGCTTTGGGATTCTGGCGTAAAGAAAGCAAGAATATCTGCCAGTGCCAGGGTCCTGCCTCCCGCCAGGTCAAACATGGTCATCAGTTGGCTCGACGCTGTAAGTGTGTCTGCAGGTAGTTCAAGTACCCATGTTCCGGTACGTGAAGCACGCTCTACCAGGCCAAGCATTTGAGAGGTGATTTTGGGTGTCAATGCGTGTGGCTCGGCAGGGGGTTCGTTATGGTTCGATGTTTTGGTGTGCAACATTGTTTGAATGGGATGGATTTCAGTTCAAGGTACCGACCACGAAAGGGCTCCACCGCGAGCGTAGCTGTCTTCGTTGTACGGGCAATGAAGCTGTAGTACGCATCTCCCCCTAGGACAAGGTGCCGTGTGCCCTCGGCAAGCCAGCGCCTTTTCGCCAGCCGCGGGCATGTGTCCTACAGTCAGCCACGCATGTCACTTAGTTTGGCGACAGGTTCAAGCGTTCTTAATAGGCCCAAGAAACAACATCGCCAATAACAACTTCGCTATGACTCCAGACGCTTCCAACCCTGTGCGCTGCCCCATACATCTTTAGGTATCTCCATGCGTCCTGATGCGCACTACTTCATACCCATGCCATGCACCACTACATTGATCATCTAAGGAATTGCTCGGACCACGCCGACCTGAAGTCGCAGCTGCAATTGATATGCAGCCGTTTTGGTGCCGTGGCACGGCTCGATATTCTTATCGCTACCCAGGCTGGAAGACGGCAGGCGCTTTGCTTTCTGCGCATGAGGTCTGATGATGACGAGATTCGCCTCATGCGAGAGCTCGCGGTGGGGCGCTTTGGCGGCGATATTGTCGTTGTGGTTGACCTTAAAAATCCCCTCACTGACTCTTCACCGCAATCCACACCCATTGGTAACGCCTATGAACAGAGTCAAAGGTATGGCCAGCCTCCCGGCCAGCACTTAAACGCCTGAAGCGAACGGCATTCATTAATCGCGCCGCCCGCCAGAGTGGCCTTCAATGCGGGATGGGACGCCTGGACACCGCCGCGCGATAACGAGAGTCCATCCTGGGAGGTGGTCCGGCCAACGCGTCAGGCAATGCCAGAGGCACCCCAGCGAGCTGAGTGCTGCCGATCGAAACTAGCTGCGGCGCTTGAGTTGCACTTCTTGCAAGCGCATCCGCCGTTACCGGTTTGGGCACTGCAAGATATAAATTGAGCCTGACCGGCAGGTCAGTCCTTTCTGCCAGCATGGCCCGGCCGTCACTGACCGAGTGCACTACATAGCCCGGTGCCACTTGTGCCCCAACAGCAAAGGGCTGAGCCGCCTGTCCATCCAGCGCGATGAGCGCCACGCCTTGACCCGCCAGGCCACCAATCACGCCCGTCAGCAGGAATCTTTCTGCGCTCTTGTATTGCGCATCTGCTCCAGTGGCGGGCATGGCCGCTGGCCGCACGGCAATGACTGCGGCATTGGCCAGCGGCCGCTGCATATGTGCAAGGGCTGGCCCGCTGGCTTGCTCGCCGGCAAGAAAATACCAGCAAGCACCTATCGCCAGCCCGAAAGCCGACACCCAGATTGCGGCCGTTGCACGATGTCGAAGGCTTATCTTTGCCGACTTTTTCATACGCCAAGCCTCAAACTGACATCAAACATCTGCGCGACCTGCAAGAACGCTCTTTGCGCGCTGGTAAAAGCCGAGCTCGTTGATGGTGATCATCGGTCGATTGCTCGCAAAGGTTTTCTCGATAGAAGCGAGCTGCGCTTGTGCCAGCGCAGTCTGGCCGCGCTTGGCGGCTGCAAATCCCAATACTGCCCACGGATACGGATCGAGCGTACCTTTCTCCCATCCCGTCGAATTGGTATTGAAAAAATTCCAGGCCCGGTCATAGTAGGGCGTCAACTCGGTAACGCCAAAAACTTGCGGAAACACCTGGCAGGTGGTGCCAGGGTAAAACGACTTGTCGGTCTGGCTGGAGAGATCAGCCATCCGGAAGGCACTGCTGCCCGTGCTGAAGAGTCCCGCCAGGGAGCTGGCGATGTTGGTAGCGAACAGATCGTAATAGGCCGCGTCTGCTGGCTCCCCGCGCTCCTTCAGCAAGGCTGCAAAGTCACGCAGGCCGCGATAGGCCTCGCAGTTGTCCATCAAATAGCCCGCGTTGTTTGTCTGGCTGCGTGGTGCCTGAAAAACGCTTGTCAGGCCGTTTGACTTGACGGACACCGCAATATTCCGATAGGCCATGTCTTTAAGGCGCGACTTGTTTTTGTCCCACCATGCCCAGTTCTGGCTGGCTTTGAGGTAACGCGCTGCCAGCGTGAGCGTGGTTGCTGCATACGAGTCATCGGAATCCGATGGAACGAGCGTGAAAACACCTGGGTTGGCACGCCCAAACGGAAACTGCACATCCTGGATGGAAACATTGGCTTCAAGCTTGCTGATGTACAGGTCAAGATAGGTGCGAATGTACTTGTCCAGATCAGGGCCATCGAGATACTGGACGATGGAGATCAGGCCAAGATTGGTGAAGTACCAGTTCATCAGGCCATTCGGTGCAATTTCATATGCCCCTGCATAAGATCCGGTAGGAATTCTCAAGGCCTTGATGGCTTCAACAACATTGATCCCGGACGGAGGCACGGTCGGAGTCGGGGCCGGGCAGGTCGCCACGGTTTGAGCGATGCTGGGCTTGAGTCCGCCCAGCACAGTGGCGGTCACGCCCAAAGCTGCTGATTTAAAGAAAAAATGACGTCTAAGCATGCGAAGTCCAATCCAGGATTTATTGAAATATGTCATCAGAATGAATGGCGGATTCAGGCTGAACGTAGAGCGGTTTCTGCGGTACACCGCTTTGCAGTGCACTGCCGACCCGTCAGGGACTAATGTGATTGCAGGCGCAGCCGAAAACGTTTTGTGTGTGCTGGCACTCATAGCTTTCGGGGCAGGCCTATTTGTAGTAAGAAATCTGAAATCGAAAATCGCAATTTTGCAGGACCTATCCTACAAGTTGAAAAGTCGAAATTTGTCGGTTTTACCAATGAAAACTGACCAATTTACGCGCTTCAGGGGAAGGCAAGACCTTTTGATTTTTGTAGGATGACGCCTACAGTTTGGGCGCCAACCCTCTTAAGGTCATCCGAAATACTTCGCAACAAGCCCGGTAACACAGGGCAACAGAGGTTTTTATGTAATCCTTTGTTTCGATCAACAAGACCTTTCTCACTTTTGGTTGCCATTGCTTACACACTGCCTGGCTTCACAGGTCAGGCCCAAGCGGGCAATTTGCGAACTCGAGTTACTGGCCAGCAGGTAAGGCGCTGTGGGTAAAGTCCCACGCTCCGTCGGCGAAACTTCTGATGGGTTCATCGTGACGTATGCGGGAATATCAAGCTTCAAACATATAACCGGTGAGTAAATCAATGAAAAGCCCAGTCAAATCCCGCTTGCATTCTGTGTGGATGCTCGCATTCGCCCTGATGGCCAACCCGGCTTTTGCCGAAGATTCAGGACCTGCCGTTTTTTCGGCCGGGGGCAAGAGCTACCCTGGGCGGTTCTCCGTTGCTGATCGCACGCTGAGTGTGGAAATTGACGGCATAAGTTACCGGGGAAGTTTCAGCGAGACAGCGTCGTCCCAAAACACTGGGCTTTCCGTTTCAGATGCACCAGGCGCAGGTCTGTGGGGGCGAGCTTTTCTTTTTGCGAGCAGTGCCAACATCCTGCAGTGTCAGCTCGATTCGGGTTTCCCAAAACTCAAAGGTAAATGCCGCAGTTCAGAGGGCCGCGAATTCAGGCTTGAAGCTGAGCATCACTCCTGACGCCCTGGCACGAAAGTCGAAGCTGTGAATCGCAATTTTTCCGCGTTGTTTTTGAGGAAAAACCAAAAAAATTGGGCTGCGCCTTGTCGCCAACAGATTTGTCACTCAAGAACCGCCTGATAGCGTCCCTGCCATCCACTGCGCGTGGGCTTTTGCTGGAGCACAGCGAATTGGTTGAGCTGTCCCTGCATGCCGTTCCTACCTCCCCGGGTGAGAGCACAAAGCACGCATACTTTCCAATTGACTGCTTTGTCTCGGTGATTTTGCCGATGGATGGTGCCGCAGATATGGAGATTGCGCTGGTCGGAAATGAAGGTATGTTCAACACGGCGACAGTACTCGGGGTGAAAGACTCATGCTTTGCCACCCGGGTTCAGGGTGCGGGGCGCGCGCTGAAAATACATAAAGACGCACTTCGAATGCGCCGGGCCGCAGACAGCGATTTGCGGAACACATTGTTCCGCTACATCGATGTCAGGGCATGCCAGCTGGCCCAAAAGGCCGCCTGCATGACGCACCACACGGTGGAACAGCGGCTCGCACGGTCCTTGCTCATGGTGCGCGACAGGGCAAACTCCCCCGAGTTATTTATCACCCACGAGTCACTCGCGCTTATGTTGGGGGTGCGGCGCGAAAGCGTATCGCAGGCAGCCAATCTGTTTCAAAAGCGCGGATTGATAAGCTACGGACGGGGTTACGTGGTCTTGCTGGAAGAGGAGAGCCTGAAACACAGTGCCTGCGCTTGCTATCAGGCGGATCTGGACGTGTATGCGCGCACACTTTCGCCTGAACCCGTAATGGCATATGTGTAGAACGGGCTGGCTTGCCCGGTAGTTTCAAAAACCGCTGCTTGCAACCACCGAAGGGGCGAATAAGCGGCGTTCTTCCTTTTAACCCCGGTGAACCGCGTACTGATTGACGTGTCAGGATTTGTCGCGGAAGTCAGTGCTTCTGCAATACTCGAAGCCAGGGCGAAGGGCTGCGAGCTTCTGGTTTCTGTCATTGGGGTGGGGCTTACCGTGTATGGCGAACGAGAGTCATTGCAGTGTGCTGTCAGCTGTCAGCAATCTGCTCAGTAACGCCTTCAAGTTCACGGCACCTGAAACTCAGGTTTTGCTAACCGTTTACGCTGACGATGAGTGCGTACGTTTTGATGTCCAGGACCATTGCGGCGGGCTTCCACCCGGCAATGCACAGGACATGTTCCTGCCCTTCAGACAGTGCCATGAAGACAAGTCCGGATCTGGACTTTGACTGACGATTGCCAGGGAGTGTGTGGATTCAATTCACGGCGTGCCGAGCGTGCGGGACCTGCCTGGATCAGGATGTGTCTTTTCAATTGAACTCCCCAGAAGCCCCATGCCAGAGCAGGACTCCCCGCCAGCTTGAAAGTTACTCTACCGTTACGGATTTGGCGAGGTTGCGCGGCTTGTCGACATCAGTGCCACGAACAAGGGCGGTATGGTAGGCCAGCAACTGAAGCGGTATCACATGCAGGATGGGCGACAAAAGACCATAGTGTTCTGGCAGCCGAATGACCTGTATGCCTTCGTCGGGCTCGATACGCGAATCGGCATCGGCAAACACATACAACTGACCACCCCTGGCGCGAACCTCCTGAAGATTTGATTTCAGCTTTCCGATCAATTCGTCGTTCGGCGCGATGACCACCACAGGCATTTGGTCTGTCACGAGCGCCAGTGGCCCGTGCTTCAGTTCACCCGCCGGGTACGCCTCGGCATGAATGTAGGAGATTTCCTTGAGCTTTAAGGCACCCTCCAGCGCAATCGGGTAATGCAAGCCACGGCCCAAAAACAAGGCGTGATTTTTATTGGCAAACTGGTCTGCCCAGGCCATGATTCGGGGCTCCAGCGCCAACACGCTAAGTACTGCGCTGGGCAGGTGGCGCAACTCCTTTAAATGCTCTGCCTCCTGCTCTGCTGACAGCAAGCCGCGCAGTTTTGCCAGGGTCAGCGTGAATATGAATAGCGCTACGAGCTGGGTACTGAATGCCTTGGTTGAAGCGACACCGATTTCAACGCCCGCACGTGTCAGGTAAGCCAGCTCAGTTTCCCGCACCATCGCCGAGGTACCCACATTACAGATGGTCAGCGAATGCTTGTGCCCCACTTCACGGGCGTGCTTGAGTGCGGCCAGGGTATCCGCGGTTTCGCCAGACTGCGAAAGTACAAGAATCAGAGAGTCCGGATTAACCGCTGATTTTCTGTAACGGTATTCGCTTGCAACTTCGACGTTTACAGGAAGTCCTGTGAGGGCCTCAAGCCAATACTTGGCCGTCATGCCCGCGTAGTAGCTGGTGCCACAGGCCAGGATTTGAATGGCATTGATGCTTTTAAAAATGTCCGCAGCACCAGCGCCAAATACTGCCGGGTCCAGGCCTTCACTGCCCGCTATGGTGTCGGCCAAGGCCCTGGGCTGTTCGAAAATTTCCTTTTGCATGTAATGACGATATGGCGCCAGTTCGACCGCACCGGAATAGGCCTGAACGGTATGTACCTGGCGCTGGACACCTAGATCTTTTTTGTTGTAGATGTATACAGAATCGGCTTGCAAATCGACAACGTCGCCTTCATCCAGGTAAATGATCTGATCCGTACTGCCTGCCAGTGCCATCGCGTCCGATGCCAGAAAATTTTCGCTAACCCCAAGGCCAACGACCAGCGGGCATCCGAGGCGGGCACCAACGACACGCTGCGGTTCGTCCCTGCACATAACGGCTATGGCGAAAGCGCCGGTCAAGCGCTTGACAGCTTTTTGCACTGTGGACAACAGATCGCCATCGTGCAGGTGATTGATGAGGTGCGCTATGGCCTCTGTGTCTGTCTGTGACTCAAACTCGTAGCCCAGAGCGCGTAACTCTGCGCCGATCTCGTCAAAGTTTTCAATAATGCCGTTGTGCACCACTGCAATGCGGCGATTACCCTGCTTATCAGACGAAAAGTGAGGGTGTGCATTGGTGGTTACTGGCAGGCCATGTGTTGCCCACCGCGTGTGTGCAATGCCGGCGCTGCCTTCAAAGCCTGTTGTGTCAATTTGGGTTTGAAGCTCGGCAACGCGTTCGACACTGCGCGCCCGAAACAGGCCATTATTGTCATGAACCGCGACGCCGCATGAGTCGTATCCCCTGTACTCCAGCCGGCGCAGGCCCTCCATCATGACGGGGACCAGATTGCGCTTTGCGACACCTCCAACAATTCCACACATTTCAGGCTCCAGAAAAAGTCACACCACTGTTCAATTCAAAAGCAAAGGCACTGATAGGCCAGATGCAAGGGGCTCGATTGAACACGAAACGGCAGTTTTTTTTTGTTCGTTATCGCACATACGCTGAAATTTATTCGGATGAATTACACCGTGTAAGTGCATGTTCGCTACCGAACAGACTGCCAGGCGAACGCTTACTAAGCTGCCCCGTGTGAGCGCGATCACGCATTGCGTTAATTTGTGACAAAGGCAAGCAAGCGACCACAAGTGTCTGGTAGGGGTAGCCGCCTACACCGCAATGGGCGTGTGCCTTAGGCGATACCAGATTTGCGCTTGATAAGTTTGGCAGGTCTGATAGACGCCGGAAATGTGGCGGAAGTCGCCGGTTTACAAGTTGCGAACCCCGTATCCACTTTATGGCAGAGGCCAGCCAATAAATATCCAAAGAAAAGAAATCAAAAATGCAGAAAATACTTATCGTCTCAGGAACGCGCCCGGAAATTATCAAACTGGCGCCTCTGTATCACGCGCTTCGAACAGCATCCTGGGCTGACGTGAAATGGTTGCATACGGGACAACATGACGAGATGGCGCAGCAGATCCTTGGCTGCTTTGATATTGCTCCGGACATCACGCTGACACGCGTCGGTACCAGTCTTCTTGACTTCGGTATCGGTTGCAGGCAGCAGCTTGAGTCTGTCATGACCCAGCAGGACTGGGCTCTGGTTATCGTTCAGGGCGATACGGAAAGCGCTTTTCAGGGTTCTCTGGGTGCTTTTTACAACCGCATACCTGTGGCGCACGTCGAAGCAGGCTTGCGCACCTACAACCTGAATCGCCCGTTTCCTGAAGAAGGCCTGCGTCAGATGATCAGCCGGCTCACACGTTTTCATTTCCCGCCCACACAACGTGCACGCGCTGCGCTGGAGGCCGAGGGAATTGCCGATAGTCATATTCACCTCACCGGAAATACCGTCATTGATGCGCAGCAATGGACCTGCGCACATCGTGGTGTCAAACGAAAAGCGATTGGGCGCGGACATCTTCTGGTTACTGCACACAGGCGCGAAAACTGGGGCCACGACATGGCCGAAATATGCCATGCAATCGCAGACATTGCCAGGCAACAACCAGATCTGCAGATCCTGTTTCCGGTACACCTGAACCCCGTGGTTCAAGGTCCGGTCACCGAGATTTTGAAAGGCATTCCGAATGTGACCCTGACAGCCCCTCTCGATTACACCGAAATGCAGCAGGCACTCGCCGACGCCTGGCTGGTTCTGACCGATTCCGGTGGATTGCAGGAAGAAGCGCCGACTTTTGGAGTACCAGTGCTTGTGCTGCGAGAGGAAACAGAACGGCCAGAGGCTGTTGATGCAGGTTGTGCTCTGCTGATCGGTCCTACCCGCCTGGCCATCGTCGCTGAGGTTACCCGGCTCTCTCAAGACCTTGCTGCCTACCAGAAGATGTCACAGGCGGGTAATCCGTTTGGTGACGGCACGGCCTCCCAGCAGATAGTACAGGCCCTCGCCAAAAGTCTTGCACCCACCCAGGAGCCACGACAGGCGTCGGCACTGGCTACGTCGGTTTGAAAGCCAGGAAGCCTGTCATGCAGATCAAAATTAATGATTTCGCCAGCGAGTTCCCCGGAGGAACTCGACAACGCCTTGCCAGGACAACGGAAATACCTGTACGCGCTGTAGCCGCCTTCACCGGGTGGCTTGTCATGACCCCGGCCTTTGCACAAGCCCAAAATAGCCTCAACGCGGCAGCATCACTCGCGCCTGCCGTCCCTGTTTCACTGGTGCCTTCATTCAAGGATTACCCGGTGGCGGCTGTCATGGCCTCTGTGCTTTTCATGATAGTGGTGCTGATGGCGCTGTATGGCGTTCGACATTTCATGTTCACCATGAACCGCCTGACGGGAAGACAGCGCCACCCTTACATTGATATTGCTGTCGCACGCTGGCCCATGATTACGGTGTTTATAGCCGCCCATAATGAAGAAAAAGTCATCGCGGGTTGTATTGAAGCGCTGCTAAATACTGACTACCCCGCCGATCGCCTGAAAATCATCCCGGTCAACGACCGGTCAAAAGATACCACCGGGCAGATTATTGACAGCTACGTCGCGCGTTTTCCGTCGCGTATTTCACCCTTTCACCGCACTGAAGGCAAGGCTGGAAAGTCGGCCGCCCTGAAGGATGCGCTGCTCTTTGCAGAGGGTGACATTGCAATTATTTTCGACGCTGACTATGTGCCTGGTCGCGGTTTGCTCAAACAACTCGTGGCACCGTTTTTTGACCCTGAGGTTGGAGCGGTGATGGGTCGCGTGGTACCCGTCAACAGTGGCGCCAACCTGCTGACACGCATGCTGGATCTGGAGCGTTCCGCCGGCTACCAGGTGGATCAGCAGGCGCGTATGAACATGAACCTTTTGCCACAGTATGGCGGTACGGTCGGCGGGGTTCGCCTGTCAGCGGTACAGGCTGTCGGCGGCTGGCATGACGATACCCTTGCGGAAGATACCGACATCACTTTCAGGCTGATGTTCAGCGGCTGGAAAACCGTCTATACCAATCGTTCTGAATGCTACGAAGAAGTGCCGGAAGAGTGGAGCGTCAGGATCAAGCAGGTAACGCGCTGGGCCAAGGGGCACAACCAGGTCATGGCGCGTTACTGGTGGAAGTTTGCCAGCAGCCCCTACCTGACGTTTTCCCAGCGCCTGGATGGCCTGTTGCTGCTGTTTGTCTTTGTGATTCCCCTTGTCATGCTGCTTGGCTGGTGCCTTGCCCTTGGCTTGTACTTTCTCAATGCCGGTTCCCTGCTGTCGCAGCTGATCCCGGTTTTCGCGCTGATGATTTACGGCACTCTGGGGAACTTCGCTGCATTCTTTGAGATTGTGGTGGCTGTGTTGATTGACGGAAACCGCAGGCGGCTTCGTTTACTGCCGTTTAACCTGCTGGGCTTTTTCGTCAGTCTTTTTGCGATATCTGGCGCGGTCTGGAGCTTGATGCTTGACGGGCTACTGAAGCGTGAAATGGTCTGGGACAAGACTATTCGCTACCGTAATGAGGCCGCCAAATGATGCCTGGAAGCTACCTCGACTACGCCCTCTTCGGACTGATATGTCTGGTTTTACTCACTGCGCCATTTATTCCCGCTTTTCGTGAATGGCTTTACCCAACCGACATTTCCGCGCTTCCCATTGCGGCCAACTACAGCAGTGACATTGATCACTTTGCCAGCCGACTGCAGCGGGACGTTGCGGCAAAAATGGGTTTTGGGTTACCCACCGGTTATGAGGACTTCCAGTTCGTGTCTGACTGGACCGAAGACATGGACTGGAGCAAGGTAAGCAAACGGCTCATTTGTAGAAGCAGCATCGATTCAGCAACGGCAATCCGTAGCAACTTTCCGCTGTACGTGGATGGAGATATTCGCGCTGGTAACAGTTCTGACTTTGCTTCCCTATACGCGACCGGTGACATTGAACTCGGTGCCGAGAGCGAGGTACACGACTGGGCTCACGCCGATGGTACCTTGCGCCTGAGGACCAACAGTGTCGCGCTCCGGCGCATTTCTGCCGGCACCGCGATCGAGCTGGGCAAAGAGGTTTGGTTCGAACGACTGCAGGCACCCGCTGTTTTTTTTGGCTTGGACCACGAGCCAGCTACCCCCCACGCCGCGAAAGAGCAAATTGCTGGAAGTTATGCAGACCTTCCCAACGCCGTTGAGCAAACACCTTTGCTTTTTCTGATTCGGGGGGACTGCGCACTTCCTGCTGGAAAGATCTACCGGGGGTCTTTGGTGGTCACCGGGTTTCTGACCATAGGCGCCTCGACAACCGTGGTCGGTGACATCAAGGCGCGTGAGGGCTTGAGCGTCGGTAATCGCGCTTCAATTGAAGGGGCGATAACCTGCGAAAAGCGCGTCTACATGTTCAAGAACGCGCGTGCATATGGCCCACTGGTGTCAGAGAGTGACATCCTGATCGGCGCTCATGCCGTTATTGGTCTTGCCGACGCGCAAACAACCGTGTCTGCGCGCAACATCATTGTCGAACACGGGGCCATCGTTCACGGAGCCGTCTGGGCACATGAGATCGGGATGGTCAAAGCGCCATGAAATATCGATTGCTTGTCTCTGGCGTGGTGCTCACTTCCCTGCTCCAGCTCAACTTACTGGCGTTTGCTGCGCCACAGCTGGATTTAAAAGGGTACGCAGACGACTCTGGTGCTATTTCAGTCCTGTACGGTGGAGACTCGGCAGACCCTTACTTCGCCATGCAGGCATTGCTGCTTGCGCACGAAAACGGCTTGAGCATCGAAACTTCAGCGGAGAAGTTTGTCAACTGGCTGGTGCCGCAGCAAAAGCCAGATGGTACCTTTGACCGGTTCTGTCGTGGCGCTGAGGCGAGATGGGTTGCCTGCAAGACCGCCGACGCAGATGATTCCCTGCTGGCCTTGTGGATGAAGCTTCTTGACACCATGCCAGACCGTTTGAAAAGTAATCCGGTGTGGTCAAAAAGTTACTCAACGAGCAAGGCTTCGCTTGGGCGCCTGTTTCAACCCTCACGCGGCATCTACATGGTTTCACCGGTGTATCTGCACGGCCTGTTTATGGACAACCTGGAAGTCTGGTCCCTCAAGAAGCAGCTTGCCTTGCGTGGTAGCTCCGTAGAAGCACAAAAGCTCCAGAAGGCGATTCAGGAGACTTTCTGGGACCCGGTCAACAAGCGCTTTCTGGTATCAACCCAGCTGGAACAGCGAAGCGAGAAGCCCGTTTTTTACCCTGATCATGTTGCGCAGATTTTCCCATTGCTGGTGGATTTTCCGATTGTTCCGGGCGCTTCAACATCCTACTACCGCGACTGGATCAGGAAGCATCGTGCCAGTTGGCTAAAGCAAAGCGAGACCGACTACCCCTGGGGCATTTTGGCGGTATTGGCGGTACGCCAGCGTGACGGTGAGACCGCGCGTTGCTGGCTCCGTGAGTCTGCCCATTTGAGGCATTCGACGCGCTGGGCTGTCACCGACGAAGTGTCTTACCAAATCGTTACGGCTGCCGGCTTCAAGCCAGCCGTCAAAAGCGCCGTATGCACATGAGCTTTCAGATCTGCCTGTCACCCTCGCTATGTACTCAACCATACATACACATCACCTCAAGCCTTTCACACTTGTCACCTTGAATTCATTGGATATCCTTATGAGCACAAAAAAAATCGCGCTTTACTTTTTTGGAGCCCTCGTTTTTTGGGGGCAGTCCGGTTCGGTAATTGCACAACAATCAAACCAGGGTCAAGGTGTGCTGATTCCGGCCCAGCCAGCCCAACCCGTTGACCCGACCAAACGCAGCCTGGAACTCAGTGCCGGAGCGCAGAATCTCAGCGCTGGTCTGGGTAACTGGAAAGACGTCACCCTGCGCGGCACCTACGGTTCGGGCCCGCACACTTTGCAGGGTGAGTTGTCGCAAAATCGCAGATTCGGCCAGAACGGCACGTACGTTGGTTTAAGCGATACCTACATCTTTAACGACGACTGGTTTGGCTGGTTTTCAGTGGGTGCTGGCGACGGTGCGTTTTATCTGCCGCGTTACCGGGTCGACGCGTCTATATCCAGAAAATGGCTGGACAAGAAAAACCTGG
Source organism: Polaromonas sp. (assembly GCA_031412235.1). GTDB lineage: Bacteria > Pseudomonadota > Gammaproteobacteria > Burkholderiales > Burkholderiaceae_C > Polaromonas. Next base: position 18,619 of record JANOCP010000387.1, read on the forward strand.
TGACAACGCTTGGCCTGGGCTATTACGATGCCCCTGACGGTCACACTGATCGTAGCGTGACGGCCGGACTCGCTTACTACTTTGAAGCACCCTGGATAGTAGAGGGCGGGGTGCGATTGAACAACAGCAGCCCGGGGTCAATCAGATCCCAGCAGCAATTTTTAGCGCTGACCTATGGCCGTGCCAAGCAGGATTTGGTGACCGCGCGCTATGGGTGGGGTGGCGAGAGTTATCTCGCGATTGCCGCCAACACGCAGCTGGTCAATTTCGACAGCCGTGAAGCCAGCATTGCGTGGCGGCACTGGGTCAACCCGAGTACCGGATTGCTCCTCGGTGTAAACCGCTATACCAATCCGACGTACAACCGAACAGGCGTGACCCTCGGTGTTTTTCATGATTTTTGATGGCACGCCATGATGACGAAAACCATTTCCGTATCGAGCGAGTCGCGTGAACATGACCGCGGGTTTCACGACGCATTTGTGGCCGTCAAGGAAGCCCGTACCCGCCGTGTAAAGGTACGCCCGCATCGCGCCATTACTCCGCTTAAAGTAACGCCCTATTTGCTGGTTCAGGCAATTGCTTTACCTTTAGCATTCTGCGCCCTGGTTTTTTGGGCCAAGCCGTGGCTACTGGCCTTCTGGCGTGCCTGCATCTTGTTTTGGTCGGGCCGACTCGGCTTGCCGTTTAGCCTGTCGACACGGCTCAACGATGCGGGCCAATATGCATTGCAACTGACCAGCAGCAACGACGGCAGCCTTGGAAACCCCATGCCCAGTAACATGACACTGGCAGTCACAGGGCTGGTAGTGCTTATCGGGCTCGTGCTGTCACTACGCATGAAAAACGCGAGCTTGCCTCTTAAGTACCCTTTGCGAATCGTTTGTGTGGTGCAACTCATCACCCTGATCTATTTCTGGGTATCGCCAGGCAACTTTCCGTACAGCATTGCAAGGCACAGCGAAGAACTCATGACTATTGGCTATGTGGTCATGCTGGCGGCACCCCTGATGCTGGCGGTGGGTTACTACATCCTGAACCAGAGCCTGTTTCTCAAAATTTTCTACACCGCACTGATTTTGGGCTTCTTCACGATCATGGTGCCGCACCAGGTGTTGGCTCAGGCTTTCATCATGCAACACCTGTCGGTTTTATTCATGCCAGTGCTTTACATCTGCATGGGGGCCGTTTTCGACGCGCTGGTTTTTGTCGCCCTGTACTCATGGATTGCAAGCAACGCACCAGCCAACGCCACCATTTGACCGGGTACCGCTTGCCTGTGGCTCAATACCGAACGCTGCACACCTCAAGCGCGTTGAGGCCGAGGTCGGTGATGACGTATCCAGCCTGCCCGTCATCTGCCAGAAACCCGTGTTTGGCCAACGAGGCTACGGTTTTCAGGCCGTGGGAGCGGCTTTTGTGCGGCTGCGGCAGTTTTCTTTCAGACGGCGGCACGGCAACGATCCTGAAGCCATAGCGGGCGTCTTCCAGGCAGTCGTATTGTTTGTAGGTCAGGGTTTTGACGCGCAGCATGCCGGTGCTGTGACCGCTCCATTCAAATTCTGGTGGCGCAAAGCTGACCTGGTAGGCGCTGTCGTCCGGCTTTGGGGTCGGCACATGTGGGGACCGGGCTTTACGCCGGCTGAGGCGGTAAACCCCAAATCCGAGCAGCCCCAGCAGGGCAAGCAACACCAGAAAAAAAACAGCCTCCACAGACTCCCTTTGCCATCAATAATTGGCCCCAATTATCGACTTTGATCCCCGGCGGTGTAAAGAAAAGGGCTTATGGAAAAGGGCCTATAGGCAGCGCTTCAGCCAGCCGCTACGTCAAGCTCAAAATGGGCATCGCCCATATAGCGATTGACGCCGAAAGCCGCCTGCGTCGCGGCCAGCTCGGCGGCTTCCCACTGGTCGGCCAGCAATTGCTCTGCATCAGAAACAGGCCAGGGGCGCGCATGGTCACCATGGGCCTGGTAAAGCTTCAGCCAGACGCGGTAAACCGGTGCCACCAGTGCAGCATCGCCCAGCGACTCCTCAAGCGCTGCCTTGAAACGCTGTACGGCCTGCTGGCGTTCTTCATCGCCGACGTCTTCAGTAGTAAAAATTCTTACGGTGTAGCTCATGCGTGCGACTATATGCCAGCATGCAAAAAATAATTCTGTTACCTCTCTTGCATAGCGCGCGGGTAATTAGTTTTTTACAGACGTACCATGCGTTCTTTTTAAAGGAAGTCACATGGCAACACCGTTTTTTGGCAAGCGCGATCTGGATACTCCTTCTGCGCCCACTTCTCAGGCTCAGACCAATTTGCGCCACGGCGCAACTCAGGGCTATGGCAGCGCGAGCTCACAGGCCTCGCTGCAAACCGCTGCCGCCAACACGCAAGCCGCTGCAAAATCAGCCAGCGACACGGCGGCCAGCATTGCGCAGGAAGGCGGCAGCAAACTGACCGTGGGGCCGAACATCAAGCTCAAGGGCGTAGAAATTACCGACTGCGACACGCTGGTGGTTGAGGGGCTGGTAGAGGCCACCATGGACTCGCGCGTAATGCAGATTGCCGAGCAGGGTGCCTTCAAGGGTTCAGCTGAAATTGATGTGGCCGAAATTCGCGGTGAGTTTAACGGCAATCTGACGGTAAGGCAAAAGCTGGTGATCTATTCCACCGGCAAAGTGACGGGCACGATTCGCTACGGCAAGCTGGTGATTGAAGAAGGTGGCCAACTGGCGGGCGAAATCCTGTTTGGTGCCCTGGGTAAACCACCGGCATTGACACAGGTAGCGACGCTGGCCAAAACCGCTTAAAACAGCCTGAACACCAGCGGTAGCAAAAGCGAAGCAAGTACCACCTGCAGGCCAAGTGCCAGTCCGGCGTAAGCGCCGGCATCAGCATTGACTTGCAGGGCGCGTGCTGCGCCTATGCCATGCGCGGCGGTGCCCAGTGCAAAACCGCGCGCGGCCCAGCCGCTGCTGGTGGTGGGAATGCGCAGGCCGTCAAACAGATACTTGCCTGCCAATGCGCCCACCAGCCCGGTGATAACGGCAAACACGGCGGCCAGCGCTGGAATACCGCCTATTTTTTCAGCAATACCCATGGCGACGGGGGCCGTGACGGATTTGGGCACCAGCGACAGCATGACGTCATGCGGCAGGCCCATGCCCCAGGCCAGTAGCAAAGCCGAGCCACTGGCGGCTGTTCCCCCGGCCAAGGCTGCAATCAGCAGACGGCCCCAGCGCTGGCGCAGCTCTGCGCGCCGTTGCCATAGCGGCCAGGCCAGCGCTACGACGGCAGGGCCGAGGAGAAAATGAATGAACTGCGCACCCGCAAAATAAGTCGGGTAAGGCACGCCAGAAAGCAGCAGGCCACCGGCCAGACAAACCACTGTCCACAGCACCGGATTGGCCCAAGGCGGCTGGCCAAGGCGCGCATACATGGCTTGCGCCAACACGTAAACAACCAGGGTTGCCGTCAGGCCGAACAGCGGCGTGGCTGAAAGATAGACCCACAGTTCGACGAACTTAGGCACCTGGCTTGCCCTGCAGCCAGTGCAAACTCAAAACCGTTACCCCCAAACCGCACAGCGTAGACAGCACAATCACCACCAGCATGCGAAAACCATACTGGCTCACCAGCGAAAGGTGGGTCATCACACCTACACCGACGGGTACAAAGAGTAACGAAAGGTGCGATAGCAAAAAGTCTGCGCAGCTTGCAACGGGCTCCCGCACCACCGGCCAGCGCAGCGCAACAAGCAGCAGCATCATGCCAATGACTGGGCCAGGAAAGGGCAAAGACAAGCCCCGCGCGAGCAGCTCACCGACGGACTGAAGCGCCAGCAACCAGGCCAGGCCGCGCAGGGCTTGCATGGCCTAAAAGCGTGGAAGGTCAGGGTGCGAAATCTTGCCGCCACGCACCAGCATTTTTCCGTACTCGGCGCAGCGGTTAAGCGTCGGTATGACCTTGCCGGGATTAAGCAGGCCCTTGCTGTCAAACGCACGCTTGACGCCAAACATCTGTTCGTTTTCTTGCGCTGAAAACTGCACGCACATGGAGTTGAGTTTTTCCACGCCCACGCCGTGCTCGCCAGTGACGGTGCCGCCCATGGCCACGCTGGTCTCTAAAATCTCTGCGCCAAACAGCTCGCAGCGGTGCAGCTGGTCAGCATCGTTGGCGTCAAACAAGATCAGCGGGTGCAAATTGCCGTCACCAGCGTGAAAAACATTGGCGCAGCGGAGCTGGTATTTTTTCTCCATCTCGGCAATCGCCAGCAAGATGTCGGCCAGGCGCTTGCGTGGAATGGTCGAGTCCATGCACATGTAGTCGGGGCTGATGCGGCCTGACGCGGGGAAAGCGTTTTTGCGGCCGCTCCAGAAGCGCAGGCGCTCGGCTTCGCTCTGGCTGACGGCAATGGCGGTCGCGCCGCAGCGCCTCAAGACCTCGCTCATGCGGCCGATTTCTTCTTCAACTTCTTCAACCGTTCCGTCGCTTTCACACAGCAAGATCGCGGCAGCCGTCAGGTCATAGCCCGCATGCACAAAATCCTCAACCGCCGCAGTCATGGGCTTGTCCATCATCTCAAGGCCTGCCGGAATAATGCCTGCAGCAATGACCGCCGCCACCGCATCACCGGCTTTGCGCAAATCGTCAAAACTGGCCATGATGCAGCGCGCCAGCTGCGGCTTTGGGATCAGCTTGACGGTAACTTCTGTGGTGACGGCCAGCATGCCTTCGCTGCCAATGATGATGCTCAGCAAATCGTAGCCAGTGGCATCCAGTGCGTCGCTGCCAAAGACGACTTCTTCACCTTCAATCGTAAAACCCCTGACCTTGAGCACGTTGTGTACCGTCAGGCCATATTTGAGGCAATGCACACCACCCGAGTTTTCAGCCACGTTGCCGCCTATGGTGCAGGCAATCTGGCTTGACGGGTCGGGCGCGTAGTACAGGCCGTGCTGCGCCGCAGCTTCTGATATGGCCAGGTTGCGCACGCCGCCCTGCACCACGGCAGTACGGCTTGCCGGGTCCATCTTGAGGATTTTGTTGAACTTGGCGAGTGACAGCGTGACGCCGAGTTTGTGCGGCATGGCACCGCCGCTCAGTCCCGTACCTGCGCCGCGTGCCACCACGGGCACACCAAGCGCATGGCAGGTTTTAAGCACCGCCTGTACTTCAGCATAAGTTTCAGGCAGCGCCACCACCAGCGGCCGCTGGCGATAGGCGGTCAGGCCATCGCATTCGTAGGGGGTGGTGTCTTCATTGTTCCAAAGCAGGGCGTGGCCGGGCAATACGGCTTTGAGGGCCTGCACCACCTGTGCCTGCCGCTCTGCTCTTTCGAGCACATCATGCTGCTGGATGGTGGCGGGTGCATTCATGGGCGGGTTCCTGTGGAAAAGCAGTCGAAAAACAAACTGTAGGGCAAGTAGCCGTTTTCAGGTTGAAGAAATTTAAACGAGGGCGTGAATTGCCGCCGGCGCGCTACCAGCACCCTTCAAGGGCATTCTGGTGTCATTTTCTACATCAAATACCCCCTGTGCCCAACGATTACGGCTATATATTGCTATGCAATTAATAGCAAATGCCAGTAAAACCCTAACCCAGGCTTTTGCGCAGCCAGTCGGCAAAAGCCGCGCATTCCCAGCGGTCCATGGTGCCGGTACGCCAGCACAGGTAGTGGGCGTGCGGGCTGGGGACGTTACTGGTAAACACGGCGTTGCTACCGAGGCGCAACAGCGAACCGTTTTCAAGCCAGGGCGCACCGAGCTTGAGGCGAATCAGCGCAATACCCATACCTGCAGCAGCGGCGTCACACATCAAGCCAATGTCGTTGAACTGCGAGCCGTCCACGGGCTCTGGCCAGTCCAGGTGGCGGGCCGCAAACCAGGTGCGCCAGGGCTCCAGCGGCGAGCGCAGCAGGCTTTGGCCTTCAAGGTCTTGCGGCGTATCAAAGGGCCCGTGCTCACGTATGAAAGCCGGCGAAGCCAGCGGCGTGACGTCGTCCTTGATCAGACAAACATGCTCAACGTCGGCGTAGCGCCCGGTGCCAAAGCGCACGATCAGGTCGGCGTCTTCAGCCACCACATCAAGCAGCGGAATCGACACCTGCAAGGTCAAGTCAATTTCGGGGTAAGCCTCAGTGAACTGGCGCAGGCGCGGGATCAGAATCGAACGCGCAAACGTCGGCGTGACAGTCAGCCGCAGCTTGCGTTTGCCGGGGTTACCGCTTTGGCCCGCCGCACCCGGAAACTTCTGCAATATCTCCAGCCCCTCGCGCACATGGGCCAGGTATTCACTGCCTTCAGTCGTCAATGAAAAATCTGCCCGGCCAAACAGCTTGGTGCCAATGATTTGCTCCAGCTGCTTGACGCGGTGGCTGACAGCGCTGGGGGTAACGCAAAGCTCTTCAGCCGCCTGCGTCACGCTGCGCAGGCGCGCCAGGGTTTCAAATGTCAGCAGGCATTGGATGGGCGGGATTCTTGCTGCTGTTGCCATAGGACTACTTGAAAATTACCGTCTTGTGTCCGTTTAAAAGCACCCGGTGTTCGCTGTGCCACTTGACGGCTCTGGCCAGCACCTGGCTTTCGGTGTCGCGGCCCATGGCGGTCAGGTCTTCTACTGTTTTGCTGTGGTCAGCCCTGGCGACGTCCTGCTCAATGATCGGGCCTTCGTCGAGATCTGCAGTCACGTAATGCGCTGTGGCGCCAATCAGTTTGACGCCGCGGTCATGCGCCTGGTAGTAGGGTTTGGCGCCCTTGAAGCTGGGCAAAAACGAGTGGTGGATATTGATGGCGCGTCCGGCCAGTTTGCGGCACAGGTCGTTGGACAAAATTTGCATGTAGCGCGCCAGCACCACCAGTTCGGCATTTTCAGACTCAATGATCTCAAGCTGTCTGGCCTCAACCTGGTCTTTGGTGGCGCTGGTGACCGGCAGATGGTGAAACGGTATGTTGTAGCTGGCGGCAAGCTGGTAAAACTCGCGGTGGTTGGAAACAATCGCCCGCACATCAATCGGCAGCAGCCCTGACTTGCACCTGAACAGCAAATCATTCAGGCAATGGCCCTCTTTGCTGACCATGATGACGGTGCGCATGGGCTGCGTGGTGGCGTGCAGCTTCCAGTTCATGCCGAAGGGCTCGGCGAAGGTACCCAGCTGGCTTTTGAGTTCAGCGTCGCTGAGCTTGTCGCAGGCAAATTGCACACGCATGAAAAACAGGCCGGTACCGGGGTCGTTGTACTGCGCGGCTTCTTCAATATTACCGCCGTTTTGTAGCAAGAAGCCAGACACTGCATGAACAATGCCCATGCGGTCCGGGCAGGACAAGGTCAGGATATAAGCGTGATTCATAAGGGGTGAATTGTCGCAGGTGGGCGCGTTCGGGCTGGCTGGAGGTGGATTATCCGGTGCGGCACTAGAGCATGAGTGCGAAAATGGCAGATTGCCCCAACTCGCCGCAGGAGACCCGCATGGCCTATACCGAATTCCATGGCTTCAACATGGACCACCAGTGGTTGCCGTTTACGCCCAACCGCAGCTTTAAAAATGACCCGCGGGTTTTTGTGGCCGCTGACGGCATGTACTTCACCACGCATGACGGCAAACAGGTGCTTGACGGTATTTCGAGCCTGTGGTGCGTGGCGGCTGGGCATAAGCGCCAGCCGATTAACGAAGCAATAAAAAAGCAGCTCGACACGCTCGACTACGCCACCGCTTTTCAGGCCAGCAATGACCAGGCTTTCAAGGCCGCTGAGATGATTGCCGCGATGGCGCCGGGCGATCTGAACAAGGTGCTGTTTTGCAACTCGGGGTCAGAAGCCGCCGATACGTCACTGAAAGTCGCGCTGGCCTATCACCGGGCGCGCGGCGAAGGCCACCGCAATGTGTTTATTGGCCGCGAACGTGGTTATCACGGCGTCGGTTTTGGCGGTATGAGCGTGGGCGGCATACCGGCCAACCGCAAGGTGTTTGGCGCGGCCCTGCTACCGCGCGTAGACCATTTGCGCTTTGTACATGACCCGCGTCACCCTGAGCATGCCGGTCATGCCTACATCAATGGCACTGAGCCGGTTTGGCAGGAAGACTTGCTGCTGGAGCTTGAAAACCGCATTTTGCCGCTGCATGACCCGAGCAACGTGGCGGCGATTGTTGTGGAGCCCGTAGCGGGCAGCGCAGGCTGGTACCTGCCGCCACAGGGTTATTTGCAGCGCCTGCGGCAGATATGTGACAAGCACGGCATTTTGCTGATTTTTGATGAAGTCATTACCGGCTTTGGCCGCCTGGGCGTCAATTTTGGTGCCGACTACTACGGCGTGGTGCCTGACATGCTGAACTTTGCAAAATGCGTGACCAACGGCGTGATTCCGCTGGGCGGCGTGATCTGCACCGACCGCATTTACGACAGCATGATGCAGGCCAACGCCGGCGCGCCCGAACACGCCATCGAGTTCTTTCACGGCTACACCTACTCGGGCCACCCGGTGGCTTGCGCGGCGGCGATTGCCACGCTGAATCTGTTTAAAGAAGAAAACCTGTTTGAGCGCGCCGGGCAAATGGGCAAGGTGCTGGGCGACGCACTGCACAGCGGTTTGAAGGGCTTGCCGAATGTGGTGGGCATTCGCGCACTTGGCCTGGCAGGTGCGGTGGAGCTGTCATCGATTGCAGGTTCGCCCGGCAAGCGTGCCTATGACATCTTCATGTACTGCTATCACCACGGTGTGCTGGTGCGACCCGCAGCCGAAAACATTGTGCTCTGCCCACCTTACATTGTGGAAAAAGCGCAGATTGAGCACATGGTGGGTGTGGTGGCGGATGCGATTCGCAAGAATGCCTAAGCAGAAAGTGCAAGGCAAGCCCGGCTACCCTATGGTTTGATGCTCTCGCTCGCCTTGGGCCCAAATTGCTGCCGCAAACCCGCACAGTAATCGGTTTCAGGCAGAGCAGGCGTCACCCACACCATGTCGGGCGCGACGCCCGCATCACCCGCAGCATTACCTCCTGCGCTCAAGCGTATGACCCTGGCCTTCAGGTCAGCGCCCAGGTGTTGCGGCACCCCCAGGAACCGGTCAGCATGCCCGTAACCTGAAATCAGCAGCACCACCTTGCCGGGAACAGCCGCCTGACTTAGCGTGTTGGCCATGCTGATGTCTTTGGCGATTTGAATGCGCGTCATCGGCGTGATCTGGGTTTCGGGCAGCAGGTTGCAATGGCCAATACGAATCAGTTGCTGCTGCGCCTTGAGAGCCGGGCCAGGCAACTGGCCGTCGAGCTTGCTGTCTGCCATGGCGTCCCGCATTTGCGTACGGGGCAGGTCGGCACCGAGCACCGGCACGCCCGCGCGCACTGCGGTCATGACGGCGGGGCCGTAGGCGGCCCAGGGCCAGCTTTTGTCGCTCCATTTCAATGCAAGGCGCACCTGCTCGTCGCCAGAGCTGGGGTGCAGCTTTGCCGTACTGGTGCCTGCGTCGGCCATCTCCACGGCAACTGCAGCCAGCACACCCCGCTGCGCCAGGTTGGCAACTACCTGCTGTTCGATTATTTGATGCTCGGCGGCATCATGCTGTTCACCAAGCAGCAGTACATCTGCGGGCAACAAGGTGTCTATGCGCGCTGCTGTGTCTGATGCCGCCAGACCCGATAGCTGCTCAATGATGGGCGCCTCGGGGCGGCTGGCACAAGCGCTGGCCAGCAGCATAGCGGTGATGCAGACGATGGTCCGCACCCCAGGGGATGATGAACACGGGAGCGAATATGGGACCATTGGGGCATATTAATGCCTTGCGCTTGTCCCCATGGCCCTGCAACCCGCCAAGTCCCTCTCGTCCTTGCTTGAATTCGCCCCCTTTCGCATCATCCTGACCCTGCTGCTAGCCCTGGCTGCAGCGGGTTTGTGTGTGTTTTTACGCACGCCGCTGCCGTGGATGATCGGGCCGCTGGTCATTACCGCCCTGGTTTCGATGCTGAGCAGCGCCACCCAGAGCTGGGCCCCGCTGCGCAATATCGGCCAGTGGACGATTGGTTGCGCGCTCGGACTGTATTTCACCCCGCAAGTGGTGGCGCTGGTGGCGAGCTTGTGGTGGGCGATTGCGCTCAATATCATCTGGGCGCTAGCGCTCGGCGTGGGTTTTGGCGCATGGCTGCATCGCGTGCATTACGGGCCAGGGCGGTTTCATGTCCGGGGCCTGTCGCGCATCACCACTTATTTTGCTGCACCGATCGGGGCAGCTTCAGAAATGACCATGATGGCTGAGCGCCACGGCGCGCAGACCGACCTGGTGGCCTCGGCGCACAGCCTGCGGGTGCTGCTTGTCACGCTGATTATTCCGTTCGGGTTTCAGTGGGCGGGTCTGAATGGGCTGGATGCAACGCTGCCTGGTACTCGCGTGGTCGAATGGCCCGGCCTCGCGCTTTTGGGCCTGCTGACGGGTGCCGGTTGCTGGGTCATGGTCAAGCTTGAGCGGACCAACCCGTGGTTTATCGGGGCTTTGCTGGTGTCTTTATTGCTCACGGCCAGCGGCGTGACCTTATCTAGCATTCCGCAGGCCCTGAGCAATGCGGCGCAACTGTTTATTGGCATCAGTCTGGGCGTGCGTTTTACGCGCGGGTTTGTGCATATGGCGCCGCGCTGGCTGGGTTCGGTGGCACTGGCAACCGTGGTGATGATTGTGCTGTGCGCCGCTTTCGCCTGGGGCCTGGCGCATTTCACGCACTTGCACTGGGCCACCCTGCTGCTGGGAACATCACCCGGCGGCATTGCTGAAATGTCGATTACCGCCAAGGTGCTGCAGCTTGGGGTGCCGGTGGTAACGGCGTTTCATGTCACACGGCTGGCGGCGGTGTTGCTGCTTGCCGAGCCGATCTACAGATGGTGGTATGCCGAAAAAAGCTGAAGGACAGCTTTTTTGGTATCTTTATAGTGTTTTAAGCCGTTAGCCCATTGAATACGGTCATTTAATGCTATTGAATAAATAGCAAAAAGCCGCTCTAAATCCGTCCTTCTTCCACCGCATGGCAGGCCACCTTGATGCCGTGCAGCGCCAGCAGCACAGGGCGTTCGGTACGGCAGCGGTCGTTGGCGTGCGGGCAGCGCGGGTTGAAGGCGCAGCCGGTTGGCGGGTTGAGCGGGTTGGGTACCTCGCCCTGCACGGCCGTGCGGGCGCGGCCCGTCTCGGTCATTTTGGGAATCGCATCAAGCAGCATGCGCGTGTACGGATGGCGCGGCGTGCTGAACAGGGCCTGTTTGTCAGCCAGCTCGACCAGGCGGCCCAGGTACATCACGCCAACGCGGTCGCTGACGTGGCGTACCACCGCCAGGTTGTGGCTGATGAAGAGGTAGGTCAGGCCGCGCTTTTTTTGCAGGTCCTTCATGATGTTGAGCACCTGCGCCTGCACGCTCACATCGAGCGCGCTGGTCGGTTCGTCACACACCAGAAACTCGGGGCTGGTGGCCAGCGCCCGGGCGATCGATATGCGCTGGCGCTGCCCGCCTGAAAACTGGTGCGGGTACTTGGGCATGTCCAGCGGGCTCAGGCCAACTGACTTGAGCAGGTCGCCGACTTTTTCTTTCAGTTCAGCCGCGTCCGTAATGATGCGGTGTTCCTTGAGCGGCTCGCCAATGATGTCTTCGACAATCCAGCGCGGGTTGAGCGACGCATACGGGTCCTGAAAAATCATCTGGATGCGCTGGCGCAGCACACTGCTATTGGCGGTTTTGTAGGTGGCATGGGCGTCCACGCCGTCAAACGTCATGCTGCCGCGGGTTGGCTGGTAGAGCCCGACCATGAGCTTGGCCACCGTACTCTTGCCGCAGCCCGATTCACCGACCAGCGCCAGTGTTTTGCCTTTCTCAATCTCAAAACTCACGCCATCAACAGCGTGCAGAAAAAGTTTGGGCTGGCGCTCAATGACCCGCGTCAGCAGGCTGGCGGACACATCAAACGTCATGGCAATGTCGCTGACCGTGACCAGCGGCCTGGCAAGCGTGGTCATGCTGCTGCCCCCGCTTGCCCGACCAGCCAACAGGCGGCGCGGGTCGTGCCTGCCGCGAGCAGCTCGGGCCGCTCGACCTTGCAGCGGTCAAATACTTTGGGGCAGCGCGGGTTGAAGGCGCAGCCCTGCGGAATGGCATTCAATCGTGGCATCGCACCGTCAATCTGGTTCAAATATTCACGGTCTTGCGTGATGTCTGGAATCGACGCCATCAGGCCCGTCGTGTAGGGATGTGCGGGGCGATTGATGACATCATGCACCGGGCCAATTTCAACAATCCGGCCGGCGTACATCACGGCCACGCGGTCACAGGTTTCAGCAATCACCCCCATGTCATGGGTGATCAGCATGACGGCGGCACCGCGGTCTTTGCAAATGTTTTTCAGCAGGGTGATGATTTGCGCCTGAATCGACACATCGAGGGCGGTGGTAGGCTCATCGGCCACGATCAGTTTGGGCTCTGCGGCAAGGGCCAGCGCGATCACAACCCGCTGACGCATGCCGCCTGAAAACTGGTGCGGGTAATGTTCAATGCGCTGCTCTGCGGCGGGAATACCGGTGTCCTTGAGCAAATCGATGGCGCGCTTGCGGGCCTCGGCATTACTGACTGGTAAATGCGCCTGGATGGTCTCCATCAATTGCCGGCCCACGCTGTAGAGCGGATTCAACGAGGTCAGGGGATCCTGAAAAATCGCGCCAATTTTGCGGCCCCGAATGTGCCGCAGCTGGTCGTTACTCAGCTGGTCAATGCGCTGGCCTTCCAGCAGCACCTGGCCACTGGCAATGCGGCCTGGCGGCTCCAGCAGACCGATGATGGATGCGCCGGTCAGCGACTTGCCCGCGCCGGACTCACCCACCACACCCAGAATTTCACCGGGGGCAATGTCAAATGAGATGTCGTCGATGGCGCGCAGGGTGCCCCTGCGGTTAGGGAATTCAACGACGAGGTTTTTAACTTGAAGTAGAGACATCGCGATCAACGTAGGCGAGGGTTCAGCGCATCACGCAGCCAGTCACCCAGCAGATTCACAGACAAGGCGATGATGACCAGCATCAGCGCCGGAAACACCGTGATCCACCATTCACCTGAGAACAGATAGTCATTGCCAATGCGGATCAGCGTACCAAGCGAAGGCGATGTAGGCGGCACACCAACCCCCAGAAACGACAGTGTGGCCTCGGTGATGATGGCGGTGGCGACCTGAATGGTGGCCAGCACCAGCACCGGCCCCAGTACATTGGGCAGCACATGGCGCGTCATGATGCGCATGGGCGCCACGCCGGTCACGCGGGCGGCCTGCACGTATTCCTTGTTGCGCTCAACAAGCGTGGAGCCACGCACGGTGCGGGCGTACTGCACCCAGCCGGTCAGTGAGATCGACACGATCAGCACACCAAAGGCCAGCGACTCGTGCGCATTGGGGAACAGGGCGCGGCCAACCCCGGCAATCAGCAGTGCCACCAAAATGGCCGGAAAACTCAGCATCACGTCGCACAGACGCATCAAAAAGCTATCGAGCCAGCCGCCTAAAAAGCCAGCCATCAGGCCCATCACCACACCCACCACCACCGAAATGATGACCGAGGCAAACCCGACTGCCAGTGAAATGCGCGCGCCGTAAATCAGCGTGGACAAGATATCCCGACCCTGGTCATCGGTGCCGAGCAAAAAGTCCCGTTTGCCTTCCGCCTCCCAGGCGGGCGGTAACCGGGCATTCGACAGCTCCAGGGTCGTCAGGTCAAACGGATTGTGCGGGGCAATGAAGCCCGCAAACACCGCGCAAATGAGGCAGATAAAAGCCACAGCTGCAGCAGCCATCGCCATGGGCGATGACTTGAAGCTGTAGCCCACGTCGCTGTCCAGCCAGCGCATCAGGGGACGCGTTACAGGGTTACTCACAGGCTGTTTTGATTGGGTTGAAATAGGCTTGAAGACACCTGTTTGCTGTTAAACAGACAGCTTTCTCGGCGCAGAAAGGCTGCGGCAAGGCTTTTTTTATCAGTTTTGACACATGACTCCCCTGGATTGCACATCACTGGCTGCCGTCAGCATCAATGTCCTCCCGTCTTGCCTACACGCAGGCGGGGATCTACCACAAAATAAAGCAAGTCAACCACCAGGTTGATCACCACAAAAATCAGCGCGGTCAGGCACAAGTAGGCGGCCATCACGGGAATATCGGCAAACGTGACCGCCTGAATAAACAGCAGCCCCATGCCGGGCCACTGAAAAACAGTCTCGGTGATGATGGCAAACGCAATCAGCGCGCCCAGCTGCAAGCCGGTGATGGTGATGACCGGCACCAGCGTGTTTTTAAGCGCATGGCCAAAGTGAATGCTGCGATTGGACAGGCCACGGGCTCTGGCGAACTTGACATAATCGGTGCGCAACACTTCCAGCATTTCAGCGCGCACCAGCCGCATGATGAGGGTCAGTTGAAACACCGCCAGCGTCAGGGCAGGCAACACGATGTGGTGCCAGCCCTTGGCAGTCAGCAGACCGGAACTCCACCAACCCATTTGTACCACCTCACCACGGCCAAAACTCGGGAACCACCCCAAGCCGACGGCGAACAGCAAGATCAGCAGAATACCGACCAGAAAGGTGGGTAGCGACACGCCCAGCAGTGACACCGTCATGAACACCTGGCTCAAAAACGTGCCGCGCTTGAGCGCTGCGTAAACGCCCATGGGGATACCCAGCGCCAAAGCCAGTACCGCCGCAACGCCCGCCAGTTCAAGGGTCGCCGGCAGCCGCTCGGCAATCAGGCTTGATACCTTGGCACCCTGACGCAGACTCAGACCGAACTCACCCTGCACGGCGTTAGCCAGAAAATTCCAGAACTGCACCACAAAGGATTTGTCGAGGCCGAGGTCAGCGCGAAGCTCCAGAATTTGCTGGGGCGTTGCATCCTGCCCGAGCAGAAACACCACTGGGTCGCCGACGTACTGGAACAGCAAGAAAGAAATAAGCGCTACCGAGATCATGACGATCACGGCCTGAAAAACGCGCTGAAGAATGAATGAGAGCATTGGTCAGATAAGAATATGCCCATATCCTAGCGCAGCATTTCGCGCGCCAGCACCGGAGATACCTTTAGTTCACCTGTGTTTGTCATGCACATGACAACAAAAAAGGCCTCGGAAGGCCTTTTTTGTGATGGTGCGTCGTTCTGGTGTCAGTTGACTTTAACCAGGCGCCAGTCGACCCGGTTGTCGGCGCGGTGCACCACATCAATGTTTTTCTTCATGGCCCAGGGAATGATCTGGTTGTGCAGTGGAATGTGCGACACATCCTGATGCGACAACTCAAGCGCCTTTTCAATCAGGTCGTTGCGGTTTTTGGCATCGGTTTCTTTCTTGATGCGTTCAATCAGCGCGTCCATTTGTGGGTTCGAGTAGCGGCCAACGTTGTAGTTGCCATCGCCGCCGGCGCCCACGCTGCGCACCAAGGATTGCAGGCTATACAGTGCATCAAACGTCGGCACGCCCCAGCCCAGCATGTATATGCTGGCTTCGTAGCGCTGGATCATCGGGAAGTAAGTCACCAGCGGCAGGGTGCGCAGCTTGGCCCTGACACCGATCTTTGACCACATGGCAGTAACGGCCTGGCAAATTTCTTCATCATTGATGTAACGATTGTTCGGGCAGGCAAAGTCGATTTCAAAACCGTCTTTGTAACCTGCTTCTTCCAGCAGTTTTTTGGCACCATCGACGCTGTAGGGCCAACGTGCATCAACCTTTTTGGTCCAGCCATTGACCTGCGGCGAGATCAAGGTGCCGGTGGGCTGGCTGAGGCCGCGCATGCTCACTTTGTTCAGCGTGGCGCTGTCAATGGCCTGGTAAAGCGCCTTGCGTACCCGAACGTCTTTCAGGGGGTTTTTGCCTTTGACGCTGGAGCCCACCAGTTCATCCCGAAATTGGTCCATACCCAAAAAGATGGTGCGGTTTTCAGCACCATCCAGAACTTTCAGGTCCTTGTTTGTGCGCATGCGGGCCAGGTCCTGCAGGCTGGGGTCCAGCACCAGATCCACTTCGCCTGACAACAGCGCAGCGACGCGCGTCGCCTCAGACTTGATAGGCGTGTACACAATTTCGGTCACATTGCCATCTAGCTTGCCCCACCAGTTGGGATTGCGCTTGAAGACCAGCTTCTGGTCAGGCTGCCAGCTTTCCACCATGAAGGGGCCGGTTCCCATAGCATTGCGGTGGGCAAAGCTTTCCTCTTTGGTCTTGATGTCTTTGGGCTCGGTGGACTTGTTTTTCTCGGACCAGGCCTTGCTCATCATGCGCAGCTCGGTCAGCTGGTTCATCAGCACCGGGTTGGGTGCCTTGAGCATCACGTCGATGTCGCTCTCGCTTACTTTGACTACTTTGTCGATGCCCTGGGCATAGACGCCGTAGTTGGACGTTTTAGCCATGGCGCGGTTGATGGAAAAAACCGCGTCATCTGCGCTGAACACACTGCCATCGCTGAACTTGGCACCTTTTCGCAAGGTGATGCGCATCTGGGTCGGGCTGACCAGCTTCCAGGCGGTGGCGAGTTGCGGCTCGATTTTGAAGGTGCGGCTGTTGTAGTACACCAGCGACTCATACACGGCAGCATGCACGCCGTTGCCCAGGGCATTGTTTTGAGAGTGGATGTCCAGCGTTGGAATGTCGCTGGCGCTGGTCCACTTGAAAGTTTTGGCGCTGGCTGGCAAGGCCATCACCATTGCAGCGGCAAGAACGACGAGTTTAAATTTCATAGGAGGCCCCAATACGCGCGGTGCGCTTAAAACGAAGAAAGGTCAGGAGCACAAACTATGCCTGAACAAGGCAGTGCTGGAGCACCGGAGTTTCCCCGATAGAACGCTGATTAGTGCAGGGAAATGGGCGTAGTCGCCAGACCGCTGTAGCCTTCAAGCGTGTCTTCGATCTCTTGCTGGGTTGGCGTGTTTTGCGCCCAGGCGCTCAGGCGTTGCTGGAACATCTCGGCCCAGGAGCCGTCCAGGTAGACCTCTTTGCCAGAGCGTTTATCCACAATTTCAAAGCCATTACGGGCCAGTTGTGGAATGGTCGGCGTTGGCGCGGACTCTTCGGGCGCGTTCGCGTGGATCTGCACGACCACAAAAGATTCCGAGTCATAGAGCATATGCATTAAAAAAGTCCTTGTTGCATTCTATGAACATATATAGCAACGAAGGTGCCAAGTTCAAGGTCATGTGCGTGTTGCGACGGTAAAACTGCACACTTTTGGGGCTGCTGTGCAGATTTGACTAACTCTGGTCTCAAGGTTTGCCCAAATCTGACAGCACCTGGTCGATGAAATCACCGTTTTGCTGCGTAATTCGGTTACGTACTGGCAGGTATCCGAGCGAGGGGGCGTACCAGATTTCGACCTTCTGGTCGTATTCGCGCCTGGGCTTGCGGCTTAATTTGAGAGTGTCCAGCTCGCCATAGGGCAGCTGCAGCCTTTCTTCGGCTTCGACCACAAAAGTCCAGGTGTCAGCTTCACGCGGGCCCAGCGTGTACACGGTGATGCTGCTGCCCGCAGGGAAGCCGCCCAAGCCAGGAGGCCCACCCGGGCCACTTGCCGCCGTCGGCGAAGCGGCCAGCATGCCCGCCAGCTGCATGAATACGCTGACCCGGTCTTGCGCGCCCTCCATCCACGGCGCATCGGGGGTATTGGCGCTAAACGTAATCTTGCCCTTGTCGGCATCAAAATGCACCGCCAGTTCACTTCTGGATTTGTCTGCAAAGCGTGTGGGTGCCAGGCCTGAAGGCGTGATCCGGCCCACGCTGGACATGCTGCGCGCGCCGACAAACATGGCGCTAACCTTCATCGCGGCTTCGTACTGGCTGCCCGAATTGCTCCAGTTCAGCTCGGCGTTGGCGTAATAGGTCAGCCCCCTGGAGGTGCCGGTCATTTTGTATTGCAGGCGCGCCGAAGCGGGCAAATTGACAGCTGTTACCAACGTTGGATTGGGCAGTTCGGCCCTGGCAGTGGTGGCGGTGGACGCGGCTGCTACAGTTGAAACTGGCTGACTTGCTGGATTGGCAGCCGGGGGGGCAAGCGTCGCGGAGACGTCGGCGGACACGCTGGCCACCGGGCTTTCTGCAACAGCCGTCGTTACCGGCTCTGCTATTGAATCTATAGCTGGTGATAGCCGATTGTCTTGGGCTAAGGGCTGATTTGGCTGTATTTTTGGCTTTGCAACTGCCTTTTGGAGCGTTTGAGCGGCGACGGCCGGCTTTTCAGGCCTGGCTGCACCAACGACGGCCTCGGGCGGGGCTTCAATACGGCGTGTGGCAAAGGCCTTGTTGCCCGCCGTATCGGGTGTCAGCTTCAGGCCCAAATTGTCGGGTGAAGCCTGTAAAACCAGCACATGTGCCGCCGTAACCAGCGCGGTCAGCGCAGCCAGCGGTCGCCACAGCGGTGGCGATTGCGTTGTCGTCATGCCGCCAGGTACCCCAGGTCACGGGACAACTGATCGGCCGACGCCTTGAGCGGCACGGCCACCAGACCACCCCATTCAGGGTCAAAAGTAGCCAGCGAACCAAGCGCCACCATGCCCAGCACCATATGGCCATCGGCATCAAAAACCGGCGCACAAAAGCCCGCCACGCCAGGCATCAGGGTGTTGACCACGCGCGCCATGCCGTGGTTGCGCGCCTCGTCAAGCAGGCCGGTGACCTGGGCCATGCTGGCGGGTACACCGGGTCGGGCCAGCTTTTGCTCCCGCGCCAGTTCGTCGCGCAGCAGCAGGGCCAGGCGGCTTTTGGGCAGGTTTTCGCTCGTGGTTTTATCGGCCGCCATAAAGGCTGAAAAGCACAGGCCGGTCGCTGAAGACAGCAGCGGCATCACGTCGCCAAGCCGCAAATTGACCGTGACGGTCTGCGGTGACTCTTCCCAATGCACGATGGTTGGGCCCTGGTTGCCCCACACGGCGAGTGCCAGCGTCTGGCCAATCTGCTCCATGAGCGGCGCCAGGCGCTGGCGTGCCAGTTTCATGCTGTCAAGCCTTGAGAGCGAAGCAAGCCCTAACTTTAGCGCCGCAGGGCCAAGGTCATAGCGGGTGGTGCCGGCATCCTGAACTACCAGTGCCAGCCTTTGAAAACTCACCAGATAGCGGTGCGCCTTCGCCGCACTCATGCCCGCCGCAAAGGCCAGGTCACGCAGCATCAAGGCGCCTTTCGATGCGGCAAGCACCTGCAATAAACTGAAGCCGACTTCTACCGACTGAATGCCGGCGCGCTGTGGCACCAAGGGCTGAATCAGGTGTGTAGCTTGGGGTTTTGCTGGCATGTGACGCTCACTCGTGGCGTTAAACTAAAGTTAACGAATTACTTTTAGGTAAATTGATTTTACTTATCGTAACTTTGAATGCCCGGCATCAGACGAGAAAAACAGGACACCGATGAAACTTGCAAGCTACAAAGACGGCTCACGTGACGGCCAGCTGGTCGTGGTGTCGCGCGACCTTTCGACAGCCCATTATGCGACGGGCATTGCCAGCAAGCTCCAGCAGGTGCTGGACGACTGGAACTTCATGTCGCCGCAACTGCAGGACCTGTACGAAACACTGAATCACGGCAAGGCACGCCATGCTTTTCCGTTTGAGCCGACCCGCTGCATGGCACCACTGCCGCGGGCTTACCAGTGGGCCGACGGCTCGGCGTTCATCAACCACGTCGAGCTGGTGCGAAAGGCGCGCAACTCCGAAGTGCCCGAAACCTTCTATACCGACCCCCTGATGTACCAGGGCGGCAGTGACGACTTTATCGGGCCGTGTGACGATGTGCGGGTTTACAGCGAAGCTCTCGGCATTGATTTTGAGGCCGAGGTTGCCGTGATTACCGCCGATGTACCGATGCGCTCCACGCCCGAGCAGGCACTCGACGGCATACGTCTGGTGATGCTGGCCAACGATGTGTCGCTGCGCAACCTGATTCCGGCTGAACTGGCCAAGGGTTTTGGCTTTGTACAAAGCAAACCGGCCACGGCCTTCAGCCCGGTGGCCGTCACGCTCGATGAAGTTGCCGACGTCTGGAAAGACGGACGCCTGCACCTGACACTGCAAAGCACCTGGAACGGCCGCAAGGTCGGCATGTGCGATGCTGGCCCCGAGATGACTTTTCAC
>JANOCP010000388.1:0-9409 GCA_031412235.1 Polaromonas sp.
CCATACACCATGGACGTGAGCCCGGTTACGGGGGTGGTGGGCGGTTTGCGGTATGTGCTGGGCCTGGCTGACGTGGCAGGCTCAGCCAGCAACCTTGGCCCATCCACCCTAAGTCGCGTTGGCAACGCAACCGGGACAAGATCTCACGTTATCAATGGCGGCATGGTCGCCAACCAGGCAGGGCTGCAAGGTGCCATCGTGCCGCAGCCGCACACGCTGACCATTACGTACTGAGCCAGCGCGCAACCTGCGCACCAACTTCCGGGCGCGACAGCAGCGCCATGTGGCTGGTGCCATAAGCCGTCCACACGTTCCCAGGCTCAAAATCAAGACAGTGCGGCGCTTCATCGTGCTGTCCCAGGGCGCTGCGCAGGGGAACCAGGCCGTCGCCTATCAATGCGTCCTTCAGGGGGCTGGCCTCGCTTGAAGTCGTGGCCGCCACGGTAAAGCAGTTAACCCCAGCGGGTAGCGGCAGCGGCTCGCGTGAATCGGGGGAGCGTTCAAACCTGTCTTTGCCGAGCCAGCTTGATTCCAGCACATGGCCATAACGCAAATCAGTAATACCGCTGCTGCGAATTTGCCCAATGGCTGCGAAGGGGCGCGTCACTACATTGCTGCCCAGCAGCACGTCTATCCAGTTTCCGACCTGCTCCAGCGGCGCGCCGTGGTGTGGCGTACCCAGAAACACAATATTCTTCAACTGCTTGCGCCATGACTGTCCGGCTTTTTCAGCGTGGTGGCAGGCACTGCGCGCCACCAGACCGCCCATGCTGTGAACCAGCAGGCTCAGCTCTTCAGCGGGCTGCGGCCAGGCCTGCAGAAGTTGCTCAAGCAGTGCGGCAAATTGCTGGCCATTGACTGAGGTGTGCAAGCCGGTGTTGTAGTGCAGGTAAACCGGGGTATAGCCCAGCTCGCGGGCCAGCGCATCGACGTGGCTGAGCTTGCTGCCGTCTTTTGCGGCAGTGCTCCACTGCAAATCGTTCATGCACAGCCCGTGCGCAACGACCAGGATTTTGCCGGTGGCGTGCGGCAGCCGCTGCGCCAGCGCCACCCGGTCAAGCGGCAGGGCCTGGCCCTGATGGCGCAGGGCCATGGTGATGACAAGCGGATTGCTAGTGGCGAGCAAATGGTCACCCAAAACACCGTTGATGGCGGCCAGCACGGCTTCACGCTGCGGCGACGAGGCTTGCGCGCCAAAGCGCTCATTGACAAAAGGCACGGCCCGCGACAACACGGCATTGGCCGTGCCGCCCGCCAGCCGGGTAATGCCCTTGACGCCGCCATAAACCAGGCCGGTGATGCCATTGGGCTTAACGCCGCTGCTACCGGGCGCAGCGTCAATAAATTTAGCTCCCAACGGTCCAAACGGCGTGGCCACCGCCTTGTAGACATTGCCTTGCACACTTTCAGCCAAGCCCGTAACGCCCAGTACGCCTTGGGTAGCCAACTGGCTCAAGCCCTGAATGTCTGACACATGAAGGTAGGTGGGCAGTTTGTTCAGCTGATCGAGCAGAGTAGGTTTGGGCATACCCTTATTGTGGCGGCATCGTTAACAACACACCAGCCGCCTTTTGATCGGATCGGCTTTTCTCGGTGGCCACACGTTCAGCCTCCATAACGCTGGCTTTTTTATGTTCTGCTGTCTGCTCAATGCAGTAGGCCAGCAGTTCGTCAATCTCGCTCGATTTGTCAAACACAGCATCGGCACCCAGTGCCATGGCGCGCCTGCGAATTTCGGGCGTCGCGTAGTTGGTCAGCAACACCACTTTTTGATACGGTTCCCGGTTGCGGCAATTGGCGAGCACAGCCAGGCCGCTGCCTTCCTTCAGAAACAAGTCAACGATGGCCAGATGCCAGTGACCGTCTTGTAGCTTCAGCCAGCGGCTGGCCTCCGCCTGGGTTGCGCTACAGCCCAAAACTCTGACTTCCGTGGTTTCCTGAAGCGTTTCGATCAGGTTGGTGAGGATGGTGTTGTTGTCTTCTGCTATGTAGGTGATGAGTGCCATGGCCGACTTCTGGTTGGTAAGGGCTAACCAATCAGCGACTGCTTGCTCGGCATCCCTTGTTAACCACTTTAAGCCCTTGACCGGAAAAGCTCGCCAGCCTTTGACGCGCATCTCGGTAGGACTGCATAGGCTTGGTGCGTCACTGGTAGGGTCAGTGAATACAGCCACAAAATATGAATTTGATAGCTGCGTATACCCGTATTCATTGGGCTAGAGGCCTTAAACACGCCAAAAAAGGCTAAGAATCTGCCAAGAACAACTTTTAATAATTAAAACCCCTCATGCGGCGCCAGGTAGCGCCACTGGCCCACGGGCAGGTGCCCCAGGTTAACGCGGCCAATGCGCACGCGTTTTAGCCCGGTCACATACAGGCCAACCTGCTCGCACATACGCCTGATCTGGCGTTTTTTGCCCTCTTTAAGCACAAAGCGCAGCTGCTCGGGGTTTTGCCAGCTGACCTGCGCGGGCCGCAGCGCCTGGCCGTCAAGGCTCAGGCCGTGGTTGAGCAGCGCCAGTTTTTCTGCCGCAAACGCCGCCTGCACATTGCTGCTCTCACCGCCCACGCCCAGGCTCACCCGCACCAGGTACTCTTTTTCAATGTCAGAGTCCTCGCCAATCAGTTGCCTGGCAACGCGCCCGTCCTGAGTGAGCACTAACAAGCCAATTGAATCAATATCCAGCCGCCCTGCCGGTGCCAGCCCGCGCAACTGCTCAAAGCCCCAGCGCATGCGGCTATTGCATTCGCTCCAGCGGTTTTGCGGCTGCACCAGCACCACGGCCGGCTCGTGGCCGTCTTCGGCCTGGCCGCTGACGTAACCCACCGGTTTGTTAATCAGTATGGTGACCTGCTGCCTCTGCTGCTGCTCGGCCTGCCGGTCAATTTCAATGCGGGCATCGGTGCCAACCGGCTGGCCCATGACCGCAGGCTTGCCGTTGACGCGCACCCAGCCGCGCTCAATCCAGGCATCGGCCTCTCGCCGCGAGCACAGGCCCAGCTCGGCCATGCGCTTGTTCAGGCGTATGGTTAGCGGCGTGCCGTCGGGGTTGACGGGCTTGGGAATGCGGACAGCAGCAGGTTTGGAAGAGTTTGGCATTAGCTATTAAATTGATAGCTACCCAAACCCGTAATTATTGGGCAGAGAGCATATCTGGCATAAAAAAGAGGCTGAAACCAGTGGTTTGACCCTCAAGCCCGCCCATTTTAAGTGTTCACCAGCCGATAGCCCACGGCTGTCTCTGTGAGCAGATGCTGCGGCTGTGCAGGATCGGCTTCGAGCTTTTGGCGCAGGTGGCCCATGTAGATGCGCAGGTAGTGGCTTTGGTCGGCATGCGAGGGGCCCCAGACCTCGCGCAAAAGCTGGCGGTGCGTCAGCACGCGGCCTGCATTGGCCATCAACACACTCAACAGCCGGTATTCAATCGGCGTCAAGTGCACCTCAGCCCCGCCGCGCCGCACCAGACGGGCCTGGCGGTCAACTTCAACCTCGCCAAAACGAAACACCGGGTCGGCTTCTTCAGCCCCCGAGCCGTCGCCAGCGGCTGCGCGCGGGCGGCGCAAGTTGGCGCGCACCCTGGCCAGCAGCTCGCCCACACCAAAGGGCTTGGTCAAATAATCGTCAGCACCAGCGTCAAGTGCGGCAATTTTGTCGGCCTCATCGCTTCTGGCCGACAACACAATAATCGGCACCGCAGACCAGCCGCGCACATCGCGAATCACGTCCAGCCCGTCGCCGTCAGGCAGGCCCAAATCGAGCACCAGCAAATCAGGTTTGCGGGTACCGGCTTCGGTCAGCCCTTTTTTGGCGGTATCAGCTTCGTGTACCAGCCAGCCCTCGGCTTCAAGCGCGCTACGCACGAAGCGGCGGATTTGGGGTTCGTCCTCAATGACGACGACGGTGGGGCTGGGCATGGGTTGAGTTTAGGGTTGTTCAAGCACGGGCGGCGCGCGGCGCGGCAGCACCACACTGAACTCGGCTCCGCCGCCCGCCGCATTGGCCGCACTGATCTGCCCGCGATGCGCACCTACCACGGCCTTGCAAATCGCCAGCCCCAGGCCAACGCCTGGCGTGGCGGACTCAGCATCACCGCGCGTGAATTTGTCAAACAGTTCTGCCTCACGCCCTTTGCGTGCCAGCGGCAGGCCGGGCCCGTGGTCGCGGACCAGCAGCACCAGCGCGTCAGGCGTGACGTGTGCACTGACTTTTATTATCGAAACCTCACCAGCCTGC
Source organism: Polaromonas sp. (assembly GCA_031412235.1). GTDB lineage: Bacteria > Pseudomonadota > Gammaproteobacteria > Burkholderiales > Burkholderiaceae_C > Polaromonas. The sequence continues at coordinate 4,235 of JANOCP010000388.1, forward strand.
GTTTTGCCGTATTTGGCTGCGTTTTCGAGCAGGTTGACCAGCACACGCTCCATCAGCACGGCATCAAACTCAACCAGCGGCAGGTCTGCAGGTATATCGGTTTCGAGTTTGCAGCCCGCCAGCGCATGCCTTGCGGCGCGAATGGCCGTGCCCACCACTTCTTCTACAGACTGCCACTGCATGCGCAGGTTGACGCCGCCGTTTTGCAGCCGCGCCATATCAAGTAAATTGGTGACCAGCGCGCTGAGCTGGCGAGCCTGCTGCGTGATGGAACGGGCCGTCTCAGCCTGAGCGTCCTCAAGCGCAGGCAAAGAGCGCTGCAGCGATTCGGCCAGCCCGATAAGCGCCGTCAGCGGTGTACGCACATCATGTGAAATAGCCGCCAGCAATGTGCTTTTCAGCCGCTCTGACTCCATCTGCACCACCGCCTGCTGGGCGATGTCGACATAGTGAACCCGCTCAAGCGCGATGGCAATTTGCCGGGCCAGGGTGTCAAGCTGCTGCAATTGCTCGGGAATCAAGAGCCAGCGTGGTTGCGCGGGCTTAAGCGCAAGGATGCCGCGCAAACGCATAGGGGCCTTGAGCGGCACGTAATGCCAGGGCTGCGCTGACAAGGTAGCCGTCGCCAGGCCGGCGGCTTGACTATTGCGAAAAGCCCAATCGGCCACGCTGAAGTCAAACTCGGGTGGCGCTTTGTCGGGCTGGGACAGCTTGTCATTGGCGTCCAGACCAAGTACCAAAGCCTCGCCACCGAAATTACGCTGCACGGCAGCCTCACCCAGCTCGGCGACCTGCGTGCTCATGAGCGCGGCAGACAAGTCACGCGTCAGCTCAAACAGAGACTGCGCACGGCGCTCGCGACTCCTAGAAATACGCGCCTGAAACCGCAGGCCCGCAGTAAGCTGCCCCGTCATCAGGCCAACGGCCAGCATGATGGCAAATGTCAGCAGATACTGCACATCACTTACCGCGAACGAAAAGCGCGGGCTCACAAAGAAAAAGTCAAACGCAGCCACATTCAAAAAAGCAGCCAGCGCAGCGGGGCCACGCCCAAACTTGACCGCAACCAAAACCGTGGTCAGCAAAAACAGCATGACGATATTGGCCAGGTCAAAAAAACGAAACAAAGGGAAGGCCAGCAGCGTAATCAGCACACAGCCCGCCACCGCCCATGCATAGCGCGGCAGGCTGCCATGCCAGGCGGCATCTTCATCGTGGGCAGGGCGCGGCACAGCACGCGCCAGGCGGCGAGCGCTGTCAGCCTGGCCGACCTCAACAATGTCCAGCGTGGGCGCGGCAAGTGCCAGGCGGCGCGTCATGGTGTGGCCGCTCCACAGCCCCCAACCACCGACCCAGCCCGGCAGTTGCGGACGCCCCACCACCAGGGTGGCGCAGTTCAGCCGCTGCGCCTGGCTCACCAGTTCAGCCGCCGCGTCAGCGCCCGTCAGCACTGCGGTCTCGGCACCCAGCTCTTCAGCCAGGCTGATCACTGCCAGGGTGCGGTCACGCTCAGCCACGCCAAGGCGCTGCAGTCGCGGGGTTTCAACATAGGCTGCATACCAGCGCACATTAAGCTGCCCAGCCAGCCGCGCTGCGGTGCGCACGGTTTGCTCAGCGCCTGCACGCGCGCCTATGCAGGCCAGAATGGCACCCTCGGTGTTCCACACCGGTGTGATGGATTTCTCAACCCGGTAGCTGCGCACATCATCTTCAACATGCTCGGCGGTGCGGCGCAAGGCGATTTCGCGCAAGGCAAACAGGTTGCCCTTGCGAAAAAAGTTTTGTGCTGCGCGCTCCGCCTGCTGGGGAAGGTACACCTTGCCAGCTTTGAGGCGGGCTATGAGTTCATCAGGGGTAACGTCAACCAGAATCACCTCGTCGGCATCGTCTAGCACGGTGTCGGGCACGGTCTCATGCACGCGTACGCCGGTGATGGCACCAACGGTGCCGTTCAGGCTTTCAAGATGCTGGACATTGAGCGCCGACCACACCTCAATACCTGCGTCAAGCAGTTCATGCACGTCCTGCCAGCGCTTGGCGTGGCGCGAGCCCTCAACATTGCTGTGTGCGAGTTCATCGACCAGCAACACAGCTGGTTTGCGGGCCAGGGCGCCGTCAAGGTCAAACTCCTTGAGGGTACGGCTGCGATAGGCAATTTCTTTGAGCGGCAACAGCTCCAGACCCGCTACAAGCTCTGCGGTATCACTGCGCCCATGGGTTTCAACCACCCCCACAACAATATCCCTGCCCGCCTTTCGCTCACGCTGGGCGGCGCTGAGCATGGCGTAGGTTTTACCGACACCCGCGCTGGCTCCAAAGTAGATGCGCAACGTGCCGCGCTGGGCGCGTGTATCTTCGCTACGCAGTTGTTCAAGCAACTGGTCGGGGTCGGGGCGGGAGTCTGAATAGCTGGCCATTGAAACCTTATGACGCTCCATTACATCCTGTTTTGGATCAGCGAAGCGCCTCGAGTGCAAGGTTGAGCTTGAGCACATTGACCTGGGCTTCACCTACCAGGCCCAGCAAGGGTTTTTCAGTCTGGGTGTCTACCAGCGCCAGGACTTTATCAAGCGGCAGGCCGCGCGCTTTGGCGACGCGAGCTGCCTGGTAACGCGCAGCAGCCGGGCTGATGTGCGGGTCCAGCCCGCTGGCTGATGCAGTGACCAGATCAACCGGCACGGCAGCGATGTTGCCAGGGTCAGCAGCACGTAGCGCTTCTACCCGGCCTTTAACGGCGTCTGTCAATGCGGGGTTAAGGGGCCCCAGATTGGAGCCACTGGACGCTGATGCGTTGTAGGGCATGGGGCCGGTGGCCGATGGTCGGCCCCAAAAATGTTTGGGCTCGCTGAAATTCTGGCCAATCAGCGCGGAACCCACGGGTCTGCCATCACGAAGGATCAGGCTGCCGCGGGCCTGCGACGGGAACAGCGACTGGGCTACCCCGGTAACTAGCAGAGGGTAGGCAACGCCCGTGATCAGGGTCAGGACGACGAACAGAACAAGTGCAGGACGAAGCGTATTTTTCATGGTGATTCCAGTGTGATTTGCGGGGCTCAGGCCAGATTCAGGGCGACCAGCGCCAGGTCGATCGCCTTGATGCCGATAAATGGCACGATCAAACCGCCCAGGCCGTAGATCAACAGATTGCGGCGCAGCAGTGCGGCCGCGCCAACCGCGCGGTACTTGACACCCTTGAGCGCCAGAGGTATGAGGAACATGATGACCAACGCATTGAAAATCACCGCCGACAAAATCGCTGATGACGGGCTGCCAAGGCGCATCACGTTCAGGGCCGCAAGCTGCGGATAAGTGGTCACGAAAATCGCCGGAATGATCGCGAAGTACTTGGCTACGTCGTTGGCAATTGAAAACGTGGTCAGCGAGCCGCGGGTCATCAGCAGCGCTTTGCCGGTTTCAACAATCTCCAGCAGCTTGGTGGGGTTGGAATCGAGGTCAACCATGTTGCCGGCTTCTTTGGCTGCCTGGGTGCCGCTGTTCATGGCTACAGCTACGTCGGCCTGGGCCAGTGCCGGGGCGTCGTTGGTGCCGTCGCCGGTCATGGCAACGAGGCGGCCTTCGGCCTGGTACTGGCGAATCAGCTTGAGCTTGTCTTCAGGTGTGGCTTCGGCCAGAAAGTCGTCAACACCGGCTTCTGCGGCAATCGCAGCAGCAGTGAGTTTGTTGTCGCCAGTAATCATTACCGTCTTGATACCCATGCGACGCAGCTCACCAAAACGCTCCTTGATGCCGGATTTGACGATGTCTTTCAGCTCGACCACACCCAGAACATTCTTGCCATCGGCTACAGCCAGCGGCGTGCTGCCGCGGCGTGATACGTGATCAGACGCCCGCATGACTTCTGCAGGCACGCTGCCACCCAGAGATTCAACGTATTTGCGAATGGCATCGACTGCGCCCTTGCGCAATTGCCGAGTACTGCCATCGGCCTGTAATTCGTCCATACCGCTCATTCGGGTCTGGGCAGTAAAAGGTACTTCGGCGGTATTGCCCACCAGCGGCACGGCGGCATTTAACTTTTGCGCCAGGGTCACGATGCTGCGACCCTCAGGTGTTTCATCGGCCATTGAGGCCTGCATCGCGCAGGTTGCCAGCTGCGCTTCAGTCACCCCGGGTGCGGGCAGAAAGCTAGAGGCCTGACGATTGCCGTGCGTGATGGTGCCGGTCTTGTCGAGCAGCAAAACATCCACATCACCCGCAGCTTCAACAGCGCGGCCCGAAGTCGCAATCACATTGGCCTGCATCATGCGACTCATGCCGGCCACACCTACGGCTGAGAGCAGGCCGCCAATCGTGGTCGGAATCAAACACACCAGCAAGGCAATCAGCGCCGTGATGCTGACCACCTGACCAGCCCCAGCCGCACCGACACTGAAAATTGAAAACGGCAGCAGGGTCACGGTGACGACCAGAAACACGATGGTCAGCGCCACCAGCAAAATCGTCAGTGCGATTTCGTTCGGCGTTTTGGCACGTTTGGCACCTTCAACCATGCTGATCATGCGGTCCAGGAATGATTCGCCGGGGTTGACCACGATGCGCACCACCAGCCAGTCAGACAGCACGCGGGTGCCGCCGGTAACCGCCGAAAAGTCGCCGCCAGACTCGCGCACCACAGGGGCAGACTCACCAGTAATGGCGCTTTCGTCGACGGTCGCCACGCCTTCAATGACTTCGGCGTCAAGTGGCACCATGTCGCCAGTCTCGATAAAAACGATGTCCCCCTTGCGCAGGTTTTCAGCCTGCTCGGGCAGCCACGCTTTACCGTGAAAAGTTTTGCCGGTGTTATCGGTAAACTTTTTGGCCCAGGTGCTCTTTTTCAGGCCGCGCAGCGAAGCCGCCTGTGCCTTGCTGCGGCCTTCGGCCAGCGCTTCGGCAAAGTTCGCAAACAGCACGGTAAACCACAGCCACACAGCAACAGCAAATATAAATCCGGGTTTTGCTTCGCCTACGCCTTGCAGTGCCTGCAAGCCGAGCAGCGTGGTCAAAATGCTGCCAATGTAGACCACAAACATCACCGGGTTGCGCCACTGCACACGCGGACTCAGTTTGGTAAATGAGGCGACGATTGCGGGTTTGAGCAGCGCCGGGTCAAGCAGTACGAACGGTTTTTTTTCAGTCATGTTGTTAGTCTTTTCTTGTCGCTGTTTATTTGCC
>JANOCP010000389.1:0-2836 GCA_031412235.1 Polaromonas sp.
CAACCGCCTGATGGTGCTGGTCCTTAGCGTCGTTTTGCTGATCGCTGGTGCTACCACGCTGACCACCATGCCGGTTGATGTTTTCCCTGACCTGAACAAACCCACTGTGACCCTGCAAGTCGAAGCTGGCGGCATGGCCCCTGAAGAGGTTGAGCAGCAGATTACCACGCGGCTTGAAGTGGCCATGGGCGGCATACCAGGTGTGGAAAACATTCGCAGTGTGTCCAGTGTGGGCTTGTCGTTTGTGTACGTCACATTTGACTGGAGCACTGACATTTACCGCGCCCGGCAGATGGTCAGCGAGCGGCTGCAACTGGTGCGCGAGCAATTACCCCAAGGTATTGAACACGTCGGTATGGGGCCGATCAGCTCCATCATGGGTGAAATCATGCTGCTGGCTATACCGATTGACACCACCAAAATCAGCCCGATGGCGGTGCGTGAATATGCAGACTTTGTCATGCGCACGCGTTTGCTGACGATTCCGGGTGTGGCGCAAGTCGTGCCCATTGGAGGGGAGGTGCGCCAGTACCAGGTGCAGCCCGACACCGCTCGCATGGCGGCGCTTGGCATCACGCTTGAATCTGTTGCGGCAGCGCTTAAAGGCTTTTCAGGCAACACCAGTGGCGGGTTTTTGGAACTTAACTCGCGCGAATATTTGATTCGCAACATTGGCCGTACCACGCGCATTGAAGACTTGCAGCGCTTGAGCGTGGCTTTTCAAAACGGCAAGCCGATTCAGCTCAGCCAGGTAGCCGACGTCAAATTTGCCGCTGCCATCAAGCGCGGCGATGCAGGCTTGAACGGCCAGCCCGCAGTCATCCTGGGCATTCAAAAGCAGCCCGATGCGGATACCGTGAAGTTAACCCGCCAGGTTGAAGCGGCCTTGGTTGAGCTTAGAAAAGGCCAACCCGCAGGCATGGGCGAAGCGCAGGTCACCATGCGCCAAGCTGACTTTATCGAATCGTCCGTCAACAACCTGAAAAGCAAACTCATGCTGGCGTTTGCCGTGGTGGCGGTAGTGCTTTATTTCTTTTTGGCCAATGTGCGCACCACCCTCATTTCACTGGTGGCTATTCCCATCTCATTCATGGTCACGGTGCTGGTGTTCAAGTACCTGGGCCTGTCGATCAACACCATGACATTGGGCGGGCTGACGATTGCCATTGGCGAGCTGGTGGACGATGCAGTAGTAGGGGTCGAGAACGTACTGCGTCGACTTAAAACCGACCGCGCCGCCCACCCGACGAAGCGCATGGGCCCGCTGGAGCTGATTGCCAAGGCCACACTTGAAGTGCGCTCGGGCATTGTGATTGCTACGGTGATTGTGGTGCTGGTGCTGGTACCACTGTTCTTTTTACCGGGCATTGAAGGCCGCTTGATGCAGCCGCTGGCCATTGCCTACATCGTGGCCATGCTGGCATCAATGATTGTGTCGGTCACTGTTACGCCGGTGATGGCCTACTACCTGTTGCCTCAGATGAAAAGCCTGGACCATGGCGACACTAAAGCGCAAATCTGGCTAAAAACACGCTACGCCGTGCTGCTGCAAAAAGTGCTGAATTATCCCAAAGCCTGGGTAGGTGCTGGCGCGGCGGCGGCAGTGCTGGCCATTGCGGCGGTGCCGTTTTTTCCGACCACGTTTTTGCCGCCGTTCAACGAAGGCGTGGCGCTGGTCGGCTTGCGGCTGAACCCCGGCACAACGCTGAGTGAATCTGTACGCATTGGCGCGATTGCAGAAAAAGCGCTGGGCGGTGTGCCTGAGGCCGAACACGTGGGCCGCCGCTCCGGCCGGGCCGAGCTGGACGAACACGCCGAGGGCGTGCATGTGTCTGAGCTGGACATCAAGCTCAAGCGCAGTGACCGCACGGTTGAACAGATTTACGCCGACATGCGCAGCCGTATTGCTTCATTGCCCGCTGCTATCGGTCTCGGCCAGCCGATCAGCCACCGTATTGACCACATGCTGACAGGCGTACGCGCGCAAATTGCCATCAAGGTGTATGGCGACGATCTGGATGGCCTGCGCGGGCAAGCTGAAGCCCTGCGGCAACGCCTTAGCACCATCCCGGGTCTGGTCGACCTGGAAGTTGAAAAGCAGGTGCTGACGCCGCAAATCAAGGTGCAGGTCAACTACGACAAGGCACTGGGCTTGGGCATCACCCCCGCAAAGCTGCTGCAAGAGTTGCAAACGCTGATTGACGGCGAACGCATCACCGAAGTGGTCGAAGGCAATCGGCGGTTTAACCTGGTGCTGCGGCTGCCCGAATCATCGCGCGGCATTGAGGGCCTGAGCAACATGATGATTGACACACCCGGTGGGCGTGTGCCGCTCAGTCAGCTGGCGACGGTTGACGAATCAGACGGCCCCAACCAGATCAGCCGGGACGATGGCCGCAGGCGCATGGTGCTGTCAGCCAACGCCCAAGGGCGCGCACTGAGCGATGTGGTGATTGACCTGCGCGCCGCCATTCTTGACACCAAACTGCCTGAGGGTTACTTCATCACGCTGGGCGGGCAATTTGCGGCGCAAGAAGAGTCGTCGCGCCTGATTGGCCTGCTGTCGCTCGGCTCGGTTGCGCTGGTGTTTTTGATTTTGTACTCGCGCTACCGCTCCGCTGTGCTGGCAGCCATCATCATGGCAAATATTCCGCTGGCACTCGTTGGCGCAGTGATTGGCCTGTGGATATCAGGCCAGCCACTGAGCATCGCCGCGCTGGTTGGCTTCATCACGCTGGCAGGCATTGCGATTCGCAACGGTATTTTGAAGGTATCGCACTACATCAACCTGTGCGCGTTTGAAGGCGAGGACTTCAACACCAAAATGCTGGTGCGC
>JANOCP010000390.1:0-3833 GCA_031412235.1 Polaromonas sp.
GCCAGTCTGGCCGCACGAAACGCAGCGGTGTACAGGTGCGTGCCGGTAGCAAACAGCACCACAATGGCTACCAGGACCCAGGCATAAAAGCGTTGCCAGACCTGGCCCATCAGCACAGCTCTGGGCTGCGCCTCCAGGCTGGCCATGGCGGCTGGCCTTAATGCAAACAGCATGAAAGTCATGCCGCCCATCCAGACAATGCCTGCAATAAGGTGAAGGAGTTTTGCGTAGTCGTACATGGGGTGCCTCCGTAAGTTCAAAGCCATGATTGTGGCCGCGCTTGCCGCATACCGCCAAGCGGGCGAATGCACTTAAACCCTGTCGGGGTTTTAAAGCTGTTTTGGGCAGCCGGGTTTCTACGTATAATCAGGGGCTTTGCTAAATACAAACCCTGTAACCTCACGGTAATTTGTGACTGTCAGAATAATGCGTACAGAACAGACAGTCAGTGCAGGAAACCAGGGGTCTTTGAAAGACCGGGCGAATGTTGCCGGGCTAGTGGCACTGGATGAAGAGCACGATGAAAGCCATGACTACAAGCCGCTGTCGCGTGAGCAAGCGCAAGCGCTGAGCCAAAAGCTCGCCAGTCAGGCACCGCCGCTATCTCTGGTACGCGTGCTGGCCTTGCAGGCCGTCACCGGATTGCTGCTTGCGTTCTGCGTCTGGGTTTGGTCGGGCGTCAACAGCATGGGCTGGTCGGCTTTGTATGGTTCGTTTTGCATTGTGGTTCCGGCTGCCGTGTTTGCGAGGGGTTTTGGTCGGCAAATGGCTTTTGGCCAGAGTGGAATCACGGTTCCAGCTGGTACGGCGATGGCGGGTTTCTTTATATGGGAGCTCGTCAAGGTGGTCTTGACGGTGGCAATGCTGCTGGCAGCGCCACGAATGGTTTCGCAGTTGGATTGGCTGGCATTGCTGGCTGGTTTTGTAGTGACGATGAAGGTGTACTGGGTGGCCGCGTGGCTTGGCCTGGGGCGCAAGAGTCAGATCAAAAAATAGGGATGAACTGGTGACATATGTCTGCTGCTGAACAAACAGGAACACAAGGCCCGTCCGCTGGGGAGTACATCCAGCATCACCTGCAGCATTTGCAGAAGGATTTTTCCTTTGCAAGCGTCAAGCAAACCAGCCTTGTCGATTTCGGTATTTTCAATCTCGACTCGATTTTTTACTCAATTTTGCTGGGTGTGATTGGCTGCTTTGTGCTGTGGCGAGCGGCTGCCAAAGCGACGTCAGGCGTACCTGGTCGTTTTCAAGCCGCGGTTGAAATACTGTCGGAAATGGTCGATAGCCAAGCCAAGGGCGTGATTCGCAACGCAGCCAGTCGCAAGCTGGTATCGCCACTGGCATTAACTGTGTTTGTGTGGGTTTTTGCCATGAACGCCATGGATATGCTCCCCGTTGACGCATTGCCTGCTCTTTGGCACTCTGCCGGTCCAGCCCTCGGATTCAAAGATTACATGCGCGTCGTGCCGACCGCCGACTTGTCGACCACACTGGGTTTGTCTTTCAGCGTGTTGGCTATCTGTCTTTTTTACAGCGTAAAAATCAAAGGCTTTGGCGGCTGGACGCATGAGCTGGTAGCTGCGCCTTTTGGTGACCGTGTCTTTCTCTACCCCGTCAACTTTTTGATGCAGATGATCGAGTTTGCAGCCAAAACCGTTTCACACGGCATGCGGCTATTTGGCAACATGTTTGCCGGTGAGTTGATTTTCATGTTGATCGCCCTGATGGGCGGCGCGTGGGCCTGGCAGTTCAACCCGTTAGCTGGCGGGTTCTGGTTGGGCATAGGGCATGTGATAGCCGGAACCGCGTGGAGTATCTTCCACATTCTGGTGATTACGCTGCAAGCCTTCATCTTCATGATGTTGACGCTGATTTACGTGGGACAGGCTCACGATTCGCACTGATAGTTTTTCTTTCGTTTTCTTTTCGTTTTTTTCTTTTCCGTACTTTTTAGGAGCAATCATGGAAAATATTCTTGGCCTCGTGGCATTGGCTTGCGGTTTGATCGTTGGTTTGGGCGCACTGGGCGCATCTATCGGCATCGCGCTGATGGGCGGCAAATTCCTGGAAGCTTCTGCTCGCCAGCCAGAACTGATGAACGAACTGCAAACCAAAATGTTTATTTTGGCCGGCCTGATTGACGCTGCGTTCCTGATTGGTGTGGCTATTGCCCTGCTGTTCGCATTCGCAAAACCATTCGCCATTTGATCGTCGGTAATCTTTCGCGCTTGAAAGGTATTAAGCCGTGAACATCAACGCAACCCTGTTTCTGCAGGCCGTTGTTTTTGCGATCCTGGTGTGGTTCACGATGAAATTCGTGTGGCCACCGATCACAAAAGCACTGGACGAGCGGGCGCAAAAAATAGCTGATGGTCTTGCTGCTGCCGACAAGGCCAAGTCTGAACTCACCAACGCCAACAAGCGTGTGGAAGAAGAGTTGGTCAAGTCACGCAACGAGTCTGCATTGCGTCTGGCTGATGCCGAGCGCCGCGCACAGACCATGATTGAAGAGGCAAAAGCCAGGGCACTTGAAGAGGGCGGCAAGATCATTGCTGCCGCCAAGGTTGAAGCTGAGCAGCAAACCTTCAAAGCCCGCGAAACCCTGCGTGATCAGGTTGCCGCGTTGGCTGTCAAGGGCGCTGAGCAGATTCTGCGCAAGGAAGTCAATGCCAGCGTGCATGCCGACTTGCTGGGCCGCCTGAAAACCGAACTTTGACCGTAAGAAACGATCATTACTATGGCCGAACTAGCCACCATTGCACGTCCTTACGCTGAAGCGCTTTTCAAGACTGCTGGCAGCGACCTCGCCGCCACTGCTGTCTGGCTTGATGAATTGGCAGCGATTGCCTCGAATGCCCAGTTGCAGGCTTACGCGGGTAACCCCAGCGTGACTTCTGCGCAGGCATTTGAAGTGATTGCCGGTGTTGCCGAGTCCCAGAAGACAAAGCTGACAGAGTTCGCCAAGAACTTTTTGCGCGCCGTGATTGACAACGGACGCATCAGCGTTTTGCCGGAGATTGCCAGCCAGTTTCGTACGCTGAAAAACGCGAAAGGTGGCTCGTCTGACGCAACCGTCTACAGCGCTTTTGCGCTCGATGCGGCGGCTCTGGCAGACCTGGCGGCAACGCTGGAAAAGCGCTTTGGAAAAAAGCTCAACCTCACGGTCGAGCTTGAGCCGGAACTGATAGGCGGCGTACGTGTCGTGGTGGGTGACGAGGTGCTGGACACTTCGGTAAAAGCCCGTTTAGAGCAAATGAAAGTGGCGCTGATTTCCTGAACCTGCGACTACCCGTCGTTTCAAGAACCCAGCCAATAAACATAGAAAGAAGGAAAGAGTCATGCAACTCAATCCCGCAGAAATTTCTGAACTGATCAAGAGCCGTATCGAAGGCTTGACCGCAACGAGCGACATCCGTAATCAGGGCACAGTTGTGTCGGTTACTGACGGCATCGTGCGTATCCATGGCTTGAGCGACGTGATGCAGGGCGAGATGCTCGAATTCCCCGCTACCGCCGACGGCACGCCTACCTATGGCCTGGCACTGAACCTTGAGCGTGACTCTGTGGGTTCCGTGATTCTGGGCGAATACGAGCACCTGGCTGAAGGTGATATCGTCAAATGCACCGGCCGTATTCTTGAAGTTCCAGTGGGTCCCGAGCTGCTTGGCCGCGTGGTCAATGCACTGGGTCAGCCTATCGACGGCAAAGGTCCTGTCAACGCCAAATTGACCGACGTGATTGAAAAAGTGGCACCCGGCGTTATCGCCCGTAAATCGGTTGACCAGCCGCTGCAAACCGGCCTGAAGTCGATTGACTCCATGGTCCCTGTA
>JANOCP010000391.1:0-1828 GCA_031412235.1 Polaromonas sp.
TGGTCATAGAAAATCTCGGAGCACGGACCGCAAGGGCCTGTGTCAGCCATCATCCAGAAGTTGTCTGAGGCGTATTTTTTACCCTTGTTGTCACCAATGCGGATCACGCGTTCTGGCGGCAAGCCGATTTCTTGCGTCCAGATGTCATAGGCCTCCTGGTCATCGATGTACACCGTAGCCGTCAGTTTGTCGGCGGGCAGCTTGTAGACCTGGGTGAGCAGTTCCCAGCCCCATTTAAGCGAATCTCGCTTGAAGTAGTCTCCGAAGCTCCAGTTGCCCAGCATTTCAAAAAACGTGTGGTGGCGCGCCGTGTAGCCAACATTTTCAAGGTCGTTGTGCTTGCCGCCCGCGCGCAGGCAGGCCTGGACCGATGCCGCCCGAACGTAGCTGCGCTTGTCGGAGCCCAAAAACACATCCTTGAACTGCACCATGCCGGAGTTGGTAAACATCAGCGTCGGGTCATTACCCGGCACGAGAGAGGACGACGCTACGACCGTGTGGCCCTTGCTGGCGAAGAAGTCGAGGAAGGATTTGCGGATGTCGGCGACTGAAATGACGGGGGTGGTAGCGGTGGGATTGCTCATGTTTTGCCAGTTTGGGTGCCCACAGCCCTTTGACAAGGTCAACCAGGGATGCGGGGCTGCCGGTGAATGCGTGACGACGTAAACCGATGATTATAAGTTTTGTGTTTTCCGCCCGTGACAACGCGCGAAACACTTACGCGCTATGCTTAAAAGCTGAAAAACTGCCAGACCGGCATGCAAATCCCTTCAAAAAGAAAGAAATCGCCATGGACATGAAGACTTCCCCCATTTCGTTGCTCAAAGACCCCAGCTTGCTTAAAACTGATGCCCTGATTAACGGCGAGTGGATTGCAGGATCGAGCCGCTTTGACGTCCATGATCCTTCAAACGGCATGAAACTGGCCGATGTCGCCAACCTTGGCCCGCAAGATGCAGAAGCCGCCATTGCCGCCGCCAACGCCGCCTGGCCTGCCTGGCGCAAGAAAACCGGCAAGGAACGCCACGCCATTTTGATGAAGTGGTTTCAGCTTTTGATAGCCAATGCGGATGACCTTGGACGTATTTTGACGGCTGAACAAGGCAAGCCGTTTGCCGAGGCAAAAGGCGAGGTTGTTTATGGCGCCAGCTTTGTCGAGTGGTTTGCCGAAGAGGCCAAGCGCGTCAACGGTGAGACTTTGCCGCAGTTTGACAATAACCGCCGCCTGATGGTGATCAAGGAGCCGATTGGCGTGTGCGCCGCCATCACGCCCTGGAACTTCCCTTTGGCCATGATTACCCGCAAAGTCGCGCCTGCACTGGCCGCAGGCTGCCCGGTGGTGATCAAACCCGCAGAACTCACGCCACTGACGGCGCTGGCTGCAGCCGAGCTGGCCATGCGCGCGGGTATTCCTGCCGGTGTGCTCAACGTGGTGACCAGCACCCACAGCTCTGATATTGGCAAGGTGCTGTGTGCCAGCCCCATCGTTCGACATTTGAGCTTTACCGGCTCCACTCAGGTTGGCCGCATCCTGATGGCGCAATGCGCGCCTACGGTTAAAAAACTGGCGCTTGAGCTGGGCGGCAATGCGCCCTTCATCGTTTTTGACGACGCCGATGTTGATTCAGCCGTTGAAGGCGCGATGGCCAGCAAATACCGCAACGCAGGCCAGACCTGTGTATGCGCCAACCGCATTTATGTGCAGGACGGCGTGTATGAGCAGTTTGTGGAAAAGTTCGCGGCCAAGGTCAAGGGCTTAAAAGTCGGCAATGGTTTCTCCGAAGGCGTGACCACCGGCCCGCTGATTGAAAACAAGGCGGTTGCCAAG
>JANOCP010000392.1:0-3595 GCA_031412235.1 Polaromonas sp.
GGGTGGCTCCAGCAATGACGCGCTGTCTGGCGGTGATGGCAGTGACATCATCTTTGGCAATGCCGGCCTGGACACGCTGAACGGCGGTACGGGCGCTGACAAGCTCTATGGCGGTCTGGGCAATGATGTGCTGATTGGCGGTACGGGTAATGATGAGTATTACTTTGATACGGCGCTTAGCCTGACCAATGTGGACCGGATCAATGATTTCTCTGCGCTGGATGACACCATCTATCTGAGCAGCGCCATCTTTGGTGCGGCAGGGCCTGTGGGTCAGCTGGCTGCTTCTGCCTTTGGTACGGGCAGCTTTGCCACCACTAGTGCGCAGCGGATTATCTTTAACACGACTGACAAGACGGTCAGCTATGACGCTGATGGCTCGGGCTCGGGGGCTGCTGTACGCTTTGTGGCTTTGCTGGGAACTACGGGTATGGTTACGGCTGCTGATTTCTGGGTTTATTGAGCGTTTTCTAATCAAACCGGGCCTGTGCCCAGCAACTACCGGCATAGATAGCTACATATTTGCTAGCATCGCCGTAGCCATCGCCATCGCCAATGCCCAACACCAGGCCCGATAGTCAATCGGGTCTGGCCGGGGCTACTCAACACCCACCAGCAAACTGACAAGCTCTCGTCGCAACGGCGAGGCCAGCCGGGAAAGCCCCTCGCCCACTTGTAACTCCTTAGTAGCAAAGAATTGTTCACCGGGCTGCGGAAGCGTTGCCGCCGCGCGATTTTGTGCGAAGTGTTGTGCAAATTGTAAATATTCACAATTAATGCACGATTCCGTCGTCAGCCCAATGAATTCGTCACCCGTGTTTGCCAACTGTGTAACTTATGTACGGTAGGCAACATACAAAAGCTCGATTCGGCCAAATTCCAGCCTCGTCTCCGCAACATTTATTGACAAAGTAGCGTCTGTCCACCAGACTTAACTTGCATCTTTTTGTTTTCCATCATTTTTATCAGTTTAATCGATTTCTTCGGCTGTCCGCAGCCGCGCGTCTTTTCGCCTTGCCTTGAAGTTTGTAAAGGCGCGCCCGGGGCACGGTCAACCCGGCGGGTTATCAGTTTTAAGCCTGCTGGTTTGCTGGTTAATGGCAGCACGAGCCCCATCACCGCAGCAAAAGCTATCGCCATCAAAAGTCTTAACGTAAGTCCTCACACTCCAAGGATGCATGCCCCGCTACCACTTCATCTCTGGTCTTCCCCGCTCCGGCTCTACCTTGCTGGCTGCAATCCTTAAACAGAATCCGCGCTTTCATGCTGGCATGACCAGCCCGATCGGCAGCCTGTTTGCCGGCATGCTCAAGCAGTTTGCAGCGGGTACCGAGTTTGGCTCCACCATCACGCAAGACCAGCGCAGGCGACTGGTACGCGGTTTGTTTGACAGCTACTACGCCGACCAGGCGGGTAGCGAAGTCATCTTTGACACCAACCGCATGTGGTGCGCCACTATGCCCGCGCTGGCTGACCAGTTTCCGGGCAGCAAAGTCATTGCATGCGTGCGTAACGTCGCCTGGGTGATGGACAGCCTGGAGCGCCGCTACCGCGCCAACCCCTATGAGCTGACCCGACTTTTTAATGACGACACCGAGCGCAACACGGTGTACAGCCGTGTCGACACCCTGGCCCAGCGCAACCGCCTGGTCGGCTACCCGTGGGCCGCGCTAAAAGAGGCTTTTTATGGCGAGCACGCCAGCTCTTTATTACTGGTCGAGTACGACTTGCTGGCGCAGGCACCACAAAAAGTCATGCCCCTGATCTATAAGTTTTTAGACTTGGAACCGTTTGCGCACAACTACCAGAACGTGCAGTACGACGCACCCGAGTTCGACGCACCGCTGGGCGTACATGGCCTGCACAAGGTGCGGCCACAGGTCGGGCTTGAACCCCGCATCACCATTTTGCCACCCGACCTGTTTGCCCAGTACGCCGCCCTGAGCTTCTGGAAAGACACCGCCAATAGCCGCAGCCACGTGATTGCAATGGCGCAGGCCGCGACTGCCGAAGTTTCAAGCCCAATCAGCCACCAGACCAGTTAATACGGGCGCTAATAGCTATAAAAATAATAGCATTTTTATGACCAACGAAAGCCTCTACCCATGACCGCCACCAACACCATCACCGAAAATCAAGCCATCACCCAATTTTTGTTCATCGACAGCCGCGTGCCAGACGCCCAAGCCATCGTTGCGGCGGCCACACCTGGCACCAAGATTGTGTTTTTGCAAGCTGGCGAGGACGGCTTGCGGCAAATGGCCGCTGCACTGACCGATGTGTCGGGGCTGGAGGCCATCAGCATCGCCAGCCACGGCGCAGAAGGCTTGCTGCTGCTGGGTAGCGGGCCGCTGTTTGCAGGTAACGTGCAAACCGCTGAACACCAGGCCGATCTGGCAGCCATAGGCGCGGCGCTATCGGCCAGTGGCGACATACAACTGTATGGCTGCGATGCGGGCAAGGGCGCAGCAGGCGCGGCATTTATCGAGGCCCTGGCCCTCGCCACCGGCGCTGACGTTGCCGCCAGCAGCAACACCACGGGTTTGCAAGGCGACTGGGCGCTGGAGATCACCAGCGGCAGCATCGAAAGCCGCCCCACGCTACAGGCATCAACGCTAGAGGCTTACAGCGCCGCGCTGGTCACCACAGCGGTCAACACCGTCGCGCAACTCAAAGCTGCGATTGCCACCGGCAACACCGACGGCGTGGACGACTTCATCACCCTGACCGGTAACCTGACCTATGTCGGCCTTTCCGACGAGATCAAATTCAATGTCACCGATGGCCAAAAGCTCACGCTGGTTGGCGGCGGCTTCACCATCAACGCCAACAGCAAGACCCGCGTGATGACGGTCGACAGCGGCAGCGCTGGCTCTGGTGTGGACATCAGCAACCTCACCATTCGGGGTGGTTCGTTGCAAGCGGGCTCGTACGCCGGTGCTGACGCATCTGGCGCAGGCATCTGGCTGAAAACCGGCACCCTGGCGCTGAGCGGCGTAACCGTCACTGCAAACACTGCTATTGCCGGTTCCGGGAGCTACGGGAGCTACGGGAGCTCTGGGGGTGTCGGCGGCACCGGCTCGGGCGGCATTCATATCAACCGCAGCGCCAAGCTCACCATCACCGGTAGCAGTGTCACGGGCAATAACGGCTTTGGCGGGGTGGGTGGTGATGGCCACAGCACTGGCGGCACTGGCGGGCGTGGCGTCGGCGGCGTTTTCAATGCCGGTACTTTGCAAATGGATGCAAGCACTTTCGCCAGCATAGGTGCCACCAACGTCGGTAGTGGGGGACGGGGTGGCTATGTTTACACTTCCGGTGGCTATGGTCCACAAGGCGCATCTGTCTCGGGTATCTTTACTGCTCCGGGCGCTACCACCATCACCAACTACAGCCCTCCCAACAGCGCACCTACGCTGACCAGCTTTATTGGTCCGGTCGCCACAGCCGTTGAAGACACCCAGCAAGCCATCACTTTCGCCAACCTGCAAACCCAGGGCAACGAAGCGGACATAGACGGCACGGTTAACGCCTTTGTGGTCAAGTCGGTGACAACCGGCACCCTGAAGATTGGCGCTAATGCCGGTATCGCTAC
>JANOCP010000393.1:0-17433 GCA_031412235.1 Polaromonas sp.
AGGAGCCAGGGACACGATCTTCATGAACTTTTCAGTGCGCAACTCGCGCGTCACTGGTCCGAAGATGCGGGTGCCGATGGGCTCCAGCTTGGCATTAAGCAACACTGCTGCGTTGCCGTCGAATTTAACCAGCGAACCATCGCCACGGCGAATGCCCTTGGCGGTGCGAACGACCACAGCACTATAAACCTCGCCTTTTTTGACGCGGCCACGTGGAGCAGCTTCTTTGATGCTGACCTTGATGACGTCACCGACGCTGGCGTACCGGCGCTTGGATCCGCCCAGCACTTTGATGCACATTACGGATTTGGCACCCGTATTGTCAGCAACATCGAGTTTGGATTGCGTTTGAATCATTTAAATGTGTTCCCAACTTGCACCGAAACGCTACACATCTTTCGACTTTTGTAACTACCCGGTCAGTCTTGGGCCTGTCGTCCATCCTGCAAACCACTCGCAGAACTTCCATTAGGCTATTAATTCAGAGTTCTCCGCTTTTTCGAAGCGAAGCCCATGAGTATCACTAAATCTTCAGGCCTTGTCAACACTCGTTTACCGAAAAACGCATAAATTTCAAGGAAACTTGAACAAGTAGCTGAAAAAGGTCGCTCAATTTCCGGGAAAGTCAGTTAGGCAGATGCAAATATTGGGTACACAGCGTCAAAAACGGGGCTAATGCCGGGTCCACGCCGGTTTCCTGCTGCAAAAGCTCCGCTACTTCTGCCGCCAGCGATTTTGCAAGCGCCGCGTCCAGAAACAACAGCCTGGACCGCCGTGCCAGCACGTCTTCGACCGTTCTCGCATATTCATAACGAGCGGCAAATCGCACCATCGCTTCTGTCAGCCCCGTGTTAATGCCCAGCTCCCGCCCATACCCCGCCAAGGCCTGTACTGCGCTGGCCTCACTGCCATAAAGATGAATGCCGGGCGCGTCGCTGATTTTTCGGGTTAACTTATCGTCCGCAGCCGGTGCACCCACCAAGCGCAAATTGTTTGTAACACCACCTGCCCGCGAAGGCAGCAAGGCGGCGGTAAAACATTTGTCGAGCACGTCTTCAGCCATGGCGCGGTAAGTGGTCCATTTTCCGCCGGTTACCGTGACCAGGCCACTTTTGCTGACCAGTATGGTGTGCTCCCGCGACAGGTCTTGGGTGTTATCACCGTCGTCATCCGCAGGCTTGACCAGTGGCCGCAATCCGACCCAGATACTTTTGATATCAGCCGGGCCAGGCGTTTTGGTCAGATAGCGAGCCGATTCGCCGAGGATGAAGTCCACCTCTTCCCTGAACGCCATCGGCTCACGCGCCAGGTCATGACGCGGCGTATCTGTGGTGCCCAAAATCGTTTTACCCAGCCACGGTACGGCAAAAAGCACCCGGCCATCGGCTGTTTTGGGGACAAGCATGGCATGGTCGCCAGGCAAAAACGAGCGGTCAACCACAATGTGCACGCCCTGGCTAGGCGCAACGATGGGCTTGACCTCGCGACCCAGAGTCTGGCCGTCCTCCATGCGAAACTGGTCTACCCATACACCTGTTGCATTTACGATGCAGTTAGCCTTCACTTCGTAAGCCTTGCCGGTTTCCCTGTCCTCCAGTTGCAAGCCGCACAGTTTGCCGTCTTCATATATGAGCCGGGTGGCGGCGCAGTAGTTAATCAACAGCGCACCCTGCCTGGCAGCGGTGCGGGCCAGCGCCAGCGCCAGGCGTGCATCGTCAAACTGGCCGTCCCAATATTTCACGCCGCCTTTCAGATGGCCTTTTGGCCCTTCATGACGGGTATTGGGCAGCAAGGCCAGGGTTTCAGCGCGGCTTAAAAACTCTGTATCGCCCAAGCCAGCCTTGCCGGCCAGTGCATCATAAATCTTGAGCCCCGCGCCGTAAAAAGGCGCTTCCCAGAACCTGTACGAAGGCATGACAAAGGCCAGCGGCTGCGCCAGGTGCGGCGCATTGGCCAGCAATGTACTGCGCTCATGCAGGGCTTCACGCACCAGTGAGATATTGCCCTGCGCCAAGTAGCGCACCCCGCCATGCACCAGTTTGGTGGCACGGGACGAGGTGCCCTTGGCAAAGTCATGCGACTCAACCAGCAGCACCGAGAACCCGCGCGCCGCAGCATCCAGCGCAACACCCAGGCCAGTCGCACCGCCGCCAATGACGGCAAGATCGTAAATGACGGGCAAGGCAAGCTGTTCGATCAGTTGGGAGCGATTCATGGCGTCAATTTGAAAACCAAAAATGAGTTTGCTTCAAATTTCAAACCTCAACCCAGGCCCTGGCACGCTCCACCGCCTTGTGCCAGCGGGCCAGCTTGGCGGCACGTGCGTCCGGGCTCATATGAGGCTCAAAGCGGTGCTCGGCGCGCCATTGGCTGGCTATCTCGTCTGTGCCAGACCAAAAACCGACGGCCAGGCCCGCCAGGTAAGCCGCGCCCAGGGCGGTCGTCTCCAGCACCTGCGGCCTGACCACGGGCACGCCTGAAAAATCCGCCTGCATCTGCATCAGCAGGTCGTTTTTTGAAGCCCCACCGTCGACGCGAAGCTCGTGGAGCGACACACCGGCGTCTTTGCTCATGGCGGTAAATACGTCTGCACTTTGCAGCGCTATGGCCTCAAGTGCGGCCCTTGCGATATGGGCACGGGTGGTGCCGCGAGTAAGCCCCAACATCGCGCCGCGTGCATAAGGGTCCCAGTTTGGCGTGCCCAGGCCGGTAAAGGCTGGTACCAGATACACGTCGCCGCTGTCAGGCACGCTGGCGGCCAGGGCCTGAACCTGATCGGCTGATTCGATGATCTGCAGGCCGTCGCGCAGCCACTGTATGGTGGCACCGCCCATAAAAACGCTGCCTTCCAGGCAGTAAGTGTCTTGAGGCGCTTGCCCGCCCAACCGCCAGCCCACCGTGCTTAAAAGCTTGTTTTGCGATGCCACTGGCTTGCTGCCGGTGTTCATCAGCATGAAGCAGCCCGTGCCATAGGTGTTTTTGGCCATTCCGGGGCTCAGGCAGGCCTGCCCGAATGTTGCGGCCTGCTGGTCACCAGCAAGGCCGCCTATCTTGATGGGCGTACCAAACAGCCCGGCATCTGTTTCTCCAAGCACGCCGCTGCTGGCAACTACCGCAGGTAACACCGAGCGCGGTATGTTGAACAGCGCCAATAGCGCGTCGTCCCACTGCATGGTGTTGATATTGAACAGCATGGTGCGCGAGGCATTGCTGACGTCCGTCACATGCACGCCGCCGCGCGGTCCACCGGTCAGCTTCCATGCCAGCCAGCTGTCTATGGTGCCAAAGGCCAGTTCACCCTTTTCAGCGCGGGCGCGGGCACCTGAAACTTCATTGAGCAGCCATTCGAGCTTGGTGGCTGAAAAGTAGGCATCCAGCACCAGGCCGGTTTTTTGCTGGATGACTTCAAAGTGGCCCTCATCGCGTAGCTCGTCACAGCGGCCCGCGGTGCGCCGGTCTTGCCAGACGATGGCGTTGGCAAGGGGCTCACCGGTCTTGCGGTCCCACAAAACCGTGGTTTCGCGCTGGTTGGTGATGCCAATCGCCAAAATCTGGCTGGCTGGTGGCGCTATAAAATCAGTAGCTACTTGTGACCGTAAATGCTGGGCTGAGAGCATATTTGATATACATTTTCGGGCTACGGCGAGCTGGGTGGCCCAAATTTCGCTTGCATCGTGTTCAACCCAACCGGGTTGCGGAAATATCTGCCGAAACTCCTGCTGGCAAGTCGCCACGGCGCCGCCCGCGTGGTCAAACAGCATGGCCCGTGAAGACGTGGTGCCCTGGTCAAGCGCAAGTATGTAGCTCATGGCAGCCTAGATTAACGCATCAGCGCGCCAGGGAGGGATAACATTGAGCGCATCAGGAGTTCGCATGACGACATCAAACCCCCACTACAACCCAAAAGACCAAAACATTGCCTTTATAGGCGGCGGCAATATGGCCAGCGCCATCATTGGTGGGCTGCTCAAGCGGGGCATGGCTTCCAGCCAAATCCAGATTGTCGAGCCCCATGAAGAGCAGCGCATCAAGCTCAGGCAACAATTTGGCATTGAAGCAAATTTTGGAACTGGCCCGTTTTTGGCTACCGCGGCCCTGGTCGTGTGGGCGGTCAAGCCACAAATGTTCAAGGAAGCGGCATTGCAAACCCGTTTCAACACCAAAAATGCACTGCACCTTAGTGTGGCTGCGGGCATCAGGTCCGAGAGCATTGCGCACTGGCTCGATACCGAACGCGTTGTGCGTTCAATGCCCAACACGCCAGCGCTGGTCGGCCAGGGCATGACTGCCTTGTTTGCGCGAAAGGCGGCAACAGCCCTCGACAGGCAGACTGTAGAGCGCGTGATTGAAACCACAGGGGACTTTGTCTGGCTGGACGATGAAGCACATCTGGACTCGGTGACCGCCATATCGGGCTCTGGCCCGGCTTACGTTTTTTATTTTATGGAAGCCATGGTCGAGGCTGGCGTTGACATGGGGCTCAGCCGCCAGCAGGCACACAAGCTGGCGGTGGGCACCTTTGTGGGTTCGTCCGCGCTGGCAAAGGCATCTGACGACCCGCCCGAAATCCTGCGCTCCCGCGTTACCTCCAAGGGAGGCACGACCTATGCAGCTATCACCTCAATGGAGCAGGACCGCGTTAAAACACTGTTCATGCGCGCCATGCATGCAGCCAAGCAGCGCGCACGGGAGATGGGTGACGAATTTGGCGCAGCTTGATGCCGCTTTGGGTCAACGGGCTCATGCCGACGCACGTTGAACACATGTCCTGTCGTCATCAGCCATGGCGGTCAATCTCAGGCGTGGTGGCAGGGCAAACAGCAAGTTAAAACCTGACACATCACCCCCCCCCGGAGTCACCATGAAAAGATTTCTTTCAGTCCTCGCTAGCGCTGCGATTCTGGCCATGCCAATGGCTGTGACCACCACCGCACAGGCTGCTTCACACGCTGGTGCTCCCATGGCTGCACCTGCAGCCGCTCCTGCTGAAAAGCCGGCTGCCAAGGCAGTCGCAAAAACCAAGCGCGTTGCGGCCAAAGGCAAGCGCAAGGCAAAGGCCGCCAAGAAGGCAGCTGTCACCACGAAATAACCAGGCCAGACCTGAGCTGAAAAAGCCCGCCAGATGCGGGCTTTTTTATGGGTCATGCGTTTGCCAGGAGGTCGAATCACGCCACCAGATACGACAAGGCGATACCCGCAAACACGGTAAACCCCAGCCAGTGGTTAAGCCTGAAAGCCTTGAAGCAGTCCTCACGTTCACGCTTGCGAATCAGCCAGCCGTGCCAGATTGCCTGCAATAGCGCAACAAATATTGCTATTAAATATATAGCTGACGATACCCGATTCATAAGGGCAAGGGCCCAAATTGACAAATAAAACAGATAGCAGAGCATCACCGCAGTCACATCAAAGCGGCCCAGTGTGATGGCTGAGGTTTTCATGCCTATACGCAGGTCATCATCACGGTCAACCATGGCGTATTCGGTGTCGTAGGCGACGACCCAAAACAGGTTTCCGAGCAACAACACCCAGGCCAGCAGCGGTACGCGCGACTGCACCGCGGCAAACGCCATTGGAATGCCAAAGCTGAAAGCCACGCCCAGCACGGCCTGGGGCATGGACACATAGCGTTTGGCAAACGGGTAGATCAGGGCGATGGCCAGCGCCGCAAATGACCAGGTGATCGCGGTGGTATTGGTCGTCAGTACCAGGCCAAAAGCTAGTAATGCCAGCACAGCTCCCACGGCCAGGGCTTCCTTCACAGACAGCTTGCCACTGGTCACCGGTCGCTGGGCCGTGCGCTTGACGTGGCGGTCAAAGTCACGGTCAGCCACATCATTAAGGCAGCACCCTGCGCTTCGCATCAAAAAGGTCCCCAGCGTGAACACCACCACCAGATGCCAGCCGGGGAAACCATGCGAAGCCACCCACAGCGCCGACAGCGTGGGCCAGAGCAAAAGCAGCCAACCCGCTGGGCGGTCCCAGCGGATCAACTCAAGGTACAAGGCCCCCACGCTTTTCACTTTGTGTAATGCGCCGTACCTTGCAGGCCGCTGCTCGCCAGAGGCTTCGCTTCTGTCGCCTGTCCGAACCTGCTCAAGCATGCTCGGAGCCGCAGGCTCGAGCCCTGGGGGGGCGCTACGCCTGCGGCCCGGCAAAGCCGGTTCCGCGGCCCCTGCTGGCGAAGAAGCATGCGTTGCGTCGCTTGCCGCCTCATCTGAAACACTCACGTCAAATTTACTCCTCGAGCAATGAACGCAGCATCCACGCCGTTTGCTCATGCACCGTCAAACGCTGGGTCAGCAGGTCAGCCGTTGGCTCGTCACTGGCTTTGTCAGCCACGGGAAACAGCTGCCGGGCCGTGCGCGCCACTGCTTCATGACCGGTCACCAGAATACGCACCATTTCGAGCGCCTTGGGCGGGATGGCAGGCGCATCGGGCACAGAAGCCAGCTTGCTGAACTGCGCATACGATCCGGGTGCCGGGTGACCCAGAGCCCGAATGCGCTCGGCCACCGGGTCAACGGCCGCCCACAGTTCGGTGTACTGCAGCATGAACATCTGGTGCAAGGTGTTGAACATGGGGCCAGTCACGTTCCAGTGAAAGTTGTGCGTCGTCAGGTACAGCGTGTAGGTGTCGGCCAGCAAATGCGACAGGCCTTTGGCTATTGCCGCACGGTCTTTTTCATTGATGCCAATATTGATGTTGATACTGGGCTTGGGTGGTGTTTTGGCCATGATGCTCACTTTTAAAAAAGGAAAACCGATATTCTCTGCATCCTTTGTATTCTCCGCGACTCCGCGTTGAAATGGACCCGAACTCAAGACAGGCGTGTCACCCCAGGCAACTCGCAGGCGTAGATGGCGTTGCGCAGCGCCGCGATGGCTTCATAGCGCGTAAAGCTGCGGCGCCAGGCCAGCACCACGCGGCGGCTGGGTATATGGCCCTCAAATGTCAGGTATTTGATGTACGACGGCTGCTCTGAAGGTATTTTTGTTTTGCCTTTTTTGGCAGCTGATTGTTCGGCCAGTGCCTCTTTGGGTACGCCCAGTCGCGGCACCAGCGTGATGCCCATGCCCGCAGCAACCATGTGCTTGATGGTTTCGAGCGACGAGCCCTCAAAGCTTTTGCGAATGCCGTCCGAATTGCTGGAGAACCGGGCAAATTCAGGGCACACCTCAAGCACATGGTCTCGAAAACAATGGCCGTTGCCCAACAGCAGCATGGTTTCTTTTTTGATTTCTTCAGCCGTAATGCTGCTGCGCGCTGCCAGAGCATGCGAGCTGGGCACAGCTGCCATAAAAGGCTCGTCATACAGCGGCGCAATCGCCAGGTTGGTGTCTGGAAAAGGCTCAGCCAGAATCGCGCAGTCAATTTCGCCATTGCGCAGCTCTTCAAGCAGCTTGACGGTGAAGTTCTCCTGAAGCATCAAGGGCATTTGCGGCGTGTGATCGATCATCTGCCGAACCAGGTCAGGCAACAGGTAGGGGCCAATGGTGTAAATCACGCCCAGGCGCAGGGCACCGGCCAAAGGGTCTTTGCCGCGCTTGGCGATCTCGCGAATGCTGTCGGCTTGCTCCAGCACGCTTTGCGCCTGACGAATGATTTCTTCGCCGAGCGGGGTGACGGTAATCTCATTGGCATTGCGCTCGAAGAGTTTGACCTGCAATTCTTCTTCCAGCTTTTTAATTGCAACGCTCAGGGTGGGCTGCGACACATGGCAAGCATCTGCGCCTTTGCCGAAGTGCTTTTCACGGGCTACGGCAACGATGTATTTGAGTTCAGTGAGCGTCATGCCCTGATTGTCTGCTTTTCAGGCCAGATCGTCATCAGGCCATCAGCTTTGGGGATTTGCCATCGCCTTGCCTAGTGCCTCAATGATGTCTGCGCGCAAGGCGGTCCATGCCTGGCCACCGCCAATCACAAAGCGCTGGTTGACCTCCAGCTCCATGCCTACATATTGCTCTCTTGTATGACGCTTTCGCAGTAGTGCCGTGAGGCCGTCGCCCTTGCCTTCGTAGGGGTAGTTTCTGCGCAGTTTCAGATCAGGGCGCAGGCGCTCCAAAGCCGCCAGCCATTGCGCCGCCAGCAGGGCTTCGCCAGTTCGCCGCGGGTCATACAAAAAGGCCACGTCGGCTTGCCGGATGACCCCGCCCAGCTCGGGCGTAAAGCTGTGCGACGCGACATGCAGCACGCGCTCGCCCGCACCGATCTGGCTTGCAACTTCTGATTCAACGGCATCGCGATACGGCCGGTAATGTTGTGCAGCCAGGCTCCGCCGCACGGCAACCGGCAGGCTGCGCGTGACTTCCGAATGCAGTTGCCGATGGCCTATGGAGCGGTTCAGGTCAATCAGCAGGCGTGTGGTGGTGGACGAAAAAAGCGGCGCCTCGAAAGCCGCCGCCATCTGCTGCGCCAGCTCAAGCGCGCCATGGTCCCAGCCGCGATGGGTTGGCAGCAGTGCCTGATACGCCGGGTCGGCAAATAGCGCGGCGTACTCGGCTGGCACCTCGTGCCCGCCGTGCTCGCAGCTAATGATTAATTTGTTGGTGCACACCACAGCATTATTCACACCCCGATTCAAGCCCTTTTCAGACTGTCGTGGCGGGGTTGCCATACAGGTCAACCTCGTAGGTGGTGACCTGAAATTTCTGCAGCGTGTTTTGGCCAAACGCCATGGTGATGGGTACGTCGCCAGCGTCGCGGCCACGCGCCATGACCACGCGGCCTATGCGCGGCGTGTTGTGGCGGGCGTCAAAGGTGTACCAGCGGCCTTCAAGAAACACCTCAAACCAGGCGCTGAAGTCCATAGGGTAAGGCACGGGCGCAATGCCAATGTCGCCCAGGTAGCCGGTGCAATAGCGCGCCGGAATATTCATGCAGCGGCACAGCGTAAGGGCCAGGTGCGTGTAGTCCCGGCATACGCCGGTACCCTCGCGGTAGCCCTCAAGCGCTGTGCGGGTAGCGCGCGCAGTCTGGTAATCAAAGCGAATATGTTTATGTACAAAATCGCAAATCGCCTGCACCCTCGGCCAGCCCTTTGCCGTCTGGCCAAACTGGTTCCAGGCGAACTGCAGCAGTTCGCTGTCGACTTCACAGTAGCGGCTGGGCAGTAAATACTGCAGGGTTTCAAGCGGCAGGTCGGTCGGGTCGTGTTGCCAGGCAGACCAGTTCACTTCATCAGGCAGGCCAGAATCGCGAATGATGGCATGGCTATGAAAGCGCACATGGCTCACGCCCGCCAGCGCGTTAACCCGCCCGCACTGGTTACCAAAGGCATCAAAGTACTCTTCGCGTGCAAGGTTGGGCTCTATCCATATGGCCTCTGGCGCCACCAGGTCATCACGCCGTGAAGGATGCACGTGCAGCAGGTAAATAAGCGCCATCGGAGAAGTGATGGCGAGCTGAATGTCGAAACCGATTTTGATATGCATGGGGCTGAACAGGCAGAGCTTGGGTAAGGTAAAGACCTGATCCCGGTTTTTTGTCGGGCTGAATGCCCAAAAGTGTGCTGGTCAGCGCGATGTTCGAGTATCGGTGCAAGTGCCGTGCCAGTGTCAGTCATCGACCCATGAAATGCCAGATTCATCGGCAGACAGGTTCAGGACATCTGCTTTGGCACAAACGCAATAACCAGGCCCTGCGCTGTCACTGTGATGCTGCCCGGCTGCAGTCCCATGCCATCAGGCAGCGCCAGATCTTGCGGCTTGAGCTGATGCAACACCACGTCTTGCAGCGATTGCTGCGCCAGCGACGGCCCGTATGCAGACAGCAGCGCAGACGTTTGCGGCGGCAGGCCTTCAAACTGCAGGGCATTTACCCGCAACTGGTGCGCGCGTATTGACAGGTCACTGGCCTCAAAGCGCAGTGCAAAGTCAAGATCAAAAACCCCGTTATAGCCGCGCCGCAGTGCCGGGCCGGCGGCCAGCATGGGCAGCTCCACGCCGAGGCGGTTCTGCTCAGTCATGAAGCGCAGGCGCGGCACCTGTGCCTCAAGCTCAAGCAGGCCGCCCATCGGGTAACGGCGCGGAAAGCGTTTGCCCAGGGCCTGCTGCAGCTGCGCGCCAGACACCTTGTAGCTTGGCTGTGCATGCGCGCAACCCAGCACGACGACCGCGGTACTGCCCACCGCCAGTTGCGTGCATGCCTTCAACATCAGTCTTCGCTTCATGGTGCTCGCCTTTTATCAGTATTCAAGGATGCTTCAAGCATGAATCTGCAATGTAAAGCGCAGGTAGCGTTTTGCAACGTAGTGTGCATTGGGTCAACAAGCTCAGCTTGCACACGTTGAACACTCGGCTAGCTTGACATCCGATATTTAACAAACCATCCAAAGGACTCATATGAACAAATTACTCGCTTCCCTTATCGCCACCCTGTTTGTTGGCGTTGCGTCTGCGCAAACCCCTGCTCCTGTAGCACCGGCCACTCCGGCTGTGGTGAAGGCAGAAGCCAAGGCTGAAAAATCTGTAGCTGCTGCTGTCAAAAGCGAAGCCAAGGTTGATGCCAAAGCAGACGCCAAAGTTGCAAAGGTGAAAGTAAAGGCAGCTGAAGCCAAGGCCGAAGCCACAGCTGATGCCGCAAGCACCAAGGCCAAAGCCCAGGCGCACGCCGCCAAAGCTGACGCTGAAGACAAAACCAATGCCACCGCCAAAGCTGAAAAAACCAGTGCCAAGGCAGACGCAAAAGCAGGCAAAACCATCGTAAAGGCCGATGCCAAGGTTGACACCGCTACTGTCAAGGCTACCGCCGACAAGGCCATCGCCAAGACAGAAACCACCGCAGTCAAGGCAGAAGTCAAGGCTGACGTCAAAGCAGCTGGCAGCAAGTAAGCCATTGCGCAGGCTTTCAGGGCTATAAAAGCCCTGAAAGCTTTCGTCCCATTGAAAAAGACAGGCTTGGCCTGTCTTTTTTTATTTCTGCCCGGCAGAAGTCATGGCTATCGCCCGACTACCGACCAGCCTGCATTTTGGTTGACCTTGTTGTTTTCATATTCCCAGCGCGTGCCGCAGCGGTCACAGCGATACGAGGTAACGGTAACCAGCCCGTGGTTGCGCTTTTCCTGGCGGTTGGCACCCTGCAGCAGCTCGGCGTGGCCGGGTGCCTTGCGCCAGTTGCGCTGTATGCCTGCGCATGAATCGCACAACTCCATCTTTTTCAGTTCGGCTTGTCGGTTTGGGTCCAGGGTCATGATGCTGCTCTTTTACGCTTGTCTTGTGCTCTTGATGTGGCGGCACCAGAGTGTCATTTACAACTGGTGCCCAATGCCCGATTGTCGCCGCTCGTCAAGCAGGCCCGGAAAGCGGCGGCTGCAGGCTTCGCAAACGCAGGTGCGCGGCGTCTTCCATATCTACCGGTAACTGCTGCTTGGCCCGCAGGTAGTGGTTGGTGAACACATGCAGATAGGCCTCAAGTATTTGCGCAGCATGCGGCTCACCAGCCAGCGCCATGCACAGGGCCGCCACCTCGGAGGTACAAAAGTGGTCGTCGCTTTGTGAACGGCGCAGGCGGTAATTTGACAGCTGTTCACTCTGCAAATTGAGTACCGGCAGATGGTCAAGGTAGGGGCTTTTGCGAAACATTTTGCGCGCCTCGGGCCAGGTGGCGTCGAGCAGCACAAACAGCGGGCGCTTGCCGACGCTGGCGAGTTGGGGCTGCAACCCGTTCACTACCCGTCCGCCATCTGCCAGTTCGCCTGGAAACACCAGGCAGGGCTGCCACTGCGGGTCAGCCAGCAGGGCCAGCAGAGCCGGGTCAACTGCCGTGCGCGCCCAGCTGAAGGCAAAGGTGTCTGCCACCACATCGGCAATCAGCCAGCCCGTGTTGCTGGGTTTGAGCGGCTCGATGTCGGCCATGATCAGGCACACGCCCGCACGCACAGGTACCGACGGGCGCAAGGCGCAGATGCAGTGGCTCGGAATCAGGCGGCAACCCGCGCAGCGCTCCCCGCGCGGGCCACCACGGGCTAAAAAGGGTTTGGAGCTGCGCGCCACGCGTGCGCTGCGCAAGCGGGAGACAGCGTGCGGTAAGGGGTAGCCAAGCATGGGTGGCACTGTAGCAGTGGAATCGCCACGCAAGACAGCCGCGTCCAGATGCTGGCCTGTAAGACGTGGCCGCAAAGTCAGGTAGGCCTTTAACTACTGCGCATCAAACAGCCTTAAGTACTCGCAGTACAAGGGCTACCATGCAACTCATCACACAAGGTAGACCTTGAGAAAGACCACTGTATGCGCAAGAACTTTTGGCCAAATGCAAAGCGGGCAGTCCGGTCAGGTTTGCTGGCCGCGCTGGTTGGCGCAGCAGTGGTGGCTTGTGGCGGCGGCGGCAACAACGGCACGCCCACAGAGCTGCAAGCCAACCCCACCACCAGCTGGGAAGTCATAACCGCCGGCGACATTGCGCAGTGCAATCTGCAGGTTGCAGGCAAATCAAATGCCGAGAAAACCGCGCAGCTGATAGAGCGCCAGCTGGCCGGTGCAGGCAGCAATTCCAACGTATTGACGCTGGGAGACAACGCCTACTTTCTAGGCCTGCTTATCGGCTACACCGAATGCTATGAGAAGACCTGGGGCCGTTTTATTGCCAAAACCTTCGTGATTCCAGGCAACCACGACTACGAAAGAAATGGCCAGGACAATTACTTCGACTACTTTGGCGCCAAAGCTAACCCGGATGGCAAAGGCACCGGCTACTACCGCGTTGACCAAAGCGGCTGGACCCTGTTGACGCTGAACAGCAATATCGATGCGTCAGCCGATTCAGCCCAGGCCCTGTGGGTCAAGAAAGAGCTGCTAAGCGCGCAGCCTTGCGTGGCGGCGGCCTGGCACCACGCACGGTTTACGTCAGCCGACCGCGGCGACAACGGCATCATGACCGACATCTGGGGCATTCTGGACCAGGCCAAGGCAGATGTGGTGCTGGCGTCACACGAGCACTTTTACGAGCGCTTCGCCCCCATGACCGCTGACGGAACCGTGTCAACCACAGGCGGCATGCGCTCATTTGTGGTCGGCACCGGTGGCGCAGACATCTACGCGCACGCTACGGTACGGCCGGGCAGCGAGAAGCAGGCGGTCACCTTTGGCGTGCTGCTTTTGTCGATGTCGCCAGGCAACGCCAAATATCGGTTTATCAATACTGACAACGCCGTGCTGGACGAAGGCGGTTTTGATTGCCGCAAAAAGTCGTAGGACCCTGGAAGCGTAGCGGGCTTTTTCAGGCTGTTTACAGCATTTTTGGTGCCAGAACAGCCCGTAGCCCAATGATTACGGCTATTAATCGCTATTTAAATAGTAGCGACTCATCCCACTGGCTTTTCCTGCATTACTTCGGCGGACGGTGCATCGCGCAGAGCTTGTTGCCGTCCGGGTCACGCAGGTAGGCCAGGTAGAGCTTGCCCATCGGGCCATCACGAAAGCCCGGCGGTTCTTCACACGTTGTGCCGCCGTTGGCGATACCCGCCGCATGAAATGCGTCACCCTGCTCTGGCGACGCCACAGTAAACCCGACAGTGCTGCCGTTACCGTGGCAGGCAGGCTCACCATTGATGGGCGTAGAGATTGCGAAAGTCCCGGCCGGGCTGCGATAGAAGTACCGGTTTTTATTGGCAAACCCCGGGCTGATGCCCAGCGTGCCCAGCAGCGCGTCGTAAAACTTCTTTGAAACTTCGAGGTCGTTTACACCTAGCATGACATGACTAAACATTTTGTCTCCGTTGAGGCTGAGTAAGGGTGGGATTTAAGGGTGGAATTAAGCCGGTGAAATGGTAAACGAAAGACCAGCACAAACGGCGGTTTGGAAAAGTTCACAGCGCATCCAGCCGTGCCAGGTGGTCCGCTGGTGGCCCCTGCACCATACGCCCGGCGGCCAGGTCAGCGCGGGTTTCTGCCAGCGCGGCATCCAGCTCACATTCGCGCAGGTAATGGTAATGAGCGATGTCCATCACCACAAATCTGTCTTTCCACGCACCGAAACAATCGCCTCGGGCGACGTGCTGAGCGCCAATTCAATGGCAGAAATGCCTTTGGTTTTAAGGTCGTTGGCGCTGATATGGGACATGATGAAATTTCTTGGAATGTGGCTATCTACACCCCGAAGCACACTATTAAAGGTACTTTCTACAAGGCGATTTGCGCACAAGTAGTGAAGCCAGCTCAACCTTTGCCTCGATAAAGAGGGCGCTCAGCTAGATACAGATTGTCACCAGTTGGTGATGCCCGCTCCAGACATTGAACAGCGACTGCACAATATTGCTGAATTACTGTAATCACGTTAAACTGCAACTATGCAAGCACAACTCACCATCAACAGCCGCGGCGTGGTTACCCTGCCCGCCAAAATACGCAAGGCCATGGGTTTTCAGGCCAATGACCAACTGATCGCCGAAACCACCCCCCCAGGCCGGCTACTGCGGCCCACTGTTACTTTGCCGCTGGAGATCTACACGCCAGAGCGTGTGCAAGAGTTTGACGCAGCCGAGGCTGACCTAGCCGTGCTGATGGCAAAGAGCAAGCTCTAGGCCGAGCGCTCCATGCGGGTTTTTCTTGACGCGAATATTCTTTTTTCGGCAGCCAAATCAGACGGCGCCATCCGGCAACTGTTACGCAATTTGACGCTGGCAAAGCACACCCTGGTGGCTGACGGCTACGTGCAGGCAGAAGCACAACGCAACATTGCCGCCAAAGCCGACGCGCAAGCCGTGCGCGACCTGGACACGCTAATCAGCCAGGTCGAAGTCAGCGCAGTGCAGTTTGCACAATCGTCGCCAGCGCTTCAAGCCGCCGCGCTTTGGCTACCTGAAAAAGACCGCCCCGTGCTGCTGGCAGCAATGGTTTTAGCCTGCGATGTGCTGGTGACAGGTGACAGTACTCACTTTGGTCCGGGTTATGGAAAGCGCTTTGAAAGTGTCACCGTTTGTTCGCCGCGTCAGTTGGCTGAAATTATCTGATTGGGTTTATGGGTTTTATCGACACCTGAATGCTATTTAATTTATAGCTGATTGCGCCCGTAGTTATTGGGCTAAAGATACTTTTTATGTGTATGAATGGCCTGAAGGAGCCTGGAGACACGAGTTTCAGGGCAATAGACTTGGAATCTGACCCCCAATTCTTCGCGGCCCGCTCGGCTGCCACGCGGCGTGCCCTTTAGAAAGGGAATGAATCGGAGTCTGACTCCGAATTTGCTCCCCGACCTATCTCTGTTTTTCAAGTCTCCAGATCGGATGGTGTCTGGGGCTGTTTGCGCTCGCCGCTTTTTACTTCTGCAATCAGTCTTCTCAGGGTCATGCTGATTTCGTCTTGAGGGTCCTGCTGGATTGCTGCATCAATTGCGGTTTCGGCACGCGAAAGCTGGCCAGCACATAAAAGAGCCAGTGCCAGGTTCGCCTTGAGACCCGCATCCCCATCAGCGAGGCGAACCCCGTGTTCTGCAACTTCTACGGCCTCGTCTGCACGCTTTGTGTCCAGACAAGTCAGCATCAGTTCGCGGGCAACATCCGGGTTTTCTTTCATGACCGCAAACGATCTTTTGAAGAAACCATATGCACGCTCTTGATCGCCCAAACTCTGGGCCGCCTTTCCGGCTTGCCAGGCTGCAGCCCAGTTCTGGTCATTCATGCCCAGGACTCGCTCAAACAGTGAAACTGCTGTCTCCAGGTCTTTTTTAAGCTGATTGCTTTTAGTGCTCTTTGCCGGAACACTTTGCAAAATCAGATACGGCTTGACCAAGGCTGACGCCCGCAAGTAAAGGTAATCATGCAACTCGACGGGATCTGTTGGCTCAGGGCTTGGCTCACTGCTCGGCCCACTGTTTTTAGCTGAGCCTGCAGATTGAAACAAACCTTGTAAAAAGCTCAATAGTTTTTTCATATTTGCCAAACCTGGCGCTGACCCGCGCACATGAGGCGACTGCGCGCCGCCCACGAAAGGTCGTGTGCGTCCGTGTCGAATGATGGAATGGACTTCCCTTGTATTTTGCGCAATATCAACGCTCTGGTTTTCATTGGCGTAGAGATCAGATTTTGAACAAAATGAATCCAGCGTGCATGTTAATACCCATGCCGTCGATCTTGCAAAGGTCTTGTTTCAACTTGCCAACCTGAAACCGATGGGCTGACTTTGCAGCGACCCATGCGGCGCGACCGGTAATGCTAAATTGATGCCAGACCGATACAGCGATACCGATTTTTCAGCTTTGCGGGCAAACTCAACACACCATGAAAAAAGCAAAACGCTCCGCCGAACCCAGCCCCACCGGTCTTACGTACAAGCTAAAGGCCGGCATTGAGTCCCTCTCGGGAATGTCAATGGACGAGGTCAAGGTTCATCAAAACTCAACCCAGCCCGCGCAACTCAATGCCCTTGCTTACGCAGGAGGAAGTGACATTCACATCGCACCGGGACAGGAAAGACATCTGCCGCACGAGGCATGGCACGTGGTGCAACAGGCGCAGGGCCGTGTCCAGCCGACGATGCAGATGAAAGACGGGGCGCCAGTCAATGACGATGCGAGTTTGGAGCGGGAGGCAGATGCGATGGGCAAAAGGGCAAAGGATTAATTGGAGGCTGACCTCAATTGTTCCCGCCGAGGCTAATGCCCACGGTGCCGAGCACCGCGTCACAAAACGTCGTTGAGGCTTCGAGGTTGTTAACGCCGACCATCACATGCCTACTCTGTCTCAGCCGGCGTCATGGTGCCCGGCAGCTCGGCAAACTTTGCCGCCATCGTGGGGTTGCCCCGTGTAAGCTTCTTGATCGTCAGATCGTCGGCCTTGTCGTTGGCAATTCGCAAATTGTTCGCTGACTTGTGCAGCGCTTCCTTGGTCTTCTCCAGGTCCTTGATCGCTTCGTCGATGCGCTTGATGGCTTCTTCAAAGCCTTCGGAGGCCAGGCGCCAATTGCGCCCAAACACCGTCTTGAATTCGTCGAGCTGGGTTTCGAACTTCGTGATGTCCACGTTCTGCGAGCGCACCAGCGCCAGCTCGGACTTGTACTTCATCGAGTTCAAAGCGGCATTGCGCAGCAGAGTGATCAGGGGCACAAAGAACTGCGGCCGCACCACGTACATCTTCGGATAGCGATGCGAGACATCAACGATACCGCTGTTGTACAACTCGCTCTCCGGCTCAATCAGGGACACCAGCACCGCGTACTCGCACGCCTTTTCAATGCGGTCCTTGTCCAGCTCTTTGAAAAAATCTTCGTTCTTTTTCTTGGTCGCCGTTTCATCGCTCTCGTTCTTCATTTCGAACATGATGGAGACGATCTCAGTACCCGACTCGTCCGAGTCGCGAAAAATGTAGTCGCCCTTGCTGCCGTTGCGGGCGTCGTTGTCTTTCTCAAAATGCGCTCGCTGAAAGGCGGCAGCACGGATGCGGTTGAACTCGATTTCGCAGTGCTGCTCCAGGGTTTCACCGACCATCTTGGTCGATAACC
>JANOCP010000394.1:0-12102 GCA_031412235.1 Polaromonas sp.
GTGCGGCTTTCCAGATGTTCAGGCCGCCAAACAGCGGCAGGTCATCTACATAGCGGCCATTGCCTTGCACCGGGTTCAAAATATCGTCGGTGGCAATGCCATTGGCCACACAGGAGTTGAAGTCTTCTACGCCGTACGCAGGTGACGAATGAACGATACCGGTACCGTCGTCAGCCGTAGCGTAGTCGGCCAGGAACACCGGGCTGAGGCGGCGGTAGCCTGCATCAACCTCATACAGCGGGTGCATGAAGTTGAGCAGCGCAAGGTTTTTGCCTTTCGTGGTGGCCAGCACTGTGCCCGTGAGCTTGTAGCGCTCCATGCACTTTTCAACCAGCGACTCGGCAAGCATCAAAATGCCGCGCTCGGTATCGACCAGCGCGTAGCTCAACTCAGGGTTCAGGTTAAGTGCCTGGTTGGCAGGAATTGTCCACGCGGTGGTGGTCCAGATCACGGCAAAGGCGTCTTTTGACAGCTTGGCAAGGCCGAATGCAGCCGCGAGCTTTTCAGGCTCGGCGCTTTTGAAGCCGACGTCAAGCGTTTGTGATTTTTTGTCGGCGTATTCAATCTCAAACTCGGCCAGTGATGAGCCACAGTCAAAGCACCAGTACACGGGCTTGAGGCCGCGATACACAAAGCCGCGCTCCATGAGGCGTTTGAGCGCACGGATTTCATTGGCCTCATTCGCGTAGTCCATGGTGCGGTAGGGGTTGTCCCACTCGCCGAGCACGCCCAGCCGTTTGAAGTCTTCCATTTGCCCGGCGATTTGCTCGGTTGCAAAGGCGCGGCTTTTAGCCTGGACTTCATCGCGGCTTAAATTGCGGCCGTGCAATTTCTCGATGGCGTTTTCAATCGGCAGGCCGTGGCAGTCCCAGCCCGGCACGTAAATCGCGTCAAGTCCCTTGAGTTGTCGCGCCTTGACGATCATGTCTTTCAGGACTTTATTGACCGCGTGCCCGATATGGATCTGGCCATTGGCATAGGGTGGGCCGTCATGCAATACAAACTTGACGGCGCCGTGGCGAGCATCGCGCAGCTTTTTGTAGATGCCTTTTTCTTCCCATTCCCTGACCCAGCCGGCCTCGCGTTTGGGCAGATCGCCGCGCATGGGGAAGGGCGTGTCGGGCAGGTTCAGGGTGCTGCGGTAGTCAGTAGTGGCGATTTTTTGCTCAGACATGTGTGTGGACTTCAAGAAAAGGCTTGGGCAGGCTCAATTTATGGGGTTTGACCCGAACAGATGCGCTGGTGTCAAAAGGATATAAGAAGCCGTTCGCCCCGAGACTGTCGAAGGGCAGCGACCTGCATGGCGAGATCGTCTAAATTCGGTCGCGCGTGGTCTGGCGGGCAGTCTCGCTGTGCAGGTTCAGGAAAAAAGCGCGTGCATCGTCGCAGTCCTTGGCGATGCCCTGTTTAAGCGCATCCAGACCGTCGTACTTCAATTCATCATGCAGTTTGTGTAGCAGTTCCACGCGCACTATTTTACCGTATGCCCCTTCCAGGCCCAGGCTGTCAGGCCACTCCAGGCAATACGTCTCCAGCAGTACGCGCCCGCCGTTGACATCATCAGGATCAATCGAGGGCCGTATGCCCAGATTGGCAACACCGGGCAAGGGCCTTCCGTCAGCGCCATTCAGGCCATGTACAAGCACCGCAAAAATGCCGCTGGCAGCCGGATTCCAGTGTGAAAACCGCAAATTAAGGGTGCGAAACCCCAAATCCCGGCCCAGTTTGCGGCCATGCACCACGTGGCCAGAAATGCTGTAGGGCCGTCCCAGCAGGCCGGCTACCTTGCTCATCTTGCCCGCATCCAGTGCCTGGCGTACCGCAGAACTTGACACTCTTGCGCCGTGCACCTCGTAGCTGTTCATGCGGGCAACATCGAAGCCCCGGTTTTCACCGGCCGCGTCCAGCATGGCGTAGTCACCCGCGCGTTTGGCGCCAAAGCGGAAGTCGTCGCCCACCAGGACATATCTGGCCCCCAGGCCACCCACCAGCACATCGTCAATAAAGCCTTCGGGTGGCTGCGCAGACAGCCTCGCGTCAAACGGAAGCACCACGCATTGATCAATGCCGCAACGTGCCAGCTCTGTGAGCTTGTCGCGCAATGTGGCGATGCGGGCGGGCGCCAGTTCGGGTTTGCGGAGTAAAGCCGCAAAATAGTCACGCGGGTGCGGCTCAAACGTCATGACGCAACTTGGAACGCCACGGTGTTGCGCTTCATTTTTAAGCAAGGCCAGCATGGCCTGGTGGCCTCTGTGGACGCCATCAAAGTTGCCAATCGTCAGGGCGCACTCTGGCGCAAGCTGGGGGTTGCGGTAGCCGCGAAAAACTTTCATACCGGCAATTATCGTTTCTATAGCAACCCATACGGGTTACTGCTGATAAGCAAGCTGATTGTCTTGATTTCACTGTATATTGGAAGGCAGTCGACCGAATGCCTTGTGTCCGTACGTCAATCACCATGATGGAGGTCCGTTTTGAAGGTCTTGAAGCTCTCTGCTCAGGGGTTACCGCAGTCCTGGATCAGCCTTGAAGAAGCCGTGTTGCATTACGCGGCTGACGAGGTGCGCTGGGAAATGGGCGCTCGTGTAGCAACCTTTCACGGCGGCCACAATGCCATTACCGGCGACCAGTCCATCATCACGGTCAACAGCATCATTGGCACCAAGGGCGTCCCTAATATCAATCCGTTCGATTTGAAACCCGGCCTGACCAACTCAAAACTTTTTGTGCGCGATCGCAACGTCTGCGCCTACTGTGGCCAGCACTTTCATGAAGAAGACCTGACGCGCGAGCACATCATTCCGTTCGCGCAAAAAGGTATAGATACCTGGATGAACGTGGTCACAGCCTGCCGCGCCTGCAACCACCGCAAAAGCAGCCGTACCCCCGAGCAGGCGCATATGCCGCTGCTCTACACGCCGTATGTGCCCAGCCTGTGGGAAGACTTCATTTTGCGTAACCGCCGGATTCTGGCAGATCAGATGGAGTTTTTGATGGCGCATGTGCCGAAAACTTCGCGCTTGCTTATCTGAGTCAGAGCCGCGTTATTGACACGACCGCCAAGATCACCAAATGCGCGGGGATCAGCTTTACAGCCCAGTGGCGGCCACGCTGCAACTCACGCTGAAACTCACCGTACTGTTGGACGGCAATGTAGGCAGGGTAACGCCCGTACCAGGCGATATCAGGTTGCCGATGCTTAACTGACCGGGGCCACCGCCAACCGTCGGGCAGGCCGCCCCACCGGCAGTAGCGCTGCAACTTACGGCGCTGCAGGTTAGCCCTGTTGCAGGAATACTGTCTGTGAGCAGGCTACCGTCCGCGGCGCTGGGCCCCAAGTTGGCGATCGTCACGGTGTAGCTGGTATTGCCTCCGGCTGTGACAGTGGTGGCTGCATTGGATTTTGTGACCGTAAGGTTGACGAGCGGTGAGCACAGGCGTAACGTGGGCTGGGCCAGCGCAAACATGCCGCGCCGCTCTCCGCCCGTGGTGCCAACCGTGTTGTTGATAGCGAGTGTGGCCGTTGATTGGGATGCCAGGAATGTGGTTTGATAAATACGCCATACGTCAGCAGCTGCCGTATCGTTGGCGATAGTACCTAGCGTCAAGTTTTGCGTCGCAGCCTGGGTAACTGCCAGTCGCACGGCTGCCAGTGCACCTGGGCTGCCGTCCTGATCTCCATCCGTCGGACTGGATGCATAAATGACGAAGGTGTAGGTCCGGCCGATGAAAAGCCCCGACACAGTCTGACTCCACCAGATGCCATTGGCAGGAGTCCCCAGGGTATTGCCGTTTGCCAACAGCCACGTGTTTGCTCCGGCGACGCTACGCGCAGCGTCACCGGGGAAGGGACTTTGGAAAAGATCGGGTGCACCGGCGGTGTACCCTTGCAGTCCGATTTGGTATGCCACGTTATCGTTGAGAGGTTCGGTGTTGACGCCCGCCAGACCAACCCCGCCTCCGTTGCCAGGTGATGCTGCAGTGTCTGAAAAATTGCTGTTGGTAATCACGTTGGTGGCCGTGATCTCCCGCGTAGTGGCAGCGCAAACCGTCGCTGCCGATGTAACGGTTGCGAGTGCCCCCGAAACAGTAACGTCTTCGTTGGAAGTGTCTGCCGATGCATAGTTTCTACCAGGCACCGGGCCTCCACCAGTGTAGGTGTCACCCGGTGAAATGGTGGTGCCTGCAGCCGTGCGGGTGGGGTCGCTGTAAAGCACATTGGCCGGATTCTGGTAGGTGCCGGGCACCGCGCCGTCAAGGCTGACGTTAAAAGTCAGAGTGACACTGCCGCCCGGAAGAATCACATAACTGTTGGCGACCGTACCGCCCGGCGTTGCAATCTGCACCGTTGAATTTCCGGTTGCCGCTGCAGAAGCAGGTCCCGCAGCAGAAGCCGTAGTCGCGGTGGCAAGCGTGCTGGCAAGCAAAAATGGCGTCGGTAATATGTCTGTCACCGCCACGCCTGCAGCAGCGCCGCCGGCTGCGGAGTTGCTGATGTTGATGACGTATTGCGCGGTGGTCTGCAGCGGCAGTGTTCGGTTCTGAGTGGTGGTTGATTTGGTCACGGTCAGTGACGGAAAGCACGACGCCGGGTTTGGAAAGTTGGTTCCGCCGAAAGGCACATTCGCCACGCCACCTGCCCCAGCTGTTGCGCCCAGGGCGCTGAACACGCCTGTTTGAGGCTGGTTTTGTCCCGATACGCCCCCTGCCACCGACTGCGTGCCTATCGTTAGGCCTGCTGACAAAATCACTGCACCGCCGCCGCCGCCGCCGCCCGTACCCTGCGTTTCACCGCCAGTAAGAGGTAACCCAGTATTGCCGCCTGCGCCGCCAGCAGTGTTGGCAGTGAGCCCGGGGATGCTGGTGGATTCGGTAATCACGATGACGGTACCACCTGCTCCGCCGCCGCCAGCGGCATCCCGCCCCGCAGGTTCACCAGCCTGCCCAACCGCGTTCATAACTCCGTTGCCCGAAATGACGCGCGCCCGGATATAAATCAGGCCACCGCCATTGCCACCGCTGCTTTGTGCGACGGCTGCGTTGTCGTTGTTGTTGTTGGCATCACCCGCACCGCCGCCGCCGCCCATGTACAAACGGGCGGCTGATGGCGTTTGCCCCACGCCGCCAAAACCGCCCACATCGCGCGAACCGTCGCCGCCGCAAGAGAAAAATCCAGGGCCGAAGTTAACGCAGCCGCCCGTGTCGGTTGCGCTGAAAAAACCAAAACTTGACCCTGCTTTGCCGCCGGTGCCTGCATTGCCACCCCCGCCACCGCCTGCATTGTGTTGGGTTCCCCCGCCGCCTGCGTTGCCTGGTGCACCGCGTGCCAGATCCAGATTATTTGGATAGCCCGAAGTCGTCAGATCTACCCCGGTGTAGCCATTGGTTACCGTCGTGCCACGTACAAACCTTGGCGTTCCCGCTATGCCTTCTCCTTTGGCACCACCTCTGTTTGCAGGTGGTGCGCCAGCCGCCTGTGCGCTGGCATAGTCGATCACGCCAGCGCCAGAGATGACAGTCGCTTCCTGTGAGCCACCGCCACGAAAACCCACGCCAGCGGCTGTGATGGTGGTGTTGTTCAGGCTCAGCGTGCCGCTGACGTCCAGTATGAAAAGCCCGCCTGTTGCTCCGTTCCAGGCCGTGGTACCAATGGTGCCGCCCGGTAGTGTGAGTGATGCAAACTGTGGAACACGTACCACCTGCCAGCGGCGGTTTCCGTCGGTGGCATTGGCGTTGGCATTGGTATAGGTGTTGGCCAGAGCTGAGTCGAGCGTGATCGACGTAGCAGTTGCCGCCGTTACGCGCTTGAACTCATAAAGGCCGCTATTGCGCAAGCTGGTCGATCCTGAACCAGGGTCACCTGCAACACCATCGCCGTACACGCCGGTGTTGGTTGTGTTGTTAACTGAGGCATCCTGCATCTGGATGATCAATGCCATGTCGCCAACCGCAAACGCTGTGCTCGAAGCGTTTGCATCAACCCGCGCCGCACCGAAATTGACAGTCGTTGCAAGCGCGCTGGCTACACCGGTACCGGGGAAGTAGGTGTTGCGTGCAAACGTGACGCCGTCCTTGCCGGGCGCACCGCAAACCTGAGGCCAGACGGCGCCTGCAGCAAGCAGCAGGCACAAGCCGAACAGCCAGTGGGTGAGTGAATTTGTGGTGCGCCGCATCAATCAGGTAAAAGTGTTACAAAATGCAAGCCCCAAGTGTAAACCGGGATTAGCGATCCGTCACCAGCACCAGACCTCAGGCAAAAACCCCCGCCGTATCCTGCATTTGCCGCGAAACTTCGCCCAAATGGTGCAGGCTGTCACCAAATGTCATCTCCAGCTGGGTCAGCTTTTTGAAGTAGTGGCTCACGATGTATTCGTCAGTCACGCCAATGCCGCCGTGAAGTTGCACGGCCTGCTGGCCCACAAAGCGCATGGAAGCGCCCAACTGGTATTTGGCCCTGGCCATAGCCCTGCCGCGCTCTTCGGCAGGCGCATTGAGCTTGAGTGAAGCGTAGTAGCTCATGGAGCGCGCCAGCTCCAGCTGCATTTTCATATCGGCTACGCGGTGCCGCAGCGCCTGAAAGCTGCTGATGACCACGCCAAACTGTTTGCGGGTGTTCATGTATTCCACCGTCACGGCAAGCGCTTTGTCCATCACGCCGACCGCTTCGGCACAACTGGCGGCAATCCCGATGTCGATGGCATGGGCAAGGGCAGCAGCGCCGTCCAGGGTGATCAGGCTTGCTGGCGCGTCCTTGAAGGTAACTTCAGCAGCACGGGCACCGTCTTGTGTCAGGTAACCCCTGGTGGCGACACCGGGTGCCGCACGTTCAACCAAAAACAGCGCCAGCTTGCCTTGTGCCATGGCCGGGACGATGTAAGCGTCTGCATGGTCACCTGCAGCTACTATGCTTTTTGCAGCATTCAATGCCCATAATTGTTGGGCTGGGGCCGCTTTTGCTTCAAAAGTTCGCGTTTGGTAGCGCGCACCGCGCTCCTGGTGCGCCAAAACCACCAGGCTTTCACCGGAGGCTATTTTGGCTAGCCATGCTGATTTGACGGCATCTGGCGCGTAAGACGCCAGCACGCCGCCAGAGATCAGGGTGTGGGCAAAGGGCTCCAGCACAATGCCGCGTCCCAGTTCTTCCATCACGACCATGCCTTCAATGGGTCCCATGCCCAACCCGCCGTTGTCTTCAGGTATGTAAAGCCCGGTCAAGCCCAGGTCAGCCAGCTCGCCATAGGCTGCGCGCGAAAAGCCACCCGCTTTGGTAATGCTGCGGCGGCGCTCAAAGTCGTAGCCCTTGTCTACCCATTTGCGCACTGCATCGCGCAGCTGTTCCTGGTCGTCCGTGAAATCAAAATCCATGTTGCTGCTCCTTTGCCGCCGGTTAGCCGAGAACGAATTGCGAAACGATATTGCGTTGCACTTCATTGCTGCCGCCATAAATCGTGGTTTTGCGCATATTGAAATAAGTTGATGCCAGTGGCGCATTCATCAGCATCCCGCCGGGATAGTCGCCTTGCCAGCCAGCTTCCATGGCTTCTTCAATAAACGGAATCGAAAACGGCCCGGCGGCCAGCATCATGAGCTCGCTGTAGCGCTGCTGGATTTCACTGCCACGAATCTTCAGCAGGCCAGCAATATCGAGCGAGTTCTTGCCTGATTTTTCAGCCGACAGCACGCGCAACACCAGCATTTCAAGTGCCACAACGTCTACTTCAAGCTTGGCGATTTCGTCCCTGAAGCGAATGTCGTCATAAACGCCTTCAGCCCTGGCTATGCGTTTTAACCGCTCAAGCTCGCGTTTGGCGCGGTTGACGTCGGCGATATTGGTACGCTCATGGCTGAGCAAATGCTTTGCATAGGTCCAGCCCTTGTTTTCTTCGCCAATCAGGTTCTCGGCTGGCACTTCAACATTGTCAAACCACACTTCGTTGACTTCGGCTTCCCCATCAAGCAGCACGATGGGCCGCACGCTCACGCCGGGCGATTTCATGTCAATCAGCAGAAATGAAATGCCGGTTTGCGGCTTGCCGTCGCTGCTGGTGCGCACCAGGCAAAAAATCCATTCGCCATACTGGCCCAGCGTGGTCCAGGTTTTCTGGCCGTTGACGATGTACTTGTCGCCCTGGCGCTCGGCCTTGCATTTGAGGGACGCCAAATCAGAACCCGAGCCTGGCTCGCTGTAGCCCTGGCTCCACCAGACATCACCGCTGGCGATGCCGGGCAAAAAGCGCTGCTGCTGCTCGGCATTGCCAAAAGCCATGATGACGGGTGCCACCATCACCGGGCCAAAGGGCACCACGCGGGGCGCACCGGCCAGGGCGCATTCCTCTTCAAACAGGTGCTTTTGTATGGCGTTCCAGCCCGGGCCGCCAAACTCCTGAGGCCAGCCGTGGCCAAGCCAGCCTTTTCTACCCAGAATTTTGGCCCAACGCTGCATGTCGTCACGTGACAACCGCAAGGCGTTGTGTACCTTGTGTGAAATGTCGGCAGGCAGGGCACCAAGAACCCAGGCGCGAATTTCTTCGCGAAAAGCCTGTTCTTCAGGGGTAAAAGCTAAATCCATACTTGTCTCCGTAACACGTCAGTTAAGTTGCAATTCGTAGCGGGTTCTGCCGGGGTTTTTAGCACGAATGTGCTTTTTGATCTGTCAAAGCGGGGACAAATCGTCAGAATTTGTGAGGGCAATTCCAAGTTGTTCGCTGATGTTTGCGATGTGTTCGCGCAGTAGGGTGTTGTCTGCCCTGAGGCGGGCTACAGTATTTTCAAGCGCCGTCACCCGGGCCAGCAGGTCTGAGGCTTCAGATGCGGCTGGCGCATTGGCAGCCAGCGCCTCCAGATCAGGCTCGCCGCTCAGCAGATGCGTCCAGCGCTGCTCCCTCGCACCGGGCATGCGGGGCAGTTTTTGCACCATGCGCTGCCCGCCGTTGTCGCCACGCTGCTGCAGCTCCTGCAACACGTTTTCAAGTGCGGCGGCATCTGCAAATTTATACCAGCGCTCACCATTGGTACGCAATTCAGCAGGGGTTTGCGGCCCCCGCAAAACCAGCAGTCCCATCACCACGGCCTGCGGTTCAGTAACGCCTGCCGCGCGTTGAAAATTGTGCTCGTAGCGCGGCACACGGCTTGAGGAGCCCTCAAACACCAGGCTTTGGGCTTTCAGGCTGTCGATGGCGATGCGGGCTTCGTCGTCGCTGACCTCCATCAGCGGGTCGCGGCTGGTTTTCTGGTTGCAGCCCAGCACCAGTGCGTTCAGGCTCAGGGGGTAGCTGTCAGGAACGGTTCGGGCCTTTTCCATGAGGGTGGCGAGCACGCGGGCTTCAATGGGGGTCAGGGTTCTGATGGTCATAAACTAATGGGCTATGCAGAAAAGTAAAAAAAACATTGTTATTTTGATCTCGGGAAATGGCTCAAACATGCTGGCCATCGCCAACGCGGCCCAAAAGCAGCATTGGCATGAACAACCGGGCGCTGGCATAGCCTGCGTCATCAGCAACAAACCGGGTGCCGAAGGTCTTGTGGCCGCCACTGCGCTGGGTATTGCAACACAAGTTGTTGACCACACGCAGTTTGAGTCGCGCGATGCATTTGACGCCGCATTGCAAAAAACCATCGATGGCTATCAGCCCGCCCTGGTGGTTCTGGCGGGTTTCATGCGCATATTGACGCCAGGCTTTGTGGCGCATTACGCGGGGCGGCTGGTCAATATCCACCCGTCATTACTACCGGCTTTTACGGGCTTGAGCACCCATCAGCGTGCCATCGATGCGGGTTGTAAGGTAGCGGGTGCCACGGTACACCAGGTAACGGCTGATCTTGACCATGGCCAAATTCTGGCCCAGGCCGTGGTGCCCATACTTGAGGGTGATACTGCCGACGTATTGGCCGCACGGGTGCTGACGCAGGAGCACCTGCTCTACCCGAAAGCCATCAGGCAACTGCTTGGCGGTTGATACGCACTTTTGGAGATACCCATGACACGTGATGTTTTT
The DNA here is from genome assembly GCA_031412235.1 of Polaromonas sp. Lineage (GTDB taxonomy): Bacteria > Pseudomonadota > Gammaproteobacteria > Burkholderiales > Burkholderiaceae_C > Polaromonas. The sequence continues at coordinate 9,996 of JANOCP010000394.1, forward strand.
GTAGCCGGCGTCGGCATGATTCCGTTTGCCAAGCCGGGGGCAAGCGAATCCTATGACGTCATGGGCGCATCTGCCATCCGCGCAGTGCTGGCAGATGCGCACCTTGACTACAGCGCCGTGCAACAGGTGTATGCAGGCTATGTGTACGGCGACTCATGCGCCGGGCAACGGGCTGTGTATGCGGTAGGCATGTCGGGCGTGCCAGTATTTAACGTCAACAACAACTGTTCAACCGGCTCTACCGCGCTTTTTCTGGCGCGTCAGGCAGTCGCTTCAGGCAGTGTGGACTGCGCGCTGGCGGTGGGCTTTGAGCAAATGAAGGCTGGCGCCTTGGGCAATGTGTTTGATGACCGCCCATCACCGTTTGATCTATTTGAAGACGAGGCCGATGCCTTGCTTCATGTTGAAGGCGTGCCGCTTGCGCTGCGCTATTTTGGCGGTGCCGGCCTCGCACACATGCAGCAGTACGGCACACAGCTCAGCACTTTTGCCAATATTCGCGCCAAGGCCAGCCGCCACGCGGCCAACAACCCGCTGGCGCTGTTTCGCAAGGTCGTCACTGAAGAAGAAGTACTGAACGCGCCTGTGATGTGGCCCGGCGTCATGACCCGCCTGATGGCCTGCCCGCCTACCTGTGGCGCGGCAGCGGCTATTGTCTGCAGCGATGCATTTGCCCAGCGCCACGGACTGGATCGCTCGGTACGCATCAAGGCGCAGGCCATGACGACCGATACCGCATCAACTTTTGATGCGCACGACATGCGGCAGCTTGTTGGCGTTGACATGACGCGTGCCGCCGCGCGGCAGGTCTATGAGCAAGCCGGTGTTGCCCCGCAAGACATTCAGGTGGTCGAGCTGCACGACTGCTTTGCGCACAACGAATTGCTGACCTACGAAGCGCTTGATCTGTGCGCTGATGGCGGTGCAGAAAAGTTTGTGCTCGATGGTGACAACACCTACGGCGGGCGCTTTGTCACCAACCCATCGGGCGGCCTGCTTTCAAAGGGCCACCCCCTGGGCGCGACGGGCCTGGCGCAATGCACAGAGCTCGTACAGCAATTGCGTGGTAGCGCTGAAAAGCGTCAGGTTGAAGGTGCGCGCCTGGCGCTGCAGCACAACCTTGGCCTTGGTGGTGCCTGCGTAGTGACGCTCTACGAACGCGTGTAGGCCACGGTGAGATGCACATGGGCTGTTTACGTTTTGTGACGCAAAAATAACCCTTTGGAGATACCGGGGTGAATCCGGGCCAAGAAGCTCCCCGTATTCATTACAGCCGCTTAAATCCATCTTGATTTCGGCAACTGTTAAACCTCAATCCAAAGGTATTTATATGCAAACGAAACACAAACTCGCATCCATCGGCCTGGCCGTTATGCTCGGTCTGAGCGCCGCTTCAACATTTGCCCAGGTCATGGTGGGCGGTGCGCCCATGCTGGCTTCCAAAGACATTATTGACAACGCCGTCAATTCCAAAGACCACACCACACTCGTAGCCGCCGTCAAGGCCGCCGGCCTGGTTGACACGCTGAAAAGTGCAGGCCCGTTCACCGTTTTTGCACCTACCAACGCAGCCTTTGCAGCGCTGCCCGCCGGTACGGTTGACACGCTGCTCAAGCCTGAAAACAAAGGCGCCCTGACCGGCGTGCTGACCTACCACGTGGTGGCAGGCAAGGTCGACGCAGCTGCACTGACCAAGGCCATCATGGACGGCAAGGGCAGCGCCACACTCAAAACTGTTGCTGGTGGCACGCTGACAGCCAAGGCTGCTGGCGGCAAAGTGATGGTGACGGATGAAAAAGGCGGTTCCGCTACGGTAACTATTGCCGACGTGTACCAGTCCAACGGCGTGATTCACGTGGTGGACAAGGTTTTGTTGCCCAAGTAATAGTTACGGGACATCGCAACGCTTTAACGCTTTGTCATCCCGGGCTTGACCCGGGATCCATGACTTCTACACAGTCGTCCGCATGATGTTTGCGTAGTGCGGGGCCACGGATTGCGGGTCAAGCCCGCAATGACAAGCCCAGGCAATGCAATGCCGCTTTCACAATGCTCGCGGCATCGACCCCAAAAAAGTCACGCAGCGCAGCACGCGTGTCACTGCGAC
>JANOCP010000395.1:0-17060 GCA_031412235.1 Polaromonas sp.
CTGCACCATTACCGCCTGGCCCTCAAACAATTGCTTTTCAATCGGTTGTGGAGCAAGCGGAGGGCTGGTTGACTCAGCCTCAAGATGGCGGCTATTGATGCTGCTCATCAAGTCAGCCACATGCAGAAAAGCCGCGCGGTCCAGGCCGATATCAATAAAGGCCGACTGCATGCCCGGCAGCACGCGGGCGACCTTGCCAAGATATACATTACCAACCAGCCCGCGCTCCAGCGTACGTTCGACCTGTAGCTCCTGCAATGCGCCATGCTCCACCACGGCCACCCGGGTTTCCTGCGGAGACCAGTTAATCAGGATGTCTTGCTGCATGTTTTATTTATTCTGCTAGATTTTTATGCCTAAGCTGCCCAGCAACAAAGCTGTTTCACGCAGGGGGAGCCCCATGATGCCACTGTAACTGCCACTGATTTGATTAATGTATTGCGCGACCCTGCCCTGTATGGCATAGGCACCGGCTTTTCCCATGGGTTCACCCGTGGCCACGTAAGACCGGATTTGCGCTGCAGTCATGGCGTCGAAACTCACGCGAGAGGTACTCAGCGCATTAAAACGCCTGCAGCCCGACTGCACGGCAATTGCTGTCAGTACGCGATGTGTTGCACCTGAGAGTTCTGTGAGCATTCTCACCGCGTCTTTTGCATTCTCAGGTTTGCCGTAGATGCAGCGGTTCATGGCCACCGTCGTATCAGAGCACAGCACTGGCGCAGCCGGGAGTTTGCGGCGCTTCAGACGGGCCACGGCAGCGTCGAGTTTGAGTCCGGTAACGCGTTTGACATAGCTCGCAGGTGCTTCACTTTCAAGCACTGCCTCCAATGCCTCTGCGTCTTCATCGGAATCTGGCAACAGCAGCTCGTAGCGCACGCCAAGCTGCTCAAGCAACTGCCTGCGCCTTGGGCTTTGAGAAGCCAAATAAACGAAATCAGACATATGAAAACAGGCTATTCACGATGGTAGGGATGGTTAATCGTGATGCTCCACGCCCGGTAAAGCTGCTCGATAAGCAACACCCGCACCATGGCATGTGGCAAGGTCAGGTCGGACAGACGCAGCCGTTCGTGCGCTGCTTTTTTAAAGCCCGCATCCAACCCGTCAGGTCCGCCAATCACGATGGCCACGTCATCGCCAGACAGTTGCCAGGCCTTCAGGCGTTCTGCCAGGGCTAAGGTAGTTACGGCGGTTCCGCGCTCGTCGAGAGCAACGATATGAGTGCCTCGGCTGATCGCGCCTTCAATACGCGATCTTTCAGCGAGCAAAAGCGTGTCCAGCGTTTTGGATGCGCGCGGCTCCGTCTTTACGGCTTTGAGTTCTACCTTGAGTTCCGGCGGAAAGCGCTTGGCGTAGTCGTCGTAGGCCGTTTGTGCCCAGTCAGGCACTTTCTGGCCGACGGCAACTATCGTCAGCCTCATGCGCTCCGGGGCGCGGTTTTCCTGGCTGCAGGCTTTTTGGCCGCAGGCCTGGCTGCAGCTTTAGCCGGCGCTTTTTTGGCGGCGACTTTTTTAGACGCAGGCACCTTGATGATGGGCGTTTTAACCGCAGGCTTGGCGGCGGGTTTCGACGGTGCCTTGACAACGGTTTTTGCGGGTGCTTTAACCGTTTTTACAGCTCTTGCCGGCTTGACCGGCTCTGCAGCAGGCTCGGCCTCATTACGCTTGGCAGTCCAGTCGCTGGTTTTACCCAGTTTGCCGATATAGCCCGGTTCGTGGTCTTTCACCGGTGGCTTGACGACAGGTTTTGCGCTCAGGCTGGCGCGGGATTTAAACGTTGATTTGACACCAACCTTGGGCCTGGCCGCAACTTTGGGCTCTGCCTTGAGTTCAGGTTTGGACGCCTTGACCAGCGGAGCAGGCGCGCCCAATTTGAGCTTGATGGGTTTGTCACCCCATAGTTCTTCGAGGTGGTAATACTGGCGAATGGTCGGCTGCATAATGTGCGCAACGGCAGCACCGCAGTCAACGATGATCCACTCGCCGTTTTCTTCCCCTTCAATGCGCGGCTTGGAAAACCCGGCGTCGCGCACCGCATCGCGCACACTGGCGGCAAGTGCCTTGGTCTGGCGGTTTGAGGTTCCGGACGCGATGATCACGCGCTCGAACAGTGACGTGATGTGCTCTGTGTCAAACACCATGATGTCCTGCGCCTTGACGTCTTCAAGCCCATCGATGATGGCGCGCTGCAATTTCTGCACGTCCTTCTTCTCAAGGGTGGCGGTGGTTTTGACAGGCGTAGAGGTCATGCAGTGCTTTGCTTCAGTAGGGAAATTAACGGTGGCTATAACGCGTTGCGATAAAGCCGATGAAGTGAAATATAACGCGCAACCGGCCCGGCGACCATATCGCCAACAAGGGCGATAGCATCGCTGCCTTGCTCGTTATCAGAGACCAGCGCTTCGCGGACTTGTGTCGCGCTTACGGGCATTGCAGGCATGGGAAGCGACAAAAAACGGGCTTTTTGCTCTTTATAGGCATCAAATTGGCTCTCAGCCCAATCAAATCGGGTACGAGCAGCTATACAAATTATAGCAATAGATACAATCGCCTGCCACTCGTGCCACTGCCTGAATGCCGCAAACTGGTCTGCGCCCATGATCAGGTAGAGCTGTACGTCCGGGTTTTCGTTTTGCAGGTCGCGCAGGGTATCTATTGTAAAGCTTGGACCGCTACGCACAATTTCACGGCTGTCCACAACTGCCTGTGGCACTTCCGCAAAGGCCAAATGGGCCATGGCCAGCCTGTGCTCTGGCGCGCTCAGGTCTCGGGCCTTGTGCCAGGCCTGACCCGTCGGAATTATGCGAAGCTCATCAAGCCCAAGTGCTTCAATCGCAGTTTTTGCCAAAGCAACATGGGCCTTGTGCGGCGGGTCAAAAGAACCGCCAAACACGCCGATTTTTCGGCCAGAGACGGCGGCTTTCGAAATCAAATCCAGTCCCGCCGGGGTAAAAACTCTTTATACAGCCGCTCCTCATGTGATCCGGCTTCGACCTGACGCTGGTACGACCAGCTTGCCAGCGGCGGCATGGACATCAAAATCGACTCGGTACGGCCGCCGGACTGCAGGCCAAAATGCGTCCCCCGGTCCCAGACCAGGTTGAACTCAACATAACGGCCGCGACGATACAACTGAAACTCGCGCTCGCGCTCGCCGTAAACAGTCTGCTGACGCTTCTCAACAATCGGCAAGTACGCCTTGATTAGCGAATCGGCCACGCTCTGCATCATGGCAAAGCTCTGCTCAGGCCCAAGCTCCTGAAAATCATCAAAAAATACGCCCCCTATGCCGCGTTGCTCATTGCGATGCTTTAGATAAAAGTATTCATCACACCACTTTTTAAAGCGCGGGTATTTGTCAGCGCCAAAGGGCTCAAGCGCATCCTTGCAGGTCTGGTGAAAGTGCACCGCATCTTCGTCAAAGGGGTAATACGGCGTCAAATCCATACCGCCACCAAACCAGCACACTGCGGCCGAGCCATCAACAGGCGTCGCGGCCAGCATCCGCACATTCATGTGCACCGTGGGGACAAAAGGGTTGCGCGGGTGAAACACCAGTGAAACGCCCATAGCCTCAAACGGCGCGCCCGCCAGCTCGGGCCGGTGCTGGGTTGCCGACGGTGGCAATTTGGGCCCGCGCACATGTGAAAAGCCGCAACCTGCGCGCTCAAACACATTGCCTTGCTCCAGGATTTGCGTAATGCCATTACCCTGCAAGAGCTCGCCTGGCTCTTTTTGCCATTGGTCGGTGACAAATGAATTACCGTCCAGGCTTGACATGGCACCAGTGATGCGCTGCTGCAAACCCAGCAAAAAAGCCCGTACGCCGGGAAGATCAACGGTCTGCACATTCAGCTCCTCAGGATTTGATGGCTCTGTAGCCAATGTCTTTACGCATCTGCGCGCCCTCAAACCTGACGTCCTGAGCGACTTCGTAAGCACGTTGCTGCGCGGCCCTGACGGTGCTGCCCAGTGCCGTCACACACAGAACGCGACCGCCAGAAGTAACCGTGTCGTTGGCCTGCCTGACGGTACCTGCATGAAACACCATGGCGTCCTCAGCAGACTCATCGGTTAGACGGGGCAGTCCGTGCACAACGTCGCCCTTGCGCGGAAACAGCGGATAGCCATGCGCGGCCATCACCACACCCAGGGCCGGTCGACGATCCCATTCAAGCTCGACTTCATCCAGCCCACCAGAAGTGGCCGCCATCATCACGTCGTATAGATCGGTTTTGAGCCGCATCATGATGGGCTGGGTTTCAGGGTCACCCATGCGGCAATTGAATTCAAGCGTCTTGGGCTTGCCTTGTGCATCAATCATCAGGCCTGCATACAAAAAGCCGGTAAACGGAATACCGTCTTTTTCCATGCCCTTGATGGTGGGCAGGATGATCTCGCGCATGGCCCGGGCATGAACCTCGGGCGTCACCACTGGCGCGGGTGAATAGGCACCCATGCCGCCCGTGTTGGGGCCCTGGTCACCGTCCAGCAGGCGCTTGTGGTCCTGACTGGTGGCCATGGCGGCAACGTTTTTGCCATCACACATGACGATAAAGCTGGCTTCTTCGCCCTGCAAAAACTCCTCAATAACAACCCGCGCCCCGCCCTCGTTGTGCGTTACGCCCAGCACGTTCTGGTCAGGGCCAGCGGCCAACATGAATTCAATCGCTTCATGCGCCTCATGCAAAGTCATGGCCACCACCACGCCCTTGCCGGCAGCCAGGCCATCCGCCTTAACCACAATGGGTACGCCTTTTTCATCGACGTATGCATGCGCGGCCAGTGCGTCGGTAAAGGTTTCGTACTCGGCCGTCGGAATGCCGTAGCGCTTCATGAAGGCTTTTGAAAACGCCTTGGAGCTTTCAAGCTGCGCTGCGGCTTTGGTCGGGCCAAACACACGCAGTCCGTGAGCCCTGAACTCGTCAACAATGCCGGCGGCCAGCGGTTGCTCAGGGCCGACCACGGTCAACGCTATCTTTTCAGTAGCGGCCCACACCCGCAACGCCTGGACATCGGTGATATTTATATTCTCAAGCCGGGGGTCCAGCGCTGTGCCGCCATTACCCGGTGCCACATACACCGCCTGCACCTTCGGCGATTGCGCCAGTTTCCACGCCAGCGCATGCTCACGGCCACCGCCGCCTACAACTAAAACTTTCATGCAGGAATTCCCTTTTTTTCAGTATTCATTTGTGCTTTTGTCCCGCTTCATTCTGAAAGTGCTGCGTTATGAAACACGTTTTGCGTATCGTCAAGGTCTTCAAGCACGTCAAGCAGCCGCTGCATTTTGGCGGCCTCAGCGCCTGCCATGTCGATGGTGTTGTCGGCGCGCATGGTGACCTCGGCTATCTCGGCCGTCAGGCCAGCCGCTTCAAGCGCATTTTTTACGGCCTCAAAGTCGGCATAGGGTGTCAGCACCTCAATGGCGCCGTCGTCATGGGCAATCACGTCGTCTGCACCTGCCTCAAGCGCGACTTCCACACACAAGTCTTCGCTGGTGCCCGGGGCAAAAATCAGCTGGCCGCAATGCTTGAACTGAAACGCCACTGAGCCCTCGGTGCCCATATTGCCGCCGTGCTTGGAAAACGCGTGGCGCACTTCGGCCACCGTACGCACCTTGTTGTCGGTCATGCAGTCCACGATGATGGCCGCGCCGCCAATGCCGTAACCTTCGTAACGCACTTCTTCGTACTGCACGCCCTCCAGGCTGCCCGTGGCCTTGGCGATGCCGTATTTGACGTTTTCACCCGGCATATTGGCTGCTTTGCCCTTTTCTACCGCCAGGCGCAGGCGCGGATTTGTAGCGATATCACCACCACCCATGCGGGCAGCAACCATGATCTCACGCATCACACGGGTCCAGATGCGCTGTCGCTTTTCGTCCTGACGACCCTTGCGGTGCTGAATATTCGCCCATTTACTGTGACCGGCCACGATATTCCTTAAGTTTGATTTAATCTAGTCCACCCATTTTACTTTTTCACCGCAGGACACCCCATGGCTGAGCCCCTCTTGATTGCAAAGAACGCAACCATCGCCTCTGAGCTGCTGCCCGCCCTGGCCAATCGCCACGGTTTGATTACCGGGGCTACCGGTACCGGCAAGACCGTCACGCTGCAAACCATGGCCGAGAATTTCTCGAAAATAGGGGTTCCGGTCTTCATGGCCGACGTCAAGGGTGACCTGACAGGCATCAGTCAGGCCGGCAAAATTGGCGACAAAATGGCCGGGATCCTGAAAGAGCGCGGAATCGAACTGCCCGAATCCATGGCCTGCCCAGCCACTTTATGGGATGTGTTTGGCGAACAGGGCCACCCGGTGCGCGCCACCATTTCAGACATGGGCCCGCTGCTGTTGGGTCGCATGCTCAACCTTAATGAGACCCAGGCCGGCGTGATGAACCTCGTTTTCAAGATTGCCGACGACAACGGCATGCTGCTGCTTGACCTCAAAGACCTGCGCGCCATGCTGCAGTATGTCGGCGACAACGCAAGTGAATTCACCACCAAGTATGGCAATGTCAGCGCCGCCAGCGTGGGGGCCATACAGCGCGGCTTGCTGCAAATTGAGAGCCAGGGTGCCGATAAATTCTTTGGCGAGCCCATGCTCAACATCAGCGACTTCATGCAGACTGACAGCAGCGGCAAGGGCGTCATCAACATCCTGGCCGCCGACAAGCTCATGAATTCGCCGCGCCTGTACGCGACCTTTTTGTTGTGGATGCTGTCGGAGCTTTTTGAGCAACTACCCGAAATCGGTGACCCCGAGCAACCCAAGCTGGTATTCTTTTTTGACGAAGCGCATTTGCTCTTCAACGAAGCGCCCAAGGTGCTCGTTGAACGCATTGAACTGGTGGTGCGTCTGGTGCGCTCCAAAGGCGTAGGCGTTTATTTTGTAACGCAAAACCCGCTGGATATTCCTGATTCGGTGCTGGCCCAGCTCGGCAACCGCGTGCAGCACGCCCTGCGGGCTTTCACACCCCGTGACCAGAAAGCCGTCAAGGCCACGGCCCAGACCATGCGTCAGAAGCCCGGCCTGGACATTGAAACCGCCATTACCGAACTTGCCGTGGGTGAAGCCCTCGTCAGCCTGCTCGACGCCAAAGGCAGGCCCACCGTGACCGAGCGGGCTTATGTTCTGCCGCCAGGCAGCCAGATTGGTCCGATTACGCCAGACCAACGCAGGGCGTTACTGCAAAACTCACTGGTCGCGGGCGTGTATGAAAAAGCCGTCGACCGCGAATCAGCTTATGAAAAGCTCCAGGACCGCGCTGCCGCAAGTGCACCCGCAGCAAGCGCGGCTCCTGGCGGCGGCGCAGCCGGGCAGACTGAATCAGGTGGCATCCTGGGTGGCTTGAAAGACGTCTTGTTTGGCACCACCGGCCCGCGCGGCGGCGTGCATGATGGCCTGGCGCAAAGCATGGCCAAATCGGCAGTGCGCACCATGGGCTCAGCCGTGGGGCGCGAAATTATTCGGGGTGTTTTGGGCAGTATTTTTAAAGGCACGAAACGGTAAGGGAAAACGGCAAGGAAAATTAACCCGTTGTTTGCACGCACAAGCTGACGGGTTTTAGACCAATATCTTGTAAAGCGGCACGGTCATTGCTACATTGATTTCTTTGAAGGGTCTGCAATGTCTGCTGAAGTTGTCGCCAAGTCTTTCGATACTGCTTCCTTACCGCCTTCGCCTCAATCGCCCTCTTCGCCTGGGTCGAATCACATCCGCCTGACATCACATGCGAGCGGCCAGGGTGCGCTGCCCATTGCCTGGGCTGCAGCCACCGCAACGGCGCGCGGCCCGGTGGTAGGCACCACCACCAAACGCAGCCATCGCAACGTGATTGGTACCCACAGCGGCTCATACAGCATTTACCGGGCGCTAGCTGTTGCTTCCGGCGGCCTGTCGCCCCTACACAAGGCGGATTTGACCAACACCATGCCGACCGACGTGATTGGTCCTTACCCACAATGGAGTGAGCCTGGCCGCATCGTCGCCATGGACCCCTGGGGCGCAACCGTAGCCGAGGTGTTTGCACACGAGCTGGCGGCGGGTTACGACATTCGTCCCACCATTGCCGTCACGCAGGCGCACGTGATCCTGCCGGAGGTGATTGAGGCCCTGCAGTCAGGTCGACTCAAGGCTGATGGCAAGTTTTTAACCGCTGGCGGTGCGGCCATGGTGACCAAGGTGGCGGTCGAGCCGGTATGGTTTTTGCCTGAGGTCGCCAAGCGCTTTAATTGCACAGAGGCCGACCTGCGCCGCGTGCTGTTTGAAGAAACCGGCGGCATGTACCCCGAGCTGGTGACCCGCAGCGACCTTGAAGTGTTTCTGCCACCGATTGGCGGGCTCACAGCCTATATTTTTGGCAATCCGCGCGACCTGGCCAATCCCCAAATTGAACTCACCGCCCGCGTGCACGACGAATGTAACGGCTCTGATGTGTTTGGCTCTGACATCTGCACCTGCAGGCCTTACCTCACGCATGCCATCGAGGAATGCATTCAGGGTGCGCAGCGTGGTGGTGTAGGGCTGGTGTCCTATTTCCGCAAGGAAGGCCGGGCTTTGGGTGAAGTGACCAAATTTCTGGTCTACAACGCCCGCAAGCGCCAGGTTGGCGGCGACACAGCCGCGCAGTACTTCAACCGCACCGAATGCGTGGCTGGCGTACAGGACATGCGATTTCAGGAACTCATGCCTGACGTACTGAACTGGCTGGGTATTCGCAAAATCCACCGCCTTGTGTCGATGAGCAACATGAAATACGAAGCCATCACCCGGGCAGGCATTGAGGTAGTCGAGCGCGTTAACATCCCTGAATACATGATCCCCGCTGATGCGCAGGTAGAAATGGACGCCAAAATGGCTGCAGGCTACTTCACCCCCGGTGCCGTACCCACAGCCGAAGAACTCAAAAAGGCCAAAGGCCGGGGCCTGGATGCCTGACTCTGGACCTGACGCCGGCCACGGATCGGCTTTAGCCGCCATCGCTGAGCTCCGGTCGACAAAAACCATACGCGCACGAGCCCAAGGCCTGCTGGCGCGGGCCAGGCGTGGTGAGTCCGCCTGGTTCACGATCAATGATGGCGCCATGCTCACCACCGCCACACTGGTCGCCAAAATGACCTTGGCGCGCTATCCCGACCTGAAAATTCCGTATCACAGCCGATGGCGGCATTTTGAGGCCGGTGGCATAGACCGGGCCGGACAGCTGAATCTGGCGCTGGCCCAGTCGTCACCGATTGAAAAAGCCCGGGTGCAAATTGACTTGGCACTGGTCAGTGTGCTGCTTGATGCTGGAGCGGGCCACGACTGGGCTTATCGCGAACCGGCGGCCAGTCTAGGTTACAGCAATGAGTACACCCGCTCTGAAGGGCTGGGCGTAGCCAGTTTTCACGCGTTTATGTCTGGCCTTTTTTCAAGTGATGCTGCTCACCCGCTGCAGGCTGATGCCCAGGGCCTGCAATCTGTCACTGCTGCGCAATTGGGCAACGCATTTCAGGTGACAGCCAGCAACCCGCTGGTGGGCCTTGAGGGTCGCGCCGCGCTGTTGCGCCGCCTCGGCGAGGCATTGCAAGACCAGCCCGATTTATTTGGCAATCCTGGCAGGCCCGGCCACCTGTTTGACCTGCTCACCAAAAACAGCTCAGCGCTTCAGGCGCACGACCTGCTTGATGTGCTTCTAACCGGCCTGGCCCCCATCTGGCCTGCACAGAATGCTATTTACAACACCGCGCTTGGCGACTGCTGGCGGCACGCAGCAGCACGCAGCAGTGTGGCAGGCAATGCCAGCGATGGCTGGATGCCGTTTCACAAACTCTCGCAGTGGCTGACCTATTCCTTGCTCGAACCGTTTGAGTGGGCAGGCATCGAGGTGGAAGGCCTGGACGCCCTGACCGGCTTGCCCGAATACCGCAACGGCGGCCTGTTTCTGGACGCCGGTGTCTTGCGCCTGAAAGACGCATCACAGGCTGGGCGATTGCATGCTGCTGGGGACGAACTGATTGTCGAGTGGCGCGCACTGACAGTGGCGCTGCTTGACGAGCTTGCACCGCTGGTACGCGAGCAGTTAGGATTAACTGCCGACCAGATGCCCCTGGCCTGCGTGCTTGAAGGCGGTACCTGGGCTGCGGGGCGCGCCTTGGCACAGCAATTGCACCAGGGCTTGCCGCCTTTGAATATTCAAAGCGACGGCACAGTTTTTTAACAGAATAACTACATGACTTTGACATGACACTGCAAAACCCAAAAGTCCACCTGATTGACCACCCTCTTGTGCAGCACAAGCTGACCCTGATGCGCCGCAAAGACGCCTCAACCAATACCTTTCGCACCCTGCTCAATGAGCTGAGCATGCTGATGGCCTACGAGGTCACGCGCGACATGCCCATGCAGGAGATCGAGATTGAAACCCCGCTTGAAACCGCCACCTGCAAAGTCATAGACGGAAAAAAGCTGGTGTTTGTGTCCATACTGCGCGCCGGTAACGGCATTCTTGAAGGCATGCTCAGCGTAGTGCCTGGCGCAAGGGTCGGCCACGTAGGCCTGTACCGTGACCCTAAAACCCTGACGGCAGTTGAGTATTACTTCAAGATGCCACACGACATGCAAGAGCGCGATGTGGTGGTGGTAGACCCGATGCTGGCCACCGGCAATTCAGCCATTGCAGCTGTCGAGCGCCTGAAGGAGCTCAACCCCAAGTCCATCAAGTTTGTCTGCCTGCTAACCTGCCCCGAAGGCATTGCAGCCCTGCAAAAAGCCCACCCTGATGTACATATCTACACGGCATCCATAGACCGCGAGCTCAACAGCCACGGTTACATCCTGCCGGGGCTCGGCGACGCCGGAGATCGCATTTTTGGCACTAAATGACCCCCACGGTCGCTCACTTCGTGTGCTGCCTGCCCCCCGAGGGGGCCGCTGCGCCTCCGGCCCGGCGAAGCCGGTTCCGCGGCCCCTGCTTGAAGGGTTCGCTAGAACCTCATCACATGGGAGAAGGCCGAATTGCTTGACCTGTTGATCACCAACGCCACCCTGCCCGACGGCCGCACCGGCATGTCGGTTGCCGTACAGGCTGGCCGCATCACCGCCGTAGAGCCCGCGCTGAGCGCACCAGCAAGCGAAGTGGTCGATGCAGGTGGCTACCTGCTCAGCCCGCCTTTTGTAGACCCGCACTTTCACATGGACGCCACCCTGAGCTACGGCCTGCCGCGTGTCAACGAAAGCGGCACCCTGCTTGAAGGCATTGCGCTGTGGGGCGAGCTCAAGCCGCTGTTGACGGCTGACGCGCTGGTAGAACGCGCCCTTACCTACTGCGACTGGGCTGTGGCCAAGGGCCTGCTGGCGATTCGCAGCCATGTAGACACCAGCGATGCCAGCATGCTGCCGGTAGAGGCCTTGCTTGAAGTCAAACGCCGCGTTGCACCCTATATTGACCTGCAACTGGTGGCCTTTCCGCAAGACGGCGTTTTGAGGTCAACAGGCGGACTGAACAACCTGATACGCGCGCTCGACATGGGCGTGGATGTAGTTGGCGGCATACCGCACTTTGAGCGCACCATGGCGGACGGTTCAGCCAGCGTCAAACTGCTGTGCGAAATCGCCGCTGAACGTGGCTTGCTGGTCGACATGCACTGCGACGAATCAGACGACCCGCTGTCGCGTCACATCGAAACCTTGGCGTTTGAAGCCCGGCGCCTCGGCCTTCAGCGCCGCGTCAACGGCAGCCACAGCACCAGCATGCACAGCATGGACAACTACTACGTTTCAAAACTGCTGCCTCTGATCGCCGAAAGCGGCGTCAGCGTCATTGCCAACCCGCTGATCAACATCACCCTGCAAGGCCGCCACGACAGCTATCCCAAACGCCGCGGCATGACCCGCGTACCCGAGCTGATGGCCGCCGGCGTTAACGTCGCCTTTGGCCACGACTGCGTGATGGACCCCTGGTACGGCATGGGCAGCGGCGACATGCTGGAAGTGGCGCACATGGGCCTGCATGTGGCGCAGATGACCAGCCAGAAAGGCATTCGCCAGTGCTTTGACGCAGTGACTGTCAACGCGGCAAAGGTGATGCACCTTGAGGGCTATGGGCTGGACGTGGGCTGCGACGCCAGCTTTGTGCTGCTGCAGGCGCGGGACAAAATTGAGGCTATCCGGCTGCGGGCTAATCGCTTGAAGGTATGGAAAAAGGGCCTGCTGGTTGCCGCAACGCCGGAGGTTACCACGAGCATGCACTTGCCAAATCGCCCACCGGCTATCTGTTTGACAACCTGAAGTGGTATTTGTGAATCCATCCCTGGCCCATGCCGATCTCATCGCCACTTTCAGGAGGGCGGAGGCCGAGGCTGCCCACAAGTTCGAATTGATCAAAGCCGTTGCAAAAAAAGGGCCCAAGGCGATTCAGAAGGCCATCGAGACAGCAGACAAAGCCGCAAAACGCAGGGATGCTTATGCCAAAAAACTCGCGGCGCTAGGTGTGGAACTAAAAGGTTGAGCTGTACCCGGTGCTCATCCTCGCGAAGGACAAGGGCGGGTTGCGAATAATCGGGATTTGGAAAGACGAGCAATGGAAATACAAGCAGAAGCCGAAGCACCAGAAACAATTGAGGCATACGTCCCCGGCGTCGCCAACGGCCGGCACTACATGGCCAGACTGTGCCATCTCCCCGACGGTCCCTGGTACATCGACGTCATCCACATTGAATCCCTGCCGCCCTTGCATGAAATAGACAGCGACAGGACCTGGCTCACGCGCGATGAGGCCGCTCGGGCGGCGGACCAGCGGGTTGCCAATCTGGCGCACTCGCATCTTGCTTCTCAGACAACGCGTCCCTCTTAAGCTATCGGCAACACAATATCCACGCGGGCGCCACCGATCAAGGCGCGTGAGAGACTCATCTCACCCTGATGACTTGCGACAAGATCGCTCACCACAGCCAGTCCCACGCCATGCCCAGGCACGCGCTCGTCGCCCCGCACATAAAGCCGCAGCACCGACTCGGTATCACTGAAGCCGGGGCCGTCGTCGTTGATGCAGATACACAAGCGCCCGGCTTCGCGCCACACCCGCACTTCAACGCGGCTACTTGCCCACTTGGCCGCGTTGTCCAGCAGGTTACCCAGCATCTCGAAAACATCACCTTCAGCGATACGCCAGTCGAGGTCGGGCGGGCAATCGACGCTGAAGGCCAGAGCCTTTTCGGCATACACCTTGGCCAGCGCGCCACGGATACGCTCAAGGATGGGCGCCAGCAGAAGCGGCGCTGCAAAGCGCGCAGCGCCCCCGGCGATGGCGCGCGCCAATTGATGCTGAACGATGTCATCCATGCGGCTCACCTGTTGGGCTACCGTGGCCGGCAGTTGTGTCGGCTCGGCCATCGCGCTGCGCAGCACGGCTAGCGGCGTCTTCAGGCTGTGGGCCAGAAAGCTCAATGCCTCGCGGTGTCGGGCCTGGCGCACGCGCTCTTGCTGGATCAGGGTGTTCAGGTTGTCCGTGAGGCCGGAGATTTCGGTGGGGTAGCGGCCCTCAACGCGCGATTGCCGCCCTTCTTCGATACGCCGGATCTCGCTGGCCGCATGCCGCAGCGGTGCCAGGCCCCAGCGAAGCAGCATGAGCTGGGCCAGCAGCAGCAGCGCAGTAGCACCGCCCAGCCAGAGCCACAGGGTGCGGGCAAAGGTGCCGACTTCACGATCAAAGGCGGTGCGGTCTTCTAGCACCGTCAGCACCAGCGTTGCATTGCGCGCAGAAGCCTTCCAGGTGACGGCATAGCTGACCGACAGAAAGGACCTGCCAGCCCCATCCACTGTCTCGCTACGCCACTGGCCCGCCTGCAGGCTGCGCAGAAACGGTAGCGCAGACTTCAGCTGATGACCCACTGCCGAAGCCGATTGCCACTGCGAATTGCGCAGCTGGTTATAGACACCCGCATAAAGTCCAGACTCCGGTAGCGACAGGCGTGGCTCGGCAAACTCGGGCGGCATCACCAGCGCACCAGCGGCATCAACTTCTGCAGCTGCCAGCAGCAGGTAGACAGTGCCCTGCAGTCTGCTGTAGTAGGCCGCCCTTACGCTTTCAGCATGGGCACGCTGCACCGCAAGCCCTGCACCCGTCAGAAACGCCAGCAGCACCAGCGCTGCACCCAGCAAGAGCCGACTACGAATCGAGTAGCCCCGGCTCATTCGATATTGAACCGGTAACCCCGACCGCGTACGGTGTCGATGAGCCCAGCGCCACCGTCAGGGTCCAGCTTTCGCCTGAGCCGACCTACCAGCACCTCCAGCACGTTGCTGTCACGATCTTCCCCGTGCGGGTAGAGGTAGTCCGATAGCGCCTGCCTGTTGACAATGCCCGGGCGCTGCCGTACCAGGGTTTCGAGCAGGCGGTACTCGAAAGTCGTGAGCTCCAGCACCGCGCCGTTGAGCCGCACCGACTGCTTCAACAAGTCAATACTGAGGGGACCCAAGTTCAGCACGTCTGACGCCGACTTAAGGGAGCGTCGCATCAAGGCCTTGAGCCGCGCGACCAATTCCGGGTATTCAAAAGGCTTGACCAAATAGTCATCGGCGCCAGCTTCCAGGCCGACCACCTTGTCCTGCCAACTGCCGCGCGCAGTGAGGATCAGGACCGGTACAGCGCTTCCTTCTTGACGCAGGCGCTGCACGATGGTCAGCCCGTTCAGTTTGGGTAGCCCCAGGTCGACAATAAGCAGATCCACCGGGTACTCGCGTGCCAGAAATAGCCCCTCTTCACCATCCCTGGCCTGGTCGACACGGTATCCATCGGCCTCGAGCTGGCGGGCCAGGGTAAGCCGCAACGCGGCGTCGTCCTCAATCAGTAACAAACGCATGGCAAGGAGGCTGCGGCAAGCAGCCTAACGGACCTCGCCAGTGGCAACGTTCACATGAATCACCTGAACCTCCCCGGCCGGCGTAACCACTTTGACACGCCAAACCGGCTGACCCGATGACTCGGATTTGTCGACCGAAAGCACGCGCCCGCCACTGGCCCGTTGAGCCGCTGCAGCGGCGTCATCGCGGCTCAGGTTGGCCCAGGCCAGGTTGGACACCACCAGCAAGGCAGTGCAGAGCAGTTTGGAAAATGCGTTCATCGGTTGTAAGTGCCATGGTACTCGCGTTCACCACGGTGGCCACGGTCATCTCGCCCACCCTGGTATTCGCGTATGCCCTGGTAATCACGTCCCACCTGACCCACCGGCTCTATGGGTGCTACGGAGACACGAACACCGAGGGTACGACCAGGGTTCTCGCGGGTCACCGTGCTGTAGACCTGACCGCGATATTCGTACTCGACCTGGTAGCCCGTAAGGCGAGACTGCTGGTCATTGACGGTGCGGCAGCTTTGCACCTGGCGCTGCTGCTGCGGCGATACTTGCTGATAGCCACCACCCCAGCTGTTCTGATTGGCGAAGTGTTCGCCAGCCAGCGCGCCAACGACCGCACCCAAAGCAGTGGCCGTATCTCGACCACGACCTCTGCCAACCTGGTTTCCCAACACCGCGCCAGCGATACCACCAAGCGCCAAGCCGCCGTAATTTCGCGACGATGCCACGGGTTGCGGCTCGGTCACCCACTGATTTGTACATTCATTGCGCGGAACAGAGACATTTTCGTATTTTGGATTCACAGTGCGCACACGAGCGGTATCGTCGAAAGTTTGGGCCTGAGCGCCTGCAGCGAGCACTGTGGTGAGGCAAATAATGACAGAACGTTTCATGGTTAGCTCCTTGGTTGAGGTAGACGCAAGCTTACAAAGGGCCAGCTGAACGAAAGCTGAACGAAACTCAGAAAAACCTTGTTCAGGCTTCCTGCTCGAAGTGGAAGGGTCAAATTGCCAGAAGGCCCTTGTACGAAGGGTTTGTGTAGGCCGGAAACTGACAAAAAGCGCTACTTTCAATGAAAGGTTGCCCCCAGTGCGCTATCCTCGACGCACTTCCCCACGCTGGTTCAACGGCGTGACATTTCCCCGAAAGACAAGCTTCATGAGCACCACACACCGCCCACAAAGCGACGAACCCCTGTCGGGTCACACCTTTCCGCTGCTTTTCAACATGGTTTATTGCAGCCGCGCCACTCCGGACATCGACGACGCAGCGGTGGCACGAATCATCGAAACTGCGCGGCGTTATAACCCCGCACAAGGCATCACCGGCCTGCTGGTGTTTGGCAGCGGCATATTTTTTCAGTGGCTCGAAGGCCCACGCGACAACGTCACGCAGTTGATGACAAACCTGAAAGCCGACCCCCGCCATGAAAGCATAGTGCTGCTCAGCTCTACTGAAGAGGTACGCGAGCGACTGTTTCCCGATTGGGACATGGAACTGGTGACAGACACCGACATCAGGGACGTGCTGATGGACGCCCTGAACGAGGCAAAAGACGAGCAAAACGCCGCCGCCCTGCGATTGCTATTGGAGCAGCTTGATTCGGGGCAGTTGAGCAGCCTGGGCAAGGACTGAGCGACTGACCGCTGGTGAGCTGGCCGGCGACGACCTCAATGTTATTTTTGGCTATTTCAAGACATATTTATTGTCAAATATGCTACCAGCCCAATAACTACGGCTATGTATAGCTATTTATTTAATAGCATGTCGATTCAGATGAGTCTGGGATTCCCAAGGCATGAGGCAAGACCTTGACGAAATACTGGCTCATGAAATCCGAACCGGGCGAATGTTCGGTCGACGACGCGCTCGCAGCCAGAGATTCGACTGTGCCCTGGGTCGGGGTGCGCAACTACCAGGCGCGAAACTTCATGCGCGACGCAATGCAGGTGGGTGACGGCGTGCTGTTTTATCACTCCAGTTGTGCCGAGCCAGGTATTGTCGGCATCGCCCAGGTAGCTTCAACACCCTACCCCGACGCCACGCAGTTTGACCCAGCCTCGCATTACTACGACCCCAAGTCAAAGCGAGACCAGCCGCGCTGGATGCTGGTCGATGTGCGGATGCTGCGCAAAACGCGCAACCTGACGCTGCCTCAGCTGCGCGCCAATGCGGCGCTTGAAGATTTGACCATCCTCAAAAAAGGTAACCGCCT